>JAJZYZ010000001.1 GCA_021797815.1 Bacillota bacterium
CCGCCCCCCTGACGCCTTGCTGGCCTTCTTGGAAGCGCTCTGATTATGCCGAGCGCCGCCTGTCGCAGCCCGCCGCGTGGGTACGGGGCCGAAGCCGTCTCGGCATAATCCGGCCCTCGGCATAATGCGTCTGGCACCGTTGCCACGTGGCGCCTTGGAACTGGGCCTGCACCGCCTTGACGAGCCCGCGGTGGTCATCTGAGATGACCCAGTCCACCCCATGGAGCCCGCGGTCCTTCAGGGTGCGGAAAAAAGCCGTCCAGGTCGCGTCCGACTCGCTGTCGCCGAGTCCCAACCCCAGCACTTCGCGATAGCCCTGCGTGTTGACCCCGGTCGCCACCAACGCGCTCCAACTCTTGACTTGGCCGTCCTCGCGAATGCGGAGCACCAGCGCGTCGACGAGCAAGAACGGGTAGCGTTGGTCCCGCAGCGGCCGGGTGTTCCACGCGGTCACCACCGGGTCGAGCCGCTGGCACAGCGCTGAGACCGTGGACTTGCTGAACTCCGTGCCACAGAGTTCCTCGGTGATGGCGCTGATTTTGCGCGTGGAGACCCCGTTGACCACCATCTCCATCAGGGCCAGGACCAGCGCTTGCTCACGGCGCTGGTACCGGGCGAAGAGCTCCGTGGACAGCTGCCCCTCCCGGAGTTGGGGAATCCGGAGGGTGAGCGTCCCGACACGGGTCGTGAGCTTGCGGGATCGGGTGCCATTGCGGTACCCTTGGCGGTCGTCCGTCCATTCGTAGGGCGCGGCTTGCAACTGTTCCGCGGCCTGGGCCTGCAGAATCTGGTTCAGCACCTTCTCCATGAGCATTTTCACTCCGTCATCGCCCCGAAACAGATTCGGCAAATCGGCGGCATCGATGGTAACCTGATAATCAGCCATTTCCCGTTCCTCCTCGTTGTCGTGGTCTTGAGCAACCCGATTGTAACGAGGGACGGGGCAATGGCTTTTTCTTTAGCCGCCTATTGACAGTAATTTACAGACTCAACTAAAATTAAGCTCACACTTGTGTGGGAGGATATCGAAGTGAAACTGTCGTTCTCTTATGCTTTTGCCGCTATCGGCGCCGCATTTTTTGTGAGTGTGTGGGGTGGATTGGCATGGGCTGCTCCCCCGAGCTCTCCGCCCGCTGGAGTATCTCCCGCAGCTCAGACCTCGGGCGGAGGCGGGGGGAGTTGCTACTCCAGCTCTCTCTTGGGCACCTACTCTGGAACCCCGACTCATGGCGGCTACACTCAGATGGGGCTATACGACTTTTCGACTGGAAACACCGCAATCGGATGGGCGTGCGTGTTCGGGGGACCAGACGTCTACGTTCCCGCCACCGGGAGCTCGGTTTCATTCGAGAGCTACTCCGTTAGCGCCCCCCAGGTGTCGTCGGGCGACTCGGGCAACTACCTGATGATAGATATCTTCCCCAATGCGAACACAAGCGACCGGTACCAGGCCGACGGACTGTACGGAGTGTCGATGACGACAGGCGCCTCTCATACAGTGAGCTTGGATGGCGTGAACCTCTCGTTCTCAAGCGGCAGCATCACCTGTCAACTCAACATTCAGTACGCCAATTACCAAGCCGCAGACGACGGGCACTTTAATACCGTGGTCAATCAGTAGGCCGGGTGCACAGCCATGTCCGTAGGTCGGTGGGCCATGCTGTTCGTTCTCGCCGTGATTGTGGGCACCATGGTTGGCATATGGCATCCGTGGGCCCCTTCTAAACCGCCGCCGCCTTCGGCATTGGCGAGTGCCGGTACGTGGCGCACGTGGAGATCGGCAGCGCGGCGGTATCCGCATCTTGTTCGCCGTCCCAGGTGGATGCCCGGCGGATTTACGTTGGTGTCGATCAAAACAAGTGGCGGACCCCTCATCCTTTCGGCGGAGTACTGGTTGGGCGATAAGGAAATCCTCATCACGGAGACCGCAGGAGGTACACACATCCTGGCCCCCGGCATCCACCAACGCAAAATGCACGGTGCCACCTTGCAAGTCGCTGCCTGGACACCCCAAGGAACGGCGGTGCACGATGTCCTCGCGGCGTTTACCCAAGGCGGGAACACTTATCAGGCGAATAGTGATGCCGTCCCGCTGTCTATCGTGGAACGCATCGTGCGTTCCCTCTGGAGGACATCGTAGGGTTGGCTGCCCCTGGCCGGCGAGGTGCCTGACCTTCTAGGGAGTTTGCCGGCGCCAGAGAGGCCGGGATCCCGCGGTTAATCTCGCGTGGGTGCGTGGGCGGGGTCGAACGTGACGTCGACCGGCATTCTGCTTCCGGTCCGCTTCGTCGAGGGGGTTGTCCTACGGCGCCCCCCACGATTCGTACAGGGCTTGAAGCGCCTCGATGTTGTTGGCGTACTGCTCGACGCCGCTGCCCCAGGATTGGCTGTAAAGCCAGCTCAGAGGATCACTTGCGGGGCTCACCTTGATGGAGTGGTCGACGTTCCCGGAACCCGAGTTGTATGCGGCAAGGGCCATCGTCTCACCCAATGAGCCGTATGACGCGAACTTTCCCATCAACCAGCGCAGGATCTCGCACCCTGTCGTCACGTTAGTTACGGGATCGTACAGTTCGTTCGTATCCGTGACTCCCCACTCAGCCGCAGTCGAAGGCTCAATCTGCATTAAGCCGATCGCGTCGGTGTAGCTGACGACCTTGGCGTTTCCCCCGGACTCTTCGGTGATGACGCCAAGCACCAGATACGGGGAGAGCCCGTATTGGGTGGCGATGGGAGGCACCAGGGGGTAGAGGGCGTCAAAGATCTGCTGGCGGCTCAAGAACCCGGAAGCAAACTGAGCCAGCAGTGCCGAAATCGCCTGGGTGATCTGGGACAGCTGCGAGTTCAAGGACGTGACGGTGTGCTGCTCGCTCACCGCCTGCGCCTGGAGCTGGTTTTCGAGCGCCTGGGTGGTGTCCTGAACTCAGTGGAACTTCGGGACGCCCGATTCCGTCGATTTCCTAGCTCACTGGCGTCGTGACGACCTCGAGCCGGTGGACGTAGACCTCCAGGGCCTCGGCCAGCAGCGGCAGGTGCCGGTAGCCCGCCATCCGGTAGAGGCGGGGCTCGGCGCGCAACGCCCCCGCCGCTCAATCTCGCATTAAGTGGCCGATGACCCAGCGTGCGCGACGCCACGCGTTCCACTATGGGAGCCCCTGCCACCGCGTGATGCGCTGCTGAAGACGCGCGCTCAAGTCCCGCGCCAGAGCGCTTTCATCGACCGCTGGATCGTCGTACGGGGCGACGCGGCGCTCCCGCAAGGCCCGGAGGAGTCTCCCGCAGTCAATTCCGATGCGGTCGGCAATCTCCCCCGTAGACAGCGGGGTCGTCTGGTACGGTCGGATGGCCGCGTCCAGGCGCAACCGTCAAGGGGATTTGGGGATTGGTCACCATCACGGATTCCCTCCTCGTTGTTGGCTCTCCCAGAGTGCCCAACGCAACCGCCGGGTGCTCGTCGCACGCATTTCCGTAGCGAGTTATGTAGACACGCCCTCAGATCCTGTGCCTATAATCCCGCAACCCTGCGAGAAAGGAGGTGTGATCGATGCAAGCACAAATCACGATATCCGCGTGGCTGCTAGTGGGCATAATCGTGCTGGCGTTCGTCGTTGGCACGCTGGTAGCTCGTCCGCGCCGCGATGATCAGCTGGCGGGGGCCTTCACGCGAGGACTCCTCACGTAGACGAGTCGCTTCTTGGCGCGCCAAGACTCCTCACCCGGGCCATGGAGAATGGGGGTGCGTTCGTGAATCCGCGATGTGGAACATGTCGCTTCGTGCTCCAGAAGACAAATGCCGAGGTGGAGTGCCACCGGCACGCGCCGATCGCCCCGCGTGAAGAGCTGGCCCACGGCTTCGCCGAGTCCTGTCCCCGGGAGTTCGCCGGGCGGACGTGCGAGGACGGGGGCGGGGTACGTGTACCCGCGGGCCCCCACCCGAACGGCCGGGTCTTCGATCTGCCCAGACTGGGCGAGGCTCCCCCGCACCTTGGCCACTGTGACACCGGACAATCCCGCCTGCCGGGCAATCTCCCGGCCAGCCTGTCGCCCGACGGCGACAGGCATGGTCCCTCAACCGCCCCGTGAAACACGAGCCCGGGTGCGGCGTGTGCATCAGGAGCTATGCGGCGAAGCACGGTGTCGCGCACGCTCTCTTGGAAGCGGCTTTCCGTGTAGAGAATGTCACCGTTTGGCATCAACAGGGGAGATGCCGCGTCCACGATGCGGGCCACGTCTTCCGGCATGAGGGGAGCGCGGGCCGGGGTATTAGATACAGGAACGGTCATGCTCACAGCTTCTTTCGTCCGGGGCGGCATGTCCCGGGTATTCGTTCCGGGTTCTCGTCGGAGCACCCGCGGACCTCCCTCAGGCTAACCGCCACGATCACCGGTGAGGGGCTGCAAGAACGTTCAGGGGCTGTCGAGTCCCCCTCGACCAGGCTTTCGCCAAAGCGCGTCCAGACTACCCCCCGGGCGTCTGCATGAACGCCCGGACACTCGCCGACTGCCTTCTGCTCTGACCACAGCCGGCTCTACACCCAGCTGTTGGCAGCGGCGGCGGCTGTGCTGGAGCCTTCGTGGCGGCGGTACCGCGAGGGTCTTAAGACGCCTGTCGTGGCAAGGCGGCCAGCGCCTCCTGCACTGCGGCCCGGAGGGCCGGGAGAAGCCCTGCGACCGCAAAGTCGACGTCTACCCGTTCGGTGGCCTGATGAGCGTCGAAGCCTATGGGTCCGATGTTCATGCCCGGGGTGTCACGCAAGACGCCGGCCGACGCGGGAATGTCGTAAAGGGTTCCCCAGCCCGGCATGGTGTTCTCCAAGAGCGTCCGCACGGCGGGCGGTGTAGGGTCGCCGACAAAGCTCAGATCCGACAGGCCGCCATAAAACGTCTGCGAGCGGTACGGAGAAAGGCCACCATCAGAGAGCGCATGATTCGCGGCTTCTGCCACGCGGGCCACAAGCGGATGTCGAGAGAAGTTGACGGCGGGATAGTAGGGCGGGGCTAAAAACAGCACCATGAGGGGCGCTTCTTCTGGGATGAGAGCGGCCACGGCGTCCATCGCCCGAACGGCCCGTGCCCGCTCATCGCCCGGCGTCGACTGAAGGGCGCGGGCGATCGCCGCGTCGACGGCCTCCGTGGAGGTGCGCGCCGCGGCCTCCCCTTTCAATTCCTGGAACGTCCACACACGGATGTCGGGTACGACGCCTTCGCCCGCCCCCGCGCGGCGGACGGCTTCGTGATAGTCCGCCATGAGACGCGAGCCGGCGTCGCGTGCGATCCCCATCAGTTCCTCCAGCACTTCCGCCAGGGGGCGATCGTGGGTCAACACGTTGGTGAGGGTGACGGCTCGAAAGGGCACCTGCACCGAGTAGCGCTCCGAGAGTCCGTACTGGAGCAGGTTGGTCGGCGGCGGCGCGGTCTCGTCGTGGTAGTGCTGAACGAGTGCCGGGTGCCACTCGAGTGCCATGGTGATCGCGGCGGCCATTGTATTGGCATTCAAACCGGACAGCGACTCTCCCACATGGGTCACCTGCCCGAGACAGTAAAAGCCCGCCAGAATCTTGCCCATAGACCCGGTGTAGAGATATTGCTGGCGGTCGCCGGGAACCCGGGGGAACACGGGCTCGGTGTTGAGGACGAGCCGGTAGATGAGGTCATGTGCCCGCGCCACCATCGAAAGCGCATCGAGGGCGCTTCGCATGCCGACGGAGTGCACTTCTTCATCCGGCACCGCGAGCAGAAGCAGATTGCCGCCCGGTCGAAACGTTCCGGCGCCCGCCTCCTCCAGCAGGCTGATTTCGCTTGCCAGTCCTCCCTTCATGTCCATGACGCCCCGCCCGAAGAGAAAGCGGCCGCTCTGGAGGTCCTGGCGCGCGTCCGGGGGGAGATCTTGGGGGTGCTCTTGGAGGGCGTTGGTGAGGCGCACCGGGGAGAATGCTAAAGCCGCGCGGGGGCCGTAGTCCTCGACTCCCACGACGTCATAGTGCGCCAGGAGGACGACGGTGTCGGGCCGGGGCGGTCCGTCCGGCCGGAAGAGAGCCGTCAGCACCTCCCGCCCGTCCCCGGTGGGGTGGAGGGAAATCGCCTCCGGGTGCGCGGCAAAATAGGTCTGCTCGGACAACAGCGCCTGCAAATGCCGGGGAAATGCGGCCTCAAGCGGGCTTCCGGTCACACTTCCCACTTCGACCAGCCGGCCCAGCGTGCTTATCCACTGTTCGCGCGTCGTCATGGTATGTCTCCCTTAACGCTATTTCTGGCGCCAGAGCGGTGCCGTCAAGCATGTCGGTCCGCCTGTCCCCTTGTAAGAGATCTCGGAGCCGGCGTACGTGAGCACCTCGGCCCCGGCCTCTTTGAGCGCCGCCTCGGTGACAGGATGGCCCTCCAGCATCACGAGCAGCCGGGGGCCAAGTGCCAGCACATTGGTGCCGAGGGTCTCATACTCGTTGTCTGGAACCTCAATCAGGTGATATCCCCGGAACTGCAGCCACTCCCGGAAAAACACCGGCAAGTAGCGGGAATACACCACGGCCAGGTTCCGATCCACGATGCTCAGCACCGACATCAGATGAAGGCAGGCCTCCGGGCCTTCCGCGTGGGGAAGCGGCACCACGACCACGTCGTCGGCGGCCTCCCCGGCTATCGCCTGGAACTGGCGTATCCCCTCGTCATTGGTGCGGTAGCCGCGGCCAAGCGCCACCCGGCCCTCATCGAGCCACACGACGTCGCCGCCCTCCATGCGGGCGTCACCCGAAAGTGCTCCCTGGATTGGGATGTCGAGCGCATCGAAGAACGGCCGGGCCGCCGCCGGCTCTCCCTGACGGAGCAGTTTCGAAGGGGCCAGCAGGATGGCGCCCGTCTCGGTCACCTTCACGAAATCGTGGGTGTAAAGAGAGTCGAGTCCCACCCGTTCGTCGGCCGGCAGAAAGTCGAGGCGGGGCACATGACGGGCGATAAGCGACTGGAACCGGTCGTACTGCCTTCGGGCCTCGTCGTAGTCGGGGCAGCCGAGATACCCATAGCGCGGAGCGTCGCGGACCAGCACCTCGGGCCCGATGAAGGCGTCCTCCACCCGTTTTAAGAGCACCCAGCGAAGCGGCGCCCACATTGACTCCGCGCCATAGCCCATGACCATTCCCCCTGTACGGGAGGCGTTCGCGCCCGAACGACCGGAACCCTCCAGCCATAAGGCTCTCCCGCAGCTTCCGATCGTCACCTCCCGTCCGGCGGGTGCCGCTCCCGCGGCGGGTTAGGGGAACCAGTACGTGCCCTGCAAGGTGAACAAGGGCCGCCACTGCCAGTTCATAATCCACGCCGTGAGGGCTTTATCTTGCAAAAACATTTCTTCTCTACCGACTTTGAGCGCCACCACCCCGGGCACATACGACACCGACATCTGCCCACCCGCACTCACATGAACCGTATTGGCCGGAAAGATTTGCAGCACCTGTCCCCCATCGATCTGCAGGTAAAGGACGGGCGGGCCGATGGGATCCATGATGACCACCTTGCGGCGGGAAGCCGCCGCAAGGTGCGGGTGGACGACGATTGCTCCCTGCAGCAGCTTGGCGAGGACGTGAAGTGCCTGAGGCCGAGACCGGGGACGCGCCCACGCTTCCGCTGGGCCACCGCTCGTGAGAGCAAGATTTGTGATCTGCTCGGGTACGAATGGCCAGAGGTTCACAGGAAGGTGCTGGACGGGGTAGACATGAGCTTCCGGGTATACGGCCCGGACCTTGCCCGTCTTGGGGCTGACCACGACGGCGACAAGCTCGGACCATTGTCCGGACACGACAACCGGACCCCTTAGCTGGATATCCCAATAGGGCGGGGAGAAGGGCGAAGCGTTTGGTAGAACGGTCTCGAAACTTGTGCGGCCCAAGAGATTCGCGCGCACGACTAGAAGGCTCGAGGCTTTGGGGTCCTGTCGACGGACAAAGCTCAACGCTCTTCGCTCCGCGGCACTCCGCGAGATGCGCGTCACGGCGGCCGCGGGCGGAGGTCCCGAGCGTTCGTGGAGGACCGCAGCGGCCAGCACGAGGACGCCTGCCGCCGCAGCCGCCGCTGCAAGGAAGGCGTAGGATCGGGGGCGTATCCGCGTCCGGTACCTTTCCCACCAGCGTTCGGGGTCAAAGTCGAGGTCATCAGCCGGCGAAGCGATGTGAAAAATGCGATCGAAATCCCGGCGCAAGGCCGTCTCGCGGTCGTTATCGGCTTGACGCATGGGGATCGTCCTCCTCGTTTTCGTGCCATAGGGCGCGAAACTGACGACGGGCACGGAAGAGACGGTCGCGGACGGCTGCCGGAGTTATCCGGTAGCGTCGTCCAATCTCAGCGGGCGACCAGCCGGCCCAGTAGAAGAGCCACAGAAATTCGCGGGTGCGGGCGGGCAGATCTTCAAGAACCGTGGCGACGAGGAGTCGTCGGTCGACGTCGTCCGGACTGCCTGCATCCGAGTCGCGCATTGCCACGACCGGCTCGCGTTGTCGGCGGGCATGGTCGACCGCCAGGTGGTATGCCACGGTGTAGACCCACCCTGGCCGGACGGAAGCCCAGGGCCGCTGGCGCCGGTGCTGCCAAAGACGCCAGAACGTCTCCTGCACGATGTCCTCGGCCGCACCGCGGTCGTTCGTGTAACTGTACGCGAGGCGAAGAAGACTCCGGCCATGGGCGGCCATCCACTCGCCGAGCCAGTCTTCGTCGGACGTCGGGAGCCGCCCCCTTCACAAAATATAACGGCTGGGGGCGGCCATCCGATCGCGATCGCGGTCCGGTACAGTAAGGCGAAGGCCTGACATGCTGTGTCAGGAATCTCGTGCGGCCGTGACCGTGCAGGAGGGAGACGCGATGCGTTCAACCCGTCTCATGGACATCGTGGTCGCGTTGGAAGCCCGTGGGCGAGCGACCGCCGGGGAGCTGGCGGAGCGTTTTGGCGTGTCGGTGCGGACCATCTACCGGGATATGGACGCCCTCGGCGCGGCCGGCATCCCCGTGTACGCGGATCGGGGCGCTGCCGGCGGCTTTCGGCTGGTTGAGGGGTATCGGATGCGGCCGCCCGCGCTCACGCCTCAAGAGGCGGCGGCCCTCTGGCTTGCGGGACTCCCGGAGGCGGCCCGGGGGCTCGGTCTGGAACCGGAGCTCGACCGCGCGCAGGCGAAGCTTCTCGCCAGCATGGGACCTAAACCGCGCGAGGAGGCCGTGCGGGTGCGCGAGCGCCTCTACATCGAAGAGGCGGCTTGGTTCGGGACGGCCGACGAGCCGCCGTTTCTGGCGCTCGTGACGGAGGCGGTGTGGTCGTCGCGGCTCATGAGGGTCCGCTACCGGAGCTGGACGACGGAGGCATGGCGGACACTTTTGGGACTCGGGCTGGTGCTGAAGGGCGGGGTCTGGTACCTGGTGGCCCGGGATATCGACCGCGACGTCATCCGAACCTATCGGGTGGCGGCCATGCTGGAATGCGAGATGCGCGCCGAGACGGGGACGCGGCCTCCCGGATTCGATCTGGGCGCGCACTGGCGACGGTCGTCGGCCGAGTTTCTGGAGCGTCTCTATCCTCTTGCGGCGACGCTGCGCCTGTCGCCGGAGGGAATGCGGCAGCTGGAGCATCTGGGAACGGCCGTCTACGTGTCGGGGATGACGATCATGGGCCCCCCGGATGCCTCCGGGCATCGGTGCATCCGGCTTCCGTTCGAGACGATTGGGGAGGCGGCCCGGGATCTTCTGCGTCTGGGGGCCGAGGCGGAGGTGCTGGACCCTGCGGAACTCCGGGCCGAGATCTACCGGCTGGCTCGCCTCATAGCCGATGGGTACGAAGCGGCTGACGGCTTTGGGGATGGCAGCTGAAGGCGGCGGACCACCCCATCAGGGAATTTCCGTAAGAACGAACTGCACCTTCATGCTGCCGGAGAGGTTCTGGCCGCTTGAGGATGAGGACACGGCGATATGGAGATTCTCGTTCCCGCTCATGCTCCGCACAAAGTGGGCCTGCGGCTCCAGGATGACGGTCCGGGTGAACGTCCCGGTCGCGCTGGCGGGAAAGCTTCCGCCCATATCCATCTTGACCGTGCCGTCCTCGCTGACAAGAAGGCCGTTGGACCGGGGGCCCTCGTATGTATTGGTGAGCGTCAGTGTCTCCACATGGCCGAGTAGATTCAAGGTCTTGTGGGACGTCCACCTCTGTCCACTTTCAACGGCGGCGGGAGCGCCAGACAAGAAGACGGACTGCTCGCTGCGGAAACTGCCGAACAGCGCCTGAAGTTGGTGGAGAGTGGTTGACCCGAGATGCTGACCGCCCACGACCGAGGAGGCGCTGACCTGGGCATCCCGCGTGACGAAAAAGCGGCTGCCGACACCATCCAGCGCCGCCATGGGAACGGGCGCCTGCGATCCCTGGCGGGCCGCCATATCTTCCGTGATCATGGTGACCACCGCGCGGTTCGCGCCGGCCGGGCGGACGGTGACGACCAGGGTTCCAGTCATCGCATCGTCCATGTGGACGAGAGGCGCCCCGGCCACGGGATTTTTCATCGTGAAGGCCATGTTATAGGTCGTTCGATAGCGGATCGTCTCGCCCTTCGAAGGCCAGTTGATGTGGCTCAAGGCGACGCCCCGAACGGAAGGAGCCGCGGCCGTCGGGGAACCGCAGGCGGCGAGGCCGCCCGCAAGTACGATCGCCAACCCCAAACCTATGCGTGTGCCTCGCATACACGCGATCCTTTCATTACCCGTACCGTTCCGTCTCGCGGGATGGGGCGGCGTATGAGGTTCGTGGGATGTATTCGGCGGCTGTACGCCGGTTCCTGTCCGGCCGGGCCAGATTGTGCCTGCCGCCGGGCCATGCGCTTGCCGGTCCGGGATGGGTCAGGTAAGGTGTCCGCCAGGAGTGGGTGGATGTGGTCCCAGACGACAGGCGCCGGGCAGCGCTGTTGGGTCTCTTTAATCCGGCCAGCGTCGCCGTGGTCGGAGCTTCTGACGATACGGCCAAATGGGGTCACTGGCTTGGGGTGGGCGCTCTTCGCGGCGCCGGACGACGTGCCGTATACCTGGTGAATCCGAATCGATCAGTGATTCTCGGCCAGAAAACGTACGCCCGCGTTGTCGACCTGCCCGAAGCGCCTGACCTTGTCGTCCTGGCGGTGCCGGCACCCCGCCTGGTGGCGGCCGTGGATGACGCGCTGGCGGGCGGGGCGCGCGCCCTTATTGCGATTGCGGCCGGCCTGTCGGAGACGGGAGCCCCGGGAGCCAAAATCGAGCAGGATCTGGTCGCGCGCGTGCGCGAAAAGGGCGCCGTCCTTCTCGGACCCAATTGTCTTGGCCTTTCAGACGTCTCGGCCGGGCTGCACCTGACATCGAACGACCTTCCTCCCGGGCCGGTTGGCCTTATCTCCCAAAGTGGCAACCTGGCCCTCGAGCTGGGCGCGCTGGCAGAGGAGCAGGGAATCGGATTCGACCGCTTCGTGTCGGTCGGAAACCAGGCGGACCTGGAGATTGCCGACCTGCTGGGCGTCGTGGCGGAGGCGCGGGGCGTGCGGGCACTGGCTGTGTACGGAGAGGATTGGCGCCAGGGGCGACGGTTTTTAGACGAGGCGGCCAAGCTCGTCCGCGCTGGCACCCCGGTGGTCCTGCTCACGGTGGGGGCGGGTCCTGCAGCCGCGCGCGCGGCCCTTTCGCATACCGGAGCGCTTGCGACCGCGCCCGCCGTCATGCAGGCAGCGTGCCGGGCCGCCGGGATCCATCTCGTGCGCACGCCGGGAGAAATGGTGGACCGGCTGCAGTTCCTGGCGTTTCGATCCCCCCCGCGCGGTCCCCGACTCGCCATCGTGGCCGATGGCGGGGGTCACGGGGCCCTCGCCGCCGAAGAGGCCGAGCATGAGGGGCTTGAGGTGCCGCCGCTGTCTGCGCCGGCCCGCGAGGCTCTGGCCCGGATTGCCCGCGGGTCGACGGAAAATCCGGTGGACCTGGCGGGCGCTGGAGAGGGCGACGTCCACAATTTCGTGCGCATCCTCCGTGAGTTGGAACGGGACGATGGGGTGGACGCCGTTCTCCTGAGCGGCTACTTCGGCGGGTATCATGTCTACGGGCCCGCCATGGCCGCTGCCGAGCTTGAAACGGCCGCAGCCATGGCGCGGTGGGCGGATCACCCCGGTCGGACGCTCGTCGTGCACTCGATGCACCGGTCCTCGTCATCAAAAGCGCTTGTCCGGCTCCGTGAGGGTCACGTGCCCGTTTACCACCGCGTCGAGCAGGCCGTGGGGGCGCTTGCAGGCGCTTTTCGCACCCTGGAACGGCGGGACTCTCCGATGCCGGCCGCGCTCCCGGATCCGGCCCCGCCGCTCTCATCTTGCGGGTATATGGCCGCGCGCGGACTCGTGGCAGCGGCCGGGATTCCCCTGGTTCCAGCCTCTTTGACCAAGACGGCGGAGGAGGCAGTGGCGCAGGCAGAGCTCGTCGGTTTTCCTGTCGTACTGAAGGCGGCCTTCTTGCTCCACAAGTCAGACGCCGGCGGCGTCATCCTGGGATTACAAGATGCCGAGGCGGTGCGGGCAGCGTTCCGCGACCTCCGGAAGCGTCTCGGGGAAGGACCGGTGTCGGTGGAGGCCCAGGCCGCCGACGGGGGTGTGGAGCTTCTTGTGGGCGTCCGTCAGGATCCGCGCTTCGGCCCCATCGCGATGGTGGGCCTCGGCGGTGTCTACGCCGAAGTGCTGGACGACGTCGCCCTGAATCTGGCCCCGGTAGACTCGTCGGACGCCCTCGCGATGCTGCGCCGTCTGCGGGGCCGGGCGCTCCTGGAAGGCGCGCGCGGCGGCGTTCCGCTCGACTTGGAAAGCGCCTCGGCCGCCCTGGCCGCCCTGTCGCGCGTGGCGGCCGCGCATCCCGAACTGGAAGCCGTCGAAGTAAACCCGCTCCGGGTTTACCAAAAAGGTGTGGTGGCACTGGATGCGCGGGTGGTCCTGGTGGAACCCCACCGTTTCGGGCATCCGGACGCCCCTCCATCGCCGGCTCCTCACCCTTAGAAAAAGCGCCGCCTCGCCGTTCGCGAAGCCCGGACCAGGCCTGACGGGATGATATGGTGACGGAGGAACGCACCGTGGGGTCGGGAGGGACCATGGATCTTGCCTTCACGCCCGAGCAGGAAGTTTTCCGGAACCGTGTGCGAGCGTTTATGGCCCGCACCCTCAATGATCCCTTCTACCAGGAGAACCGGCATCGGGGAGGCTTGCGGTCCGCGGTAAGCCGGTGGTGGGACCGGGCCGTCTTCGAGGCCGGTCTGGCCGGATTGTCCTGGCCGACGGCGTATGGGGGGCAGGGTCTCGGCCAGGTCGAGGAGATAATCTTTGCCGAGGAGTGTTACCGGGCCGGTGCGCCGGAGGGCATCGCGTGGGCCGGCAAAGGCCTCCTCGGACCCGTGCTCCTGGTCCACGGCACCGAAGCCCAGCGCCAGCAGTTTCTGCCGCGCATCCTGTCGGTCGACGACGTCTGGTGCCAGGGGTACTCCGAACCGGAAGCCGGCTCGGATCTGGCCGCTCTCCGATCCCGGGCGGTGCGGGATGGAGACGGCTGGCGCCTATCGGGCGAGAAGATCTGGACCTCCACGGTGAAGGACGCCGACTGGAGCTTCGTGCTGGCGCGTACAGATCCCGCGGCCCCCAAGCACCGCGGGCTCTCCTTGTTCCTGGTGCCGCTTCACGAACCGGGGGTGACGGTCCGGCCCCTCACCGAGGTGACCGGCGATGACAGCTTCGGATCCATGCATTTTGATGAGGTGTTCGTGCCGGACAGCCAGCGGGTGGGAGAGGTGAACCAGGGGTGGCGGGTGGCCAACGCCATCTTGGGTTTTGAACGCGGAGTGACGGCCATCGAGCAGCACGGCCGCTACCATCGCCAGTTCATGGCCATGCTGGAGACCTGGGCCTCGCTGCCCTCGGGGAACCCACTGGCCGATCCTGCGGTGAGGGATGAGGCGGCCGGCCTCCTGGGGGAGCTTCAGATCCTGCGTTTCTGGTGCCTCGAGCTCATCACGGAGCTCCAGGCGGGGCGTGAACCGGGTTTCTCGGCCTCCACCCTCAAATACTTTTACGGTGACCTCTTCTGGCGCATCGGCCGCGCCTCGCTCCGCCACCAGGGACCCGCGGTGCAAAGACCCGGCGACGGGTTTCAGCACTACGAGTATCTGTGGGCGCTGGGCACCAATATCTTTGCCGGCACGAGCGAGATTCAGCTTGACATCATTGCCGAGCATATCTTGGGTCTGCCACGGGGAGACCGGTCGTGAACTTCGCATACTCGGATGAAGAACGGGCGATAGAGACCGTCATGGACCGCGTGTTTCAGGACCTGAACGGCGTTTCGCTAAGCCGTCAGGCTTACGCCGGCCACCCTCCCGAGCGGCAGGCGATGCACGATGCAACCCGTGTGCTGGCCGATCAAGGACTCCTCGGGGCCTTTATCGAGGAGGGTCAGGGCGGTTCCGGCCTCGGGCTGCTGGATGTGGTGCTGGTGGCGGCGCGTGCGGGCGCTCGCCTTCTCCCGCTGCCGCTGCCCGGAATGCTCGGGATCCTGTGGGCCGTGGGCCGCTTCGGAACCCCGGAAGTCCGCGCCCGCTGGCTTCCCGGTATGGCCGACGGCTCGCAGCTGGCGGTTCTGGCTGACGCGGCGTTATTGGACCCCGCAACCGTAACACGGGAAGGTCCGGACTGGCGGGTCAGCGTAGAGAACCTTTGGGTTCCGCACCCGGCCGCGGCCGATCTGGTCGTGATACCCGCGGTTGCTCCCGACGGACCGGCCCTCGTGCTACTGGAGCGGGAGGAGCTTGAGCTGGATCCGGTCGAGGTCTGGGATCTGGCCGAGCCCGCGGGCCGACTCACACTGGATGGGCATGCGCTGGGGTCGGACCGCCTCGTGATGCTGGGGGCACAGGGGCACGGCGACCTCCTTTCTCTCTGCCGGATCCTGGCGGCGGCCGACCTTTACGGGGTCATGGAAGAGACGCTGGCCCGCACGGTTTCGTATCTGAAAACCCGCCGCCAGTTCGGTGGGCCCATCGGCCGCTTCCAGGCCCTGAAGCACCGGGCCGCCACCGACCACATCGGGATCGTAAACGCCGAGCTCGCGCTCCGCTTCGCGGCGCTCGCCTTTGTGGAGGACCACCCGGCGCGATCGTTCTACGCGGCATTGTGCAAGGCCCATGCATCCGAGCACGCCATCACCGTGACGGAGGACGGCGTGCATCTGCACGGCGGCATGGGATTCACCTGGGACGCCGACCTCCATCTGTTTTTAAAGCGGGCCTGGCGGGTTGGTGCCATCGGGGGAACGGCGGGCCGCTGCCGGCGGGAGATGGCGGACTTCGCCTTTGCGAGGGATGGAACCGTGAAGCTTTCATCGCTTCAGCTGCTTTCGTGATGAGTGAGGGGGACGACATTGTGGCGATGATGACGGGCGGCGAGGCCGCACAGCAGGCGTTAAAGGCTCTTTCGGTGCGGGCGGTATTCGGGGTGCCGAGTGTGCACAACCTTCCTATCGTGGACGCGCTCGGGCGTACGGGCAATCCGAAGTTCTGGCTCGCCCGACACGAGCAGGGCGTGATGCACATGGCCGACGCCTACGCCAGGACCACCGGGGAGCTCGGGGTGGGGCTCACCAGCACCGGACCCGGCGCCGGCAACGCCGTCACCGGCCTCTTGGAGGCGTTTGACGCCAACTCCCCCGTGCTCATGATCACGGGCCAGATTCCGACGCGCCTTCTTGGTCGGCGGCGGGGTTCGCTGCATGAGGCTCCCGACCAGCCCGGCATGCTGCGCGCCGTCACCAAGGATCTCTTCCGGCCCGAATCGGTGGCCGAGATTCCGTCGGTGATATTCGAGGCGGCAGAGCGTGCGCGCTCCGGACGCCCCGGCCCGGTGGCCGTTGAGATCCCCATCGATCTGCAGTACGAGCAGCGCGACGTGAGCGTGGGCATCCCCCCATCGGTTCGCCCGGTGCCGCCTCGCCCGGCGGAGGTGGAAAAGGCAGTGGAAGAGATTGCAGGAAGCCGCCGGATCGCCATCTGGGCCGGCGGCGGCGCCGTGCGCGCCGGTGCGGGCCCCGGATTGCAGGCCCTCGCCGAGCGTCTGGGCGCGCCCATCATCACGTCGATAAGCGGGCGGGGCGTGGTGGATGAGCGTCACCCGCTGGTGACGGGCGCGTTCGGCTCGCCGCTCATGTACCCGGAGGCGAGCCGCTATCTCGAAGCCTGCGACCTCTGGATCGCCGTCGGCAATCGCTTTCGCGACGAAGACACGGGCGACTGGGCGTTGAAGGCGCCGTCGCGGCTTATCCACATCAACCTGGACCGCGTCGAGCAAAATCGCAACTATCCGGCCTCGGTGTTCCTCGACGCGGACGCGCGCCTCGCCGTAGAAGCTCTCCTGCAAAGCCTCCCCGAGGAGGCTCGAGCCTGGGATGAAGAGGTAGTGCGGCTTTGTCGAGACACGCGCGAGAATGCCTACGGGGCGCTCGGCCCCTGGGAGCCCTGGGCGCGGGCCATCGAGCGGGAGGTGCTGCAAAATGGGGTGCTGACCTGCGACGCCACCATTGCCGCCTATGCCTTTGCGGATCAGGTGATAAGAGTGGGAGGGCCGAACCGGTTTGTGTATCCGGTTACCTCCGCCATCGGTCCGGGCCTGCCTTTCGGCCTCGGAGCGCAGGTGGGTCGGCCTGATGCCTTTGTGGTCTCGCTTTCGGGGGACGGTGGCTTCCTCCTGGACGTCGGGGATCTGGCGACCGCCGCCCACCATAACCTGCCCGTCGCGTTCGTGGTCTTCAACGACCACTCCTACAACATTCTAAAACGGATCCAGCAGCATGATTTCGCACGCCAGCACGCCGTCGATCTGACGGACCCCGACTATGTAGCGCTCGGGCACGCCTTTGGCCTGAAGGCCGTGCGCGTCGAGGCGCCGGAGCCATTTGCCGACGCACTGGCAGCGGCACGCGCCGACCGGGTTCCCACGTTGATTGAGATTGACATGGAACCCACCGGACCCATTCCGCTTCCCGGCTTCTAAGAGCTCAAAGATCGCGGATGTGGCGTTCCAGGACATCAGACGCCTGCAGGGCGGGGAAGAACGCCCAGATGGCGCCGACGAGCCCCAGCACCACCATCACGAGGCCGAGAATCATGGACGGCAAGGCAAAGAGCAGGGGGGTCACGGCTTGCGCGCCGTACGGCGCGGCGGCATCGCTGCCCCAGGTCGGACTCGCAAATAGCATGAGGGATCCGAAGAGCACGAGAACGAGCGAGGCGAAACCGATCGTGCCATACACCCGCCGGGCTGAATTCATTTCCTGACCGCCTTTCCCGAGGGCCGCCTCGCCGGCAGATGCCCCCGCTGTCTTCTTGGCCGGGCCGCGGCCAGATCCTCCTGGCCCGTGTGCGGACTCTTAGAATCATCTGATCCTCCGGAACAGGTTCCGGCCGCAGCCCGGAAAATCATGCGACACTAAAACGGATGGCGATGCGCGTCCTGTCGCGGGGCGCACGAGAGAATCTTGGAGGTGGCTCGTGTTAGATGCGGAACGGATGCTGTCAGAAGACCCCAATGCATTTGGTCTCCATTACGGCGCACCGAGCAGTTTCGAGCGGCACCTGGAGGGCATGGGCGCCACGGGTGACCGCTACCTAGTCGAATATCGGATGATCCCCATGCGGGATGGCGTGCGCCTTGCGACCGTCATTGTCCGTCCCCGCGCCGCGGGCCGGGTGCCGGTTGTCATGGAGCGAACCCCTTACACCAACCAGCTGTCCTATGACGTCTATCGGAAGGCGTTCAAGGCGGGATGGGCGGCCGTTTCCCAGAACGAGCGCGGCACCGGCTGGTCGGACGGAGAGTTCAGCCTCCTCGGACACGTGGCCGAGGATGCGGCCGATACCATGACCTACATCGCCGCCCAGGAGTGGTCAAACGGATCGATCGGCCTCATCGGCTGCTCGTCGCCGGCCGAAAACCAGCTGCGCGTAGCAGCCCAGGGACATCCGGCGTACCGGGCCGGCGTGCCCATGAGCGCGGGCGCGGGCGTGGGCAATATTCCTGGCTGCGAAGGCTCCCAGGGCCTCTTCTATAAGAACGGGATTCCCGTTCTCAGCACCTGGACCGCGTGGTATCACCCATCGGCGACTCTGCGTCGCCCGCGGCTCCCCCAGAGCGACGATCCGGCCGAGCTTGACCGCTTCATGCGGAACTTCATCCTCACCCAGCCCACTATGCGGGACAAGGACTACGGAGACGCACTGGAGCGCATCCGCAAGGTGCCCCCGAGCTTCGACATCTTACGGCGCATGGGGGTGCCGAAGACCGGATACGACGACTACATGTGCGCGACGCCCGCCGACCCCATCTGGGAGAGCGTCGATCTGCTGCACGCCAAGCACACGGGCGCCACGCCCCAGCTCAACATCAACGGCTGGCTCGATGTGGGCGCCTACGAGACGGTGAAACTGTTCGAGTTCCAGCAGCACCATCCTGACCAGTACATGATCATGACCGCAAGTTCCCATTGCGCGATGATCCGGTCGGCCTCTCCCCAGGCGTGGCTCGGCGACCGACCCATCGGCAACACCACGTTCCCCTATGACGACATTATCTGGTCGTGGTTCCGTCGCCACTTAAATGGCGAAGATGACGCCTGGAAGCCCATGCCGAAGGTCCAGGTGTTCTTGATGGGGGCCAGTCAGTGGCTCTCGGGAGACCGCTGGCCGCTTCCCGATACGGTGCCCGCCACCCTCTATCTGAATAGCGGCGGGCATGCCGAAACCCTGTGGGGCGACGGACGCCTGCTCGGCCATCAGGAAGGCGGCTCGGCCGCTTGGGACGTCGTCATCGCCGACCCTGCAAATCCTGTCCAGTCCATCGGCGCCGGCCTGGGCGCCGACCCTGTCGTGGCGGACCAGCGGGAGGTGGAGGCGCGGCGGGACGTTCTTGTGTACGGAAGCCCGGTTGAAGAGACCGGACTGGCCATGGTGGGCGATGTCGATGCGGTGCTGTACGTCTCGACCGACGTCCAAGATGCCGACATCTTCATCAAGCTCGTGGACGTGTATCCCGACGGCACCGCCTACAACGTCGCCTGGAGCTGTGCGCGGATGCGATATCGCGAAGGATATGCGTCGCCGAAGCTGGTGGAACCGGGCACCGTCTACGAAATCCGGATTACCGGCATCACAACCGCCAATTACTTCGGCCCCGGGCACCAGGTGCGCCTTGAGGTGGCGGGCTCGAACTTCCCGCTGGCGGACCGCAACTGGCACACCGGGGGCTTGAACGAGAGGGACACCAGCGGGCCCGTGGCTCATCTCACCATCCACCACGATGCCGCACACCCCTCGCGGATCGAATTCCGCGCGTACACCGGCGACATCCGCCTCAATTCAGCCCCGGATCGCGGTTACTGATCGACGCTTGGAGGGGCTGGCGGTATGAGAGACCGCCAGCCCCGGGGGTCGTCCCTCCAGACCATGCGCACATCAGGGGTGCGCTCTTCATTGTGCGATCCGTCGGTCCATTCCACCGCCCGAAATCCGTGCCGCTCATAAAATCGCTGGGCGCGGACGTTCCGGGCGAATGTCCACAAGAAGAGTCCGTCCGGGAAGAGCGCCTGGGCCCGGGATAGAAGCACGGCGCCGATCCCGCGTCCGGTGAGCCCGGGCCGTACATACAGCTGGTCGACGAACGGCCCGTCCAGCACCATAAATCCGACGATCTGAGCCGGGGCACTATCCGGCGCCTCCGCCACGAATGCGGGTCCGTCGCTGGCCAGGCGTTGGCCGATCCATGCGCGCGTCGCGTCTGCCCCATGAACCGAGGGGGGAATAATGGGCTCGGCGGCGCGGCGCGCTTCGATGTAGAGACGCGTGATTTCGTCCGTATCCGACACCGATGCGGGTCGGACATGGATCCGGGTCATGGATTCCAAGAGACTCCTCCCTCGACCACTCTCTTATTAGCTGTCCAGTTCTGCGTCGGGGCAGCCCAATTCCTGTTCGACCAAACCCCTGGTCGCCCGCGCTTCCGAACGGCCGCCAAGCTGTGGGAGAAGCGGGCGCACGCCAAGGCCTGCAGCCGGGAGGAATCGGGGCGTCGGCGCATAATCCAGGTCTGAGAGAATGCAGGACGTAAAGGCCAGTCGGCCGCTGACAGACGAGACCACGCTGAAGAGGACTGAGAGCAAGCGGCAAGAGGAGAACAGAGAGGAGGCAGGCCGAGGTGCGCCTGCTGATTCCGACTCTAGTGGCGGCGGCACTTCTCACTGGTGGCGCGCTGAACCTCGCCGCCCGCGGTGGGGCCGCGCCCGTCCGCGAGGTGCTGACGGGCTACAGCCAGGCAACGAGATCCGCGCATCATCCCTGCGCCGAGAAGAAGGCGCCCCGGGCGGCCCTCACAGCCGATGTGTCCACAGGATCGACGAGCTTGATGCCATACGGGCATATGTGAATGACCAAGCTGCTGGTCCGGCGGGCCAGCTCAACGACGGCCCCGAAGTAACGGGCGGCCCGGCGCCGCCCCGGTCCTGACGCGGGACGCTTTACGTCCCGCGTCTTTTCTGCCCGCGAACGGCCCGGAAACCTGGCCGGTCGCGGTTTAGGCTCCCGCCACCGTGGTTACCCCGGAACTTCTGTCCCCGCGTAGACGCCGGGGGCGGACCCACCAGAGGGGCGTCGCCGCCAGCACCACGGCACCAGAGGCGATAAGGGCCCACGACAGGTGCACGTCGGCCAGGAGACCTGTTCCCACCTCGCCAATTACGGCCACCCCGAGGGCGGGTAAATCAAGAAGCGAGAGGACCGTCACCCGCACCCGGTCGGGCACCGCAGCCGTGACGGCGGCGTCGGCCAGCGGCCCCTGACACGATTGGAAGGCCAGCGCGGCCCCCATGAACAGCATGAGGACTAGCGGGGACCGGGTTTGGGGCAGCACCAGCAAAAGCGCTCCCATGCCCACCTGTGCAATGACCAGCGTCGTCTTCATGCCTATCCGCTCCGAGATGGCGGGGACCAGAAGACTTATCCAGCCGGCCGCGTAGAGGACCGCCACCCCGACGCCGAGCCAGACTCCATGCCATCCCCGCGCCACCCACATCGGCAGGTCGAGAAAGAAGAGATTGATGGCGACGAGGCGGAATCCAACGGCGGCCGCCACCGTCCAGGCTAAGATCCAGGGCGCGAGACGAATCGTTTGGAGCGCCTGTCGGGCATGGGCCCACGGCAGGCTCACCGAGATGTCCTCCGGGCCTCGGGGCCGCTCTCGGAGGGTTATCACCGACAGCAACGCCGCCCCCGCCAGGAAAAGATTCAGGACGACGAGGATGTGCATGCCACGGGCCTGGAGGATGACGCCGGCCACCAGACTCGCCCCCACGCCGGCGATGGCGGCGGCCGCCTTATAGCGCGAAAACCACACGGCTCCGCCAGTGGCCAGGAGCGCGGTGTCGGCCCCGCTCTGCCAGGCCCATCCCACTCCGTAGAGAAGGTCGCTCACAAGAAATTGCCAGTAGTGGCGCGCCAGGACAAATACTGCCGCGCTAAGCACGAAGCTTACGTTGCCCCACTTGAGAGCCCGAACTCGGCCATGCCGGTCGGCCCACAGCCCGAGCGGCACCGTCATGACCACCATGGCCAGCGACAGCACAATCTCGAAGCTTAGGATCTGAACATAGTTGAGGCCGCGGAGGCGGTAGTAGAGGGTCAGGATGACGCCCAGCACGTTGGCGCCCTGAAAGAAGCGCATGAGCAGGAGGCGATACAACATGAAGCCGGTCTCCCTTCGTGGCACCCCAAAAAACCCGCACGAGGCTCCTAACCTGCGCGGCGGAGGGGGCGGACGGGCTAAGACCTAGCTATCCAACAGTGGTCAGCCTCCTGACTCCTGACACGAAGTTGCTCCTGAGTATAGCAGGGTGTCAAAGCCGCACCTTGGAATGGAAGCAGGGACAGACGGTCCGAAGGATGGATGAGAGGGATGAGAGGGATGAGAGGGATGAGAGGGATGGGGCTTCCGACGGGGAAGAACATCTTCAGGATCCAGACTGCCCGGTGGAGACGTTCAGCGCCGGATGCCACGGCATCAAAAGCAGTTCCTGTGTGTCGGAACCCCTGGCCGTCCTTGTCCGCTGGTCTCCATCTGGCCGGCCCACACCCGGTGCACTGGTGCCGCCCGACGCCTTTGGACTCGGAAATCTCTATCGCGACCGGCCCTGGGAGGTGACCGCCCTAGTGACCCGCACCGTGGTGCTTGTCGAAGGGATGAGTGACCGGCTGGCGCTTGAACGTCTCGCCGAACGCCTCGGCTGCGACCTCGAGGCTAGCGGCGTCCGCGTTGTGGACGTGGGCGGCGTGACCAATTTTCGCGCGAACCTGGTCCGCTACGGCCCGCACGGCGAAGGCCTCCGGCTTGCGGGACTCTGCGACGAGGGGGAGGGGCTCATCGTCCTGCGCGCCCTGCAGGACTCTGGAGTGGGTGGCACTCTTACCCTGGACACCATGGCCGGCGCCGGCTTCTTCATCTGCCAGGGGGAGCTAGAAGATGAGCTCCTGCGAGCGGTGGGCATCCCGTCTATCCTTCGCATCATCGAACGGCAGGGCAATCTGCGCCGGTTTCGCAGCATGCAGCGGCAGCTTGCCTATCGCCACGCCCCGCTCGAGGTGCAGATGCGTCATCTCATGACCCAGTACAAGATCGCGTACGCGCCGTTGCTTATCGACGCACTGGATGTGGCCGCCATTCCCCGTCCGCTGACCGCGGTGCTGGACTATGCGCTTGGACGGTCCGATTAAGGTCCGAGCATGGCGGCGTCGATCATTCAAATCACCGTTCTAGTTAGGTGCTCTCTCGTGTCCCCGGGGCAATAGCTGACACAGATTGTCGGGTTTAGGCCGTACGGTCGGATCGTGAAGGCGCGGCGTTCAGCCTGTGGGGGGAGATGCGGGATGGACACTGTTGTTGACTGGCTGCTCGACTCGGATCCGGCTATCCGTTGGCAGGTTCTGCGGGATCTTGCCGATGCCCCGCCCGACGTGGTGGCCGTGGAGAGGGCGCGAATTGGCGCCGTAGGCTTCGGCGCGAGACTGCTCTCGCTCCAGACGGCTGAGGGACAGTGGGGGAACGGCACGTACTTCCCGCTGTGGACGTCCACCTCGTGGACCCTCATGCTCCTGCGCGACTTCGGACTCTTGCCGGCGAGCCCGGAAGCTCGCCAGGCTCTTGTGCGGGTGCGGCAGTCAAGCCGCTGGGACCATGCTCAGGAACCGTTCTTTGAGGGAGAGACAGAGCCCTGCGTCAACGGTATGGCCGTGGCCATCGGGGCCTATTTCGGCGAGGATGTGCGCTCGATCGTTGACCGCCTCCTGGATGAGCAGATGATGGATGGCGGCTGGAACTGCGAGCAGGAGAACGGTTCCACGCGCGGTTCGTTTCACAGCACGATCGATGTGCTGGAGGGTCTGCTGGAATATCGACACGCGTCCGGCGCCGACGCCGCGCTCACCAGGGCGGAGCGCGCCGGTCAGGCTTTTCTGCTTGATCGTCAGATGCTGAGGCGGCTCAGCACCGGAGAGGTCATAGACCCGCAGTGGACGCGGTTTTCCTATCCCCCGCGCTACCTCTATGACGTGCTGCGGGGCCTCGATTATCTCCGGGCCTCAGGCGTGAAACCGGATGAGCGCGTCCACGAGGCGATCGGGCTCGTGCGGCAGAAGCGCACTGCCGAAGGCGTGTGGCTCCTCGACAATGAGCACGCGGGTGAGGTGCACTTCCCCGTTGACGAAGGCGTGGGAAAGCCGAGCCGCTGGAATACGCTTCGCGCCCTTCGTGTCCTCCGTTGGTATGAGGGTGAGGGCTTACAACACGAGCCGGCATGACCGATTGATGGCCGCTAAGAACGCTGGGAAAGGGGACATCCATCCATGGACGTCGTGATTGCTGGAGAAGATGGGAGCATCATTCGCTGTCATGAGGCCGGGTCGTCGGGACCGGGGGTCATTCTTCTTCATCCGTGGTGGGGACTCACCCGGGACATCACGGAGATGGCCGACCGCCTGGGCGGGGAGGGGTTTCGGGTCATCGCCCCGGATCTCTTTGAGGGCCGGACGGCCGACACGCCGGAAGAGGCCGAAAAGCTGGTGACGCTCGCCGATCCCAAATGGGAACGGCTCCTGTCTGACGCCGAGCGTGCCGTCGGACACCTCAAGGCACAGGGCGTACAACGTGTCGCGGCCGTGGGCCTTTCGTTCGGTGCCGCCTATGCCGTCCTCCTCGCGACGCGGGGTCGAGTAGACGCGGCCGTCCTCTACTACGGCACCGCCGGCCTGGAGGAGGAAGATCGCCTGCCACTGCCCGTCCTGGGGCATTTCGCGGACGACGACCCCTACGAGCCGGACGGTGGAGAGGCCTTCTTTCAAGTCCTGCAAAGGGTCGGGGCCTCTACGGAACACCATCGTTATCCCGGCACCTATCATTGGTTTGCGGAACCCTCGAACAGCCATTACCAGCGCGAGGCGGCCGAAGCCGCGTGGGTGCGAACGGCTTCCTTCCTGCATCGCACACTCGGTGAGTAGGGTACGCGGTGGAAGGCGGCAGCTTTCCTGCATCCCGAAGTCTGAGGTGTGCTGGAATATCGGCAAAAAGAGCGACCCCAAAGAAGAAAGCGAGGGAGGCCATGGGCGAATCCAATTCTGTACGCCGACTGCTGACGGCCTATTATGACCTGCTCAGCGGCGGCATCCAGGCATTCGATGCGGAACGGATGACGGCCCTGCTGCACCCGGAACTGGCGTTTGCAGGACCCATCGCCGGGAATCGAGTGGGAGCGGCCGGTTTCGTGCGCGGTGTATCTGGCTTTATCGAGACGGTCTCCAGCCTGGCAATGCTGCAACAGGTGTACTCGGAAAGTTCGGCGGCCACCCTGTACGATGCCGAGATGCCGGGCGGCCCGGTCCGGTTTGCGGAGTTCTTTGAGGTGCGGGATGGGCGCATTGAGTCCCTCCGTCTCGTGTACGATGCTGCTCTCTATGTGAAGCGGGGAGGCCGTTGACGAATGCGTCCAGGCGCTCGTGCCGACGACACGTTTTTTGAACGCATCCGATAACGGCCGCATCGCGGGCGGAGGCGTCCCATAGGTCCAAGGAACGCCACGGCGGCAAAGACTCCGGCACTCTGGGGCGGCGCTAATGGACGCGCTGGCCCTCGTGAGCCCCTCCGAGCGCCGGGTTGGCAGAAACGGTCCTTACGCTCCAATCCGTGACCGATGCCCGAAAAACCGCGCCAAACTCAGACCACGCCCGATCACCTGGCCGCGGCAACGGCCGGCGCTATATCCGCCGCCTTCGTGCCGTCGCCACTGGCGCCCTTTGCGAAAGAGGGCGCGCGCGCCATGCGACCACCGGTCGTAGTCATGCACCGCAAAGCGGCCAACACTGAAGGCGCCGGATGGGTCTCGAGTCCGGGTCGGGAGGCCTTCATGTGGCATCGGTAAAGAGGTGTGGACTGGGCGCGGCCTTCTTGTTGTCCGCCCTCCTGGCTGCGGGATGCGGCCCGCTGCCACATGCGGCGTCGCCTCAAAGCTCGGGAAGCAGCCAGGCCGTGACGACCGGCGTCTCCCGCACCGGCATCGACCTCCTCACCGGCAGGACGCGGCTTCAGGGGACGCCCGCGCCGACGTTCACGCTGACCAATCAGTTTGGCCAGGCGGTGTCCCTGAGCGCCTATCGCGGCCGGACCGTGCTGCTGGATTTCGTGGACAGCCAGTGTACGACGGTGTGTCCGCTGGCGACCATGGCCATGATCGATGCCGTGAAAAAGCTCGGGGCCGCCGGCCGCCGGGTGGCCATCATTGCCGTGAATGCAAACCCGACGGCTTACAGCGTGCACGACGTGTACCAGTACTCCGTCGAGCATGGGGTACTCCATCGGTGGCAGTTTCTCACGGGAAGTCTGTCGCAGCTGGAAGCTGTGTGGGCTGGCTATCATGTGAAGGTCGCCATCGTCCACGGCGCCATTGACCACACGCCCGCCCTTTATCTTATTGATGCGCAGGGCCGCGAACGGTACCTGTATCTGACCAGCGGGCAGTACGGCGTGGTGGGAACCGAGGCGGAGGTGCTGGCGCACGACCTGGCCCAAGTCATGGGCGTGAGAAAGGTGCCGCCCTTTCCTTCCTCGGTTCCAGCCGCCGTAACCGCCCACGGGACCTACCGGCTGCCCCCTCTCTTTTTTAGGCACCCGGGCGTCACGCTCGCCTTGAACAAGCCGCACGTCATCGTGTTTTTCGGGTCGTGGCTCCCGGGACTCCAGCATCACCTCGCCTCTTTGAATGCCTACGCGGCCTGGGCGTCCTCCCATGGGGGCCCGGCCCTCGTGGCGGTGGATGAACTGCAGACCGAACCGTCCCTCGGCGTCGCGCAGGCGCGCGTCGCGGCCGCGCACGTTCGCTTTCCCGTTGTCGAGGATCAGTCGGGCCAGGTGGCCGACGCATTCGGTGCGCGCGACATGCCCTGGATGGTGGTCGTGGCCCACGGGAACGTAATCGCAACGCATGACGGATTTGTAACCGGGGCCGCCCTCATCCGTGAGGTTCGGCAGGCACTCCGTCAAGCGGGCTGAAAAACGCCACCCGGCCGGTCGTCCCGGCCTTCAAGGCTCCGTCCGCGAAGGATGTCCGGGGAACTCTTGGGGCCGGTGGCTTCCGTCGGCGTTCCGCACGTAGCCCGTAAAGTAATGGGAGAACAGGTCTTCGGTCCGATGAATCGCCGCGTCGGGCACCATGTCCTCCCACCCCGGGCCGGTCAGCACGACCTCACCGTGATCGCGGTAGGACATGATGTCGTACGATGCCAGTCCCTGCCGCGCGTCGGCGTACACTTCGAGATCCAGGATGGTGACCGTTTCGCCGCGGTCGGCCAGAATGTGTGTCGCAAGGTCCGGACCTGTCGGCTTGGCAATGAAGGTCCCCGGCGATACCGGCTCGGAGTGCCGGCCCATGCGCAGCGTTCCGGTGCCTTTCAAAATGAGGTAGTACTCATCTTGAGCCGTGTGGCTGTGAAGGCGCGCCGAGGCCTGCCCGACCGCCACGTCCTGCACTTTCGCAAACACGCGCCCGATGCCCGCCATCGGCACCAGGTGCCTCTCCTCGCCCTCCGGAAACGTCTCTGTCGTCGAAGACCACAACGGACCGGTGGGGAGTGCGCCCAGGTTGACCATCGGCGCCATAAACCGGTTCTCGGCCGTGTCGGGCGGATACTCGTAGAACACCTCGTCGGTCCAGTAGGAGGCGAGTCGGGTGAGGTACTCCCGGGATGCGGGTGTGAGCGGCGGCGTCACAAGCCACACGAGCTCGGGCGCGTCCGCGCGAAGGCGGCCCGCCACCTGACCCATCGACTCCCAGAACCAGCGGCCGAAGAGCCCGGCTAGAGCGCGGGGCTGCTGTTCTGGCAAGGCGCCTGGCGCCGCCTCGGGCAGGAACAGCGGCCACGCCAGATCGCAGCGAATCGAGGCACCCGACGCGGGCACCGGTTCTCGAGCATGCTCCCAGAAAATCACGCGGGTCATGAGGCTCGTCCCTTCTTTCGTAGACTTCTCCCGCCATGGGCCACGGGGACGGCACCGAGACGAGACTGGAGGCAGCCAGCGGGCCTTGATCCCTGCGCCTCTCCCCGCCGTAACCGTAACCGCCATACCTGCCACTTCGTGTCAGGAACGCGGTGACGAGGGACGAAGAGCCGGATTCGGAGCCGGCCCCATCCGGCCCCGCCGATCGAACCTCGGGGGTTTGGCTCAGAGTCGAGCGGCGGTGGGAACGTGAAGATCGCGTGCACCGAGTGTCTCGGCAAATTGCTGGAGGCTCCGGTCGAGACTGGCCCGAAACGCCCGATCGGCTGCCAGACCGGGTGCCTCGATCCAGAGTCCCTGGATGTCGAGCCGCCCCTGAGCCCGGTCCAGTTTCGGGTCAAGACGGCCCACCAGCCGGTCCTCGTACAGGATTGGCATGACGTAGGCACCGAAACGCCGTTTGGCGGCTGGTTTGTAAATCTCCCAGATATATTCAAAGCCGAACAGTTCCAGGACGCGTTCGCGGGCGAGCAGGTTGTCGAGGGGAGAGAGAAACGTCACCTCCGCCTCCTGGCGGGAGCCCCGCCATGTGGCGGGGACCGAGTCCGAAGAGAGTTCGGCCAGTATGTCAAGCGAGTCCGCCAGGACGAAGCGCGGCGTCTTGTGACCCTCTACGGTCACCGGCACCGCCACCCCTCGTGCGAGCAGTTCCTCCTCCATATAGCGCCCGGCGTCCGCGCGGGTGATCGTTTCCGCCAGCATGTACCCGACCCCGCCCCACCACTCCCGCAGGGTCGGAAGCGCTGCGCGCTCGAGAGAGGTCCGGGCGGCATGGGCGCGAACGACCGGCTCGTCCAGCAAGGGCACGTGCCCATCCGGCTCGATGCGCGAGGCGAGGTCATAGACCCGTTGGAAGTCCCGGCGAGAGTGCGTCATAAGCTCGCCGGTGAGCCAGAGATTGTAGAGAGCAAGGCCGGCGGCATTTCTCGCGCGCCCCGACTGCACCCGCGTGTCGTTTGGAATCTCGCCGGCCGTGAGCGGTCCCCGTTCACGGACGAGCCCGCGGATTTCCTCAACCAGGACCGCGTGTTCGGTCATGAAGGCGTAAACGCGCGGCTCGCTCTTCCGCCGCACCTTATGGAGGTCCCAATAGGCGTATTCGGCGTTTGGATAGACGTCCAGATGGCCGCCGTACTCAAAGAAGCGCCGGTCGCGGTAGATAAGCTCCTGGAGGTACCGGGGCACGTAGTCCCGCACCCGGCTCATGAGGACCAGGTCGTGGCTCCGGGCCACCAGCGAAACGGGATCCAGCTGAAGACGGCCGAGCATGACAAGGGCCTCGGCCGCACCCTCCTTGCCGGCAAAGCGGCGGGTCGGCCAGAGCCCCTGCGTTCCAAGCAGGAATCGACGAGCCGTCGTCTCCGTAATGACGAGGGGAGTCATGGGACTTACTGATCTCCTTTTTGTGCGTCCGACGGATCGGTCCAGGCCGTCTCGCCGGTGAGGCGTCGCTGCCGGACCTTACCGACCGGGGTCGTCGGCCACCCGGATGTCAATCAGCGCCGGCCCATCCACCGAAAACGCCCATCGGAGCGTCTGCCCGAGGTCCTCGACGCGTTCCACCCGACGCCCCGGAACGGAAAACCCTTCGGAGAGCCGCACGGGGTCCGGCGCAGGGGTGAGGTCGACACCAAGATATTCACCCACGGCGGCTTTCCCGCCCCGGTAACGGTCAAGCCCCGCCGCCACCGCCAGATATTTCTGGTTGTTCAGCACGACGACCTTCACGGCCACGTGTTCACGGGCCGCGGTGAAAAGGGCCTGGAGGCCGAAATAGAGGCTTCCGTCCCCTACTATCGCCACGACGGGGCGGTCCGGCCACGCCATCTTCACGCCCAGGGCAAATGGAACGCCCCATCCGAGGCCGCCGCCGCTGGAATGAAAGTAGCCTTCGGGCTCCAGGGGGTACAAGTCGATGAGGGTGGGCGACGAGCGCACCGACTCATCCACCAGGACCGGATGCGCGGGCGCCGCCTCCCAGAGCGCCTCCAGCACGGCGGGGACCGTCGGGCGTTCGTCCTGCTCCATGGGCTCCCGGGGGCGAGCCATCGGCGCGGCCGGTGAGAATGGCGTCCAGAGGCTCGGGTGTCGCACGGTCCAGGCGTTGAGGGCCTCCAGAAAATCCGCGGGCGACGCCTGCAGGGCCAGTGACGGCGGATAGAGCTTGCCGAGCTCCCAGGGGTCTCGGTGCACGTGGATGAGACGGGCGCCGTCAGATATGTCCGGCCGGTCTACGGGCTGGAACTCCACCGACAGGCGCGGGCCCAGCGCCAGGATGACGTCAGAGGCCGCGATGCGCGGGTCACGCGGATTGTACACCCCGGCATAGGCGGAGCTCTCCGTCGGGAAGTTCCAGAAGACGGCCGACCGGCCCGCTTCCTGGAACACGGGAATCCGACATCGCTCGGCCAATTCGACCAGGCGATCCCAGGATCTGGTGCGGGATATCTCATCACCCGCGATGATGGCGGGACGACGGGCCTGGAATAAAAGCCGCGCCGCTTCGGCCAGGACCGCGTCCGGGAGATGGGCGGCCGCCACCGGCGGCGATGGAGGGGCGATGGGAGCGGGCTCCCCGATTTCACAGGCCAGCACATCTTCCGGATACGCGAGGTACACCGGACCCGACGGTGTCGAGGCCGCCGCCTTGAGCGCACGCGCCACCTGTTCTCCCACCTGGTCGGCCACCGTGCCCAGAAGAGCCCATTTGGTGACGGGGCGCGCCCACCCGGCCAGATCGGGTCCGACGCTGAAGCCGTCGCGGCTTAAGATGCGGGAATGCTTATGGGTCGCAATCGCGAGGACCGGCGAGCCGTCACGCTGACAGTTGAAAAGTCCCGTGAGGGCATTGCCGGTCCCGACCGTCGTGTGGAGGTTTGCCACCGCGGGAGCGCCGCGCGCACGGGCGTAGCCGTCGGCCATGCCCACGACGACGCTCTCGTGGAGACCCAGCACATAGTGGATGCGGCCGTGGCGGAGGAGGGCGTCAAGGAGCGGGGCCTCCGTCGTTCCGGGAAGCCCGAACATGCGATCGACGCCATGATCCGAAAGCGTACGAACCAGCGCATCTGCCGCCCGCAATTGCGTCACCTCGCTCGTCGCGATGGCTGAACGGAATACTTCGATGCTACGCGATCGCCCGAGGAAGGTCTCCCCAGGAGCCGCCCAGAATTCGAAAAGGCGCACGGCACCTCAGGGTGGAACCGGGATCGCATCGAGATGGGACCCCCGGCATCATGCGATCGCGATAGGGATTGGTCTCGGGACCCATGTGGCGGGCATGCAGGCCTCCTATTGTAAAAGTGCAAACAGCGCCCGGCTCGTGGTGAACGGCGGAACCTGTAAAGCATTCATGTAAAGCGGGGCCGTGTCTTGACCAAATCCGTAAAGGCGAGCCGGTGGACAAGTTACCGGGCGGTTCTCCGCCGCCGGCCGTTCCTCCTGTTCTTCGGCGGCAGTGTCGTCTCCACGCTTGGCAACCATTTTTTTGAGCTTGCGCTCATGTGGCTGACGTTTAGCGAGACCCGGTCGTCGCTTAAGGTCGCCGCCATCGCCGTCGTCTTCCAGGTGACATACGTGGTGGTGGGCCCGGCGGCCGGTGTCTTTGCCGATCGCTGGGATCGTCGGCGGACCATGATTGTCTGCGACCTCATCCGGTCGGGACTCCTCGGCGGGTTCATCTTCGCCACATTCCGGTTTGGGTTTTCCTTTCCGCTGGCCCTTCTGGCGGTCTTTCTGCTGGAGTCGACGGGACGATTTTTCGGGCCATCCCGGCAAGCCTACATTCCCACGCTGGTTGAACGAGACCAGCTGGTTACGGCCAACGGGCTATTGACTGGCATACGGCAGGCGGCGGGACTCGGCGGTCAGGCTCTGGCCGGGGTTGTCATCGCGACGGCGGGGGCGCTGGCCGCCATGGTCATCGATGCGGTCTCGTTTGTCTTCTCGGCCGTCTCGCTCATGCTGATCCGCCCGGGAGATGCGCCGAAGCCCGAGAGCCCTGTGCAGGCGCCCGAGATGAGCCGAGCGCGCCGGTTCTGGTCCGAGCTTCGCGAGGGATATCAGGTGTTGGCGGGCGTTCCGGTGCTACGAGCGCTCCTCTTATTCGCCATCTTCGAGAACGCGATCTTCGCGATGATCGAGCCGGCCATGCCGGCCTACGTACGCACCGACCTCCACACGGGCGCCTGGGCCTTCGGTCTCGTGGGCTCGTTCCAGTTCGCGGGGGGCCTGTTCGGAGGACTTCTTGCGGGCGGCCTGGCGTCGAATCTCCGGGCGGGCACGCTCATCGTAGCCACGACGGCGTTCAATGGCGGCGCCGTAATAGCGGCGGGCCTGGTGCATGTGGTGCCCGGCGCCCTGATGCTATGGGGGGCGTGGGGATTTTCCCTCGCCGTGATGGGCGTCGTGGAACAATCGTTGGAGCAGGCACTGCTCCCGTCCCGGCTACTCGCACGGGTGCTGGCGATGATGTCGTCGGTGGGTATGGTGCTGATGCCGACGGGGTCCCTCTTGGGCGGGTTTCTTGCCAACCGGATCGGCGCGGCGCCGCTCTATGTTCTGGTCGGCGCAGGCTTCGTGGCGGCCTCCGGCGCCATCTTGGCCCATCCGATCCTGCGGTCGGCCCGACTGGATACGGAGCCCGAGGAAGTTGGCGCACGGCCGTAGGCAACTTGTCAGACGCGTGGTCCGGGTGGTCCGACCGCAGGGAATCCCCGTCGGTGGCAAGAACACCGATCCGGGAGCACGGGCGTTTTTCCATTAAGACAGCTTCGTCCTAAGCTTACGCTGCAACCGGTGTCCGGGGTCGGCACCGTCATTCCGTCCGGTGCCCGCGTCTCGCCGATGAGGTGGCGGCCCGGCCATCGTCTCTACCAGGTGGACCCATTATCGTGTCAGGGAGGCGGGTTTCCGTGGCAGCGAGCGAGACTGGACTTCGTCGGCTGAGTCTCATTTGTATACCGACTGTGCTTCAGGATCAGGGTGTCGCATTCTACGAAGCCCTCGGATTTGAGAAGCGCACGGATACGCCGTACGGCAATGGCGATCGCTGGATTGAGATGTACCTGCCCGGGGAGCCCACGGGCATCGCCCTCGCTCCCCCGCCACCGCACGACCGGACCGTCACGCCGATGGTGACGGGCATCACGTTAACGACCGCGGATATCGACGCCACCCATGCGGCGCTCAGAGAGCGAAAGGTTGACGTGGATCACGAAGTCATGAGACCGGGGGACCCGGTTCCTCCGCTGTTCTTCTTTCGCGACCCGAGTGGACACACGCTCATGGTGGTGCAGCAGGCGCCGTAGAAGAAAGGGTGCCGACGCGACCTCTCCCTGCTGCGACAGACCGTGTTCGGCTGCCTGGCGGGGCCTTGGGGCGTGCGGCGCGACGTGGCACGAAAGGCAGCTTTTCGGGAGGACGGTTTAGTCCTCCCGTTTGGAGCTGTGGCTCCGGCCCGACAGTCAATGACCAAGCATCTGTCGGGGTCAGCTTACGCCCGATGATCCTCCGGATGACGATATAAACGCCGAGGATGCGCCGGACACGCCCACGAGTTTGTCGATGGCGCTCTTGTCAAACCCATAGACGGCGGCGACCTGCTGCAGCATGGTCTGCTGGTCCGCCTCAAGCTTCGCCAAAGCGGTATTCCCACCACCGATATCCGAGGCCACATTCCCCGTTGCTCCGGTCCCGTAGCCCAGGTTCTGCAAATCGGTGAGGTAGTTGTCATCGGCGGCGTCCATGGCATTCACCTGATCCACTTCATCCGCGATCGTTCCCAAGAGACCGGACAGCTGCGGACTCGTCAAGACCGGGTTCTGCTCGATCGCTCCGCCTCCGCCAGAGACTGAGGCCGCCTTTGTGGCTACGGCCTCCGTATCGGTATCCAGCTGTGAAACGAGTGGTTGAGCTTGGGACAGAGACGCTACGAATGCGGTCGTATTCAAGACGCCGTACCCTATGCTGTAGTTGTCCCAGGCACTGTTGAGAGGTTCGATGACGGTGTTGTACTGGTTGTCGAACGCCGTCACTGCACTCGTGAAAGATTGGAGGGAATTAGCCAGTTGGGATACCATGCGCCCGTCATGTTCGGCCGTCCGGTAGACGTTCAGCAGGTGCTTCGCGCGGTCGTAGTCGGGAGCACCCTGAGCGACCTTGGTCAGGTACGTCTGGGCTTCGGCAAAGTTCCCGGCGTTCCACGCCTGCACGCCTGACCGGTAGTTTCCGCGCGAGGCGCGCAGTGTGTTGATTTGGTGGACGGACGTGCCCGTGCTGGTCCAGGGCCAACTCGAGCGTGCCGCCGAAAGGTCACGGAGCGCCAGGGCATACGCTCCATCGTGAATCGCGGTCGTCGCGGCGCCCAGGTCCTGGGATGCCCCATAGTACCGGCTCCCTGCATAGGCCCCGCCGCCCACCACAACAATGGCTGCTGCCCCTACCACTATCCAGGCCTTCAAGACTCTCACCACCCACATTTGTCCTGTCCCGGCCCACATATCGCAAGGGCCGAGAATATGCCGAGTGTTTACAGGTATTTTAGATCAATTAGCTCTCTTTAGATCGCGCGCAGAGGGAGGGGCTTGTGCCCGGCGTCCACGACCTTCGTCATCCATTCTCATCCCCATGAGGACGCACTGCGGCTGGAAAACGGCCGGGCTAAAGGAGATTCGGTGAGCGTTCTCCCCTGACGCCGCGGTGCTGTTTCGGATGCGGAGCGCCGCGCGCACGACCAGTGACGGCTGTCGGCAGGGCCGGAACGGCTCGGGGCACGCACCGGGCGAGCCGTCGGCAATGTGGTTTCCCCGGAGCGGATGTTGGCCGGCGCTCCGGATGGCGGCCCATTCGGGCGATGAACTGCGACGGGCCCCGAAGTGGATATCACGGCCAGCGGCCAGAATTACTCGACGATCCGCGGCCGCCACTTTACGATCTGCGAGTAGGGGAGCGTGACGATCATGCATCGACGTGCGCGCGCTTGGGGGATTCCTTTCCACGGGCAGCCGGGTCCCGAAAACGCGTTGACGGACGTGCCCGGCGTCCTGGTCGGCTTCTCGACGATCCGCGGGCCCGGGGTTGCGACGGGTGTGACGGCGGTGCTGCCGCGGGGCAGGCGGGACCTTCTCGAGCCGGTATGGGCCGGCGCATCCCGGTTCAACGGCAACGGCGAGATGACGGGTACGCACTGGATCCGGGACGCCGGATACTTTCTCGGGCCGCTCATGATTACCAACACCCATTCGGTGGGCATGGTGCACCATGCGGTGCTGGCGTGGATGATCCGGCGCTTCCCCGAACGATTTGGGTCCGAGCAGCATCTGTGGGTGATGCCGGTGGTGGCGGAAACCTACGACGGCATGCTGAACGATATCAATGGACTTCACGTCCGCGAGGAACACGTGGCACAGGCGCTGGAGACGGCGTCTTCGGGGCCGGTGGCCGAAGGGGCTGTCGGCGGCGGAACCGGCATGATCGCATACGGCTTTAAAGGGGGCACGGGGACCGCCTCGCGGCGTGTCAACGCGGGCGGCGTGACGGGTATCGTGGGGGCGCTTGTCCAGGCCAACCACGGCGTGCGTTCATCGCTCACAGTGCTGGGCGTGCCCGTTGGAGCCCTGTGGGAGACGGAGACGGGCGAAACCTCCTCGGAACGGGGCTCGCTCATCGTGTATATCGGCACAGATTTTCCGCTGCTGCCGCACCAGCTTCAACGGGTGGCCCGCCGTGCCGCCATCGGGATGGCCTGGACGGGCGCCTTCGGCTCCCATCATTCGGGAGACTTGTTCTTAGCCTTTTCGGTGGCGAACCCGGTTCCGCTGCCCGCGGAACAGGGTCCGATGCTGGAGCTGAAGAGCCTGTCCGACGAGCACCTCGACCCTATTTACCGAGCCGCCGCGGAAAGCGTGGAGGAGGCTATCATAAACGCGCTCTTGGCGGGCGAACCCACCCCCACGGTCCGCCCGCCCGGGCGTGTGATTCCGGCCCTTGATGGCGCGCGTCTCATGCGGATCCTCCGTGACGAGGGGCGTCTTCGATCGAGCTAGCCGCCGCTTCGGTGCAGTGCCCGGTAAGGGGCTCCCGCACACCAAGAGGTTTGCGGGTGTGGGGGCGGGGGGCTTTTGACGCTCCGTCCTAACCTGTCGAGTCGGGCCCGCCAGTGGCCAGGCGGACGGCGTGGAGACGGTCCGATCCGGTCCGGCGACCTCGACGTCATGGTCCATGTCGGCACCCGGAGTATCGGAGGACCTGCGCGGGCTTGACGGCCGTCGAAGGGCGGCCGCGGCTCCATCTCGACCTGGGCCAGCGGCAAGGTGCGGACCCACCGCGCCGCCTCTTTGTGCCGGGCGTGAGTGCCGGACATGCCGAACAGCGGGAACACCTGGGCTTTGATGGTGCTGTAATCAATGTCCGAGTCCGCCCGAGGCTCCACCGGCCGCTCCCCGATCCAGCCGGCCACTCCCGCCGCCTGTCAACCTTCCTGTTAGTCTGTCACCGCAGCGACACGCTGTCTTCGTCGGCACCCGGCACACCCATCCCTGAATCGAGAAGGTGAGTCCGATTCACGTGCAGCGCCGAGTAAAGCGCGTGTAAGTATGCTCGGGCCGATTGCACGACGGCGTGACCGTCCACCAGTACGAGGGGGTTTTTGGCTCCCCCCTGGCCGGTATCGATGATCGTGACCAAAGTCTTTTTACCCTTCGTCACCACCACCGTGAGGCGAGGCCCCCAGCCCTGAGCCGGCTCGCCGTTGGTGACCCACGGGATTGACGCCAGCTTGAGAGCCCGACTATCAGCCAGCAGCTTGCGGACCAGGGCCCGGTTCGTGAGGCGCTTCACGTACGGGGTCGGGGTGCCGGCGCCGTCCCACGTGGTCCGGGTGGCGGTGAGAACGAGGGTGGCGGGCAAAGCTTTGGGCAGCTGGCGTTTGATTGCGGGCCCTGACCCGAACCAGGAGACCGCCGCAGCCAGCATAAGCGCAAGAACACCCAGTCCCAGAACGCTCCGGATGGTCATGCCGAGTCATCTCCTCGGATCGGTCCAGCGACCGCAAACGTAGTGCGGCCTAAAAGCCATGACGTGAGCAGCGCCGAGGTTCCTCAAGATGGCCACGCGATCTACCGATGGGGACTCTTATGGTCATGATAGTCTCGTGCGCAATCGGAATCCATGGCCCCCGCCGGTTGCTCCTCTTTCAGGCGGGTCGACAACGCGGACTCGTTGCAGCGGCGCCGTCCCAGAGGCGATTCCCTGAATGGGCCGGGCGAAGCCGAGACGCGCCGAGGGTAGACGACGCCGGCTGACCGCCCCGGTGGTGTGCCGCCGCCCGAGCGCCCCCGCCGGGCTCCAAATGTGGTGGCGGGCATGGCGGCGCCCCCTCGCTGGTCCCGGAAGGGCGTGATACGCTGCCTCATGCTCCGGGATCCGTCCCCATGCAGAGCTGAACCATGGTGGCACGCCGGTGCGGCGCCTTGCCCGCGGCCGCCGCCACGGGTGCCCGTTCGGCTCCATTCCTGCCTTATACTTATTAGATGATTCGCATCAAGCCCCCGGGGGAAGGACACCGCCCTTGAGAGCGGCCCGCCCGGACTTTGGTTTCCGAGGAGGTCCCTGGCGCATGATCGTTCGGAAGTACTATCAGCCCGATGCCCCTGACCCGGTTCTGTCCAACGACTTGGTGATAAGCCTGGCCCGTCGCCATCTGCCTTCACTGGAGGCCGTCACCGGCATCGACGAGACCGGCGGCGAGGCGCGCGTCTACTTCCTGGATCGGGACTACGTGTTCAAGGTGCAGCGGCCCCAGCAGCTTCGCTCCTGGACCAGCCTCGCCAAGGAAGTTCGGTTCTTGCAGCAGATTGAGCTGGACGACCCGGAGCTTCCTATCCCGCGCGTCGAGGGGTATGGCCGCGAGGGTGATGTGGAATACATACTCATGACTCGCATGGGCGGTGATGCCGCTGTCCGCACGCCGATTCCCGAGGCTGCCCGCAAACCGGCCCTGGAAGCGCTCGGACGGGTGGTCCGCCGCATTCACGCAATCCAGCAGGAGCCGATCCGGGCCTCGGGGCTCTTTCCCGAGGAGCACACGCCGGAGGACCTCCGAGCAGGGGTGGCGGAGGATGTGGAGGAGTATGCGGAACTCTTCCAGAAACGGGGCATCGGCTGGCCGTTTCCGTTCTCGCCGACCGACCTTATCGCCCGGGCCCAGGCCGAGGTTCCGGATGAGTCGCCGGCCGTCGCACTCCACACCAACCCCGGTCCCACCCATACTTTCGTGGACCCGGCGACGGGCGCCTTTGTCGGTCTCATTGACTTCGGCGACGCCTACATCGGGCACCCGGCGCACGATCTCGGCCGCTGGCCCGATCCTCGCGACAGGGCGGCGGTCCTCTCCGGTTACCGGGCAGCCGGGGAACCGGAACCCGGCTTCTTCGCGTTCTGGCCGGTCGCGACCGTGCTGGCAGACCTTCTGGTCATGTACCGCAACGAGAAGATACGCGCCGCGGCGCAAGAAGATCTGATCGGCATTGTGGAGGGCTGGACCCGCTGATGGAAGAAGGACCCGCCGTCAGTCTGCAAGCGGTGGGCAAAGTCTACCCCGGCGTGGAGATGTCGCTCCGCGGCACCAAGCTTGAAACGCTGGGCCCGGTGCTGTGGGCGAGAAACGCCATCCGCGCCGCCCGCCTCACCATCGAGCACGCTCCACCGGTGACAGCGCTGGTTGACGTGAATCTGAGCGTGGCCCGGGGCGAGGTTCTCGGGGTCCTGGGTCCGAACGGGTCGGGGAAGACGACGCTTATCAAGATCGTGGCGGGTCTGCTGCGGCCCAGCACGGGCGATGGCATGGTGGCCGGGTACCCACTCACGGCGTCCGACGCCATCCGCCGGCGTGTCTCTTATGTGTCCACGACCGGCTGGATGGGACTCGAGTGGGCGCTTTCGGCCCGGGACAATCTCCGGTTCTTCGCGGAGCTTTCGGGGATGTCCCCGGCACTTGCGCGCCGGCGGACCGACGAGGTGCTCAGGGCCCTCGACCTTGAGGAGGACGCCTTCAAGCTCACGTCAGAGCTTTCCAACGGGATGCGCCAGCGCCTCATCATGGCCCGGGCACTTTTGTGGCGAACGCCGCTGGTGCTTCTTGACGAGCCCTTCGTGGGACTCGATCCGGGGCACCGGCAGGCGCTTTCCGACTATATCCGGCGGGAGCTTCCGGCACTGGGCCAGACGGTGGTTATCTCGGACCACCAGGCCGAGGTGGTGGAGAGCGTGGCCGACCGGGTGCTGATTCTGGAGGGAGGTCATGTGCGCGCGCTCGGCACGGTGGCCGACATCATGCGGAGCCTCGCCGGCCTCATCGTTCTCGAGGTGGTGACGGAGCTGTCTGACACGCCGACACTCTTGCCACCGCCTCTCGTGCACCGGGTGGAGCGGCGTCTCCGGCCGGGGCCGCTGGGTCTGGTTCACTGGCGTCTCACCGTGGAACAGGGTCCGTCGACCTTCTCGGCCGTGCTGGCGTGGCTGTCAAGCGCCGGCGGGCGGATCGTGGAAGTGGAAGAACGGCGTCCGGGCCTGCAGGACGTGATGGCGGACAGCACCGTCCTGGCTGCGGAGGGGGCGTGAAATGACTACACCGGCGCCCCGACGGGCAGTGCGCGCGCTGTGGCGGCAGACGGCGGCCTTCGGCGCGTTTACGCTCCGGGAATATCGCATCTGGCAGTCCTACCGGGTGAACCAGATCATGTGGCTCACCAACATCTTCGTGACCACCCTCCTCTTTTTCCTCATGGGGCGGATGCTGACCGCCTCGGATGCGCATCTCATGGGCGCGGCGTATGGCACCAATTACATGTCGTTCGTGGTGGTCGGGATTGCGGTCAACACGTTCTTGTTTACCAACCTGGCGGATCCCTACACCCGTATCCAGCGAAGCTACTTCAACGGGACCATGGATCTATTCTTGCTGAGCCCCATGTCCATCTACATGCCGCTCGTGGGGCTCATGACCAAGTCACTCCTCGACGACTATCCCAGATTGTTTATCGTGGGAGCATTCGGCATGCTCCTGTTCGGGGCGCAGTTTCGTTTCCAGTTCTCACTGGCTGCCCTCGGAATCACGGTCCTTCTGCTGGCGGCGGCCTTCGGCATCGGCGCCATCAGCGCCAGTTCGTTCTATCTGCTGAACATCAAGCGCGGCACCGAGCCGGTCCGCTTCATCGTGCAGCAGCTCCTGGCCACCCTTCTGGCCGGCACCTACTATCCCATCACGGTGCTGCCGCGTCCGCTGCAGTGGGTCGCCTGCTTCATTCCGCACACTTACGCCTTTGACGCGCTCCGGCGGCTTCTGGATCCGGGAGCGCACATGGCGGTCCCGGTCCTGCCCGTGCAGCGCATCCTCCCCTGGTCTCCGCTGACCGTCGACGCGGTCGCGCTCGGCCTCATGACGGCCATCCTGCTGCCGCTCGGCTTCTTCCTGTACGGGCGGGGCATCGAGAAAGCGCGGCGCGAAGGGACCCTCACACGATGGCAGTAATTGACGTCGCGGGACTCACCAAGAAGTATGGCGGGCGGCGTCAGACGGCCGCCCTCACCAGCGTGAATCTTCGAGTCCAAGAAGGGGCCGTGCTCGGCCTTCTCGGCGAGAACGGCGCCGGCAAGACCACCCTCATCAAGATTTTGGCCGGTCTTCTGGTCCCGGACCTGGGCGGTGGCCGGGTGCTCGGATTCGACCTGGTGCGCGAGTCACGGGCCATCCGGGCCTCGGTCAGCCTGGTCGCGCCGACGGCCGACGTGGGACTCGACAATAACCTGACCGTGCGCCAGAATCTCGTCTTCTGGGCCCCCATCTACGGCCTTTACGGGGCGCATGCGCGCCGGCGCATCGACGAGCTCCTTGAACGGCTTGGTCTCCGGGATAAGGAGCACGCCTGGCCGATGCATATATCGGCCGGCCAGCGGCAGCGGCTGGCGCTGGCCCGCTCGCTGCTGGCGGAGAATCGGCTGGTGTTCCTGGACGAGCCCACCAACAAGCTGGACGCCGAGGGGGTTCGCTCCGTGCGCACCCTTATCGCCGATCTGAACCGGCAGCATGGAGTCACGATTGTCCTCACCACCCACGTGATGGAGGAGGCGGAAGAACTCTGCACGGAGATTGCCCTCCTCCACGCGGGCATTCTCATCCGGCACGAGGAGACGCGGGCTCTGGTCCGCTCCCTGAACGAGGAGCGGCCCATCGTGGTGGAAATTGCGGAGGGGTCGAGCGTGGCGGTGCCGCTGGCCGACTCCTTCCCGGCGGCGGTGCGCGTCGAGGCTCACCCGGCTCCGGGGGGATCCGGGCTCGCGCTTACCATCTGGTCACGGGACATACCGGCCACGACCCCGGCCGTCGTGGAGTTCATGCGCCGAGAGGGCCTCGAGGTGCGTCGCATGACCAGTGAGCGTCTCACCCTGGACGACGTGTTCCGGCTGGCCGCGCGGCCGGTGGAGGAGGACGCGCGATGACGGTGGACCGATTCGCGGGCTTCGAAGCCCAGCCGAAGTCCGTTCTGGGATTCCTCCGCGCGACCCGCGCCGCCGCGTGGGTAGAGTACCGAACCCTGCGCCTCTACCCCGCGAATCTGTGGCTAGCGGCGGCGCAGCAGCTCACGACCGTGGGTGTCTGGTACTTTGTGGCCCTCTTTTTGAGTCCTGCCGCCAACAGTGCCGTGGGTCGCTATGGCGGTCACTATGTGGCGTACGTGCTGGTGGGGGTTCTCTTGAACCAGGTGGCGCTTGCCACCCTCCAATCGCCCTTTACGACCCTGTCGGAGGCGTTTTGGGACAAGCGTCTGGAGACCTATCGTCTGGCGGCGGCCGGCATCTGGGCAAATCTTGTCGGCCGTCTCCTATGGCTCGCGGTGTTCTCCACCGTGTGGCAGGCGGCGGCCATGGTGGTGCTGGTGCTGGGCGGGGCCATCCGGCTCGCGCACGGACTCCCCGTGGGGGCGGTCGTGCTGGTCTGGGTGCTTCTCGTGGCGGCCAATGCCGGCATCGGGCTCATGGGGGGCAGTCTCTTCTTCCTGCTGGAGGTGAAGAACGGCCGCGACCCGATCACGTGGGTGTATCAATACCTCATTCAGATTGTCTCCGGCCTCTACATCCCGCTGTCGGTGCTCCCGCACTGGCTTTCCGCCATCGGCCGCGGACTTCCTCAGACGTATGCCTTCTCGGCCATGCGGCTTCTGGTGCTGACCAACGTACGCGGCGCGCAGGTGACGAGGCTTCTCGTGCCGCTCGGCATCGAGGCCGCGCTGCTGATCCTGGTCAGTATCGTCATGATTGCGTGGGCGCTTCGACGGGCCGAGCGCATTGCGGGACTGGGCGTGGTGGTGTAGCAGATCCAGGATCCGGGACCGCCGCACCGAGGAGCGGCGGTCCGGGATCATCGATCAGGGGTTCATCATGGTAGGCGAGGTGATGAACCAGCCCACCTTGTCGGTGGCGATCTCGTGGGTCAGATGGCTGCCATTAATCATGAGCGTGGTGGAGTTCAGCGCGGACGCGCCGGTCGAGGGGACGTAGTTGTAGTACTGACTCGCAGACGTCACGGCAGGGTCGTTCAGGGAGAAGAGCACCTTCCCAAAGGTCGTCGGACCCGCTCCGCCCGAGGGTGTCGTGACATTAAACATGAAGTCGAAGATAACCTGCTGACCGGCGGGCGCGACAAAGTTGGCTGTCGGGCCCTCCATCACGCTGAAGATGACGGGCGTGGAAAACGTGCCGGCCGGAATCGTCACGGTAGCGGTCTGAAAATGGATCACGGTGGTGTGGGACGGCGACACCATCTGGGAGGCCACAACGGTCGGGTAAGGGGCCGAGGCGGCCAGCGCGGTCCCGGCGCCCAGCACCAGGCCCCCGGCCGCGAGAGCCGTCGCGGCTTTCACGAAAACAGACTGCATGTGCATATCCTCCTGTCCTCCTGCGGGCAAATCTCTTTCGAAGTGTGAGCTTTATGCCCGTATGGGTATTCGCGGGGGATGGCGTCCTGGATTCAACCGGTCATAATGACAGAAGATTCGCCAGATCGACGATCGTTTTGTCAACGCGGATGCCCGGAGGGTATGACGACTCCATCAGACGAAGAGCTCCTTCATCACGCTCGGGAAGATGAAGACGCCATCGAGGAACTGTATCGGCGCTGGGCTCCCCGCGTGGCCGGCCTGGCGCGGGCAGCCGGGGTTTTGGAAGGCGATCGGGCCGATGTGGTCCAACGCGTCTTCACGGAACTATGGCGGCATGCGCGGCGGTTTGACCCCGCACGCGGGAGCGCTGAAACCTGGATCCTGACCCTGGCCCGCCGTCGGGTCATCGATGCGCTGAGGATCCGCGGCGGTCGGACCGACTCGGTCCTGGACGAATCGGACGGGACCGCTTCCGACGCCGACCGGGCCCACTCTCCCGACGCTGAGTCGGCGGTGGACGATCGGGCCTGGCTTTCCGCCAGTCTTGCCCAGCTCAGCGACCGGGAGCGGCATCTTTTGGAGCTCGAGTACTGGGGAGGCTTCACGCAGGGCGAACTGGCGCGCATGTGGAAAGTGCCGCTGGGGACGCTTAAGACCTGGAACCGGCGGGCGCTTGGGAAGCTTCGGACCGTCATGGTCGACAGTGATGCGGGAGGTGGCGTGTGAACGGGGCGGTGCATCCCGAGGAAGCTGAGCTTCTCGCAAGCGGTCGGCGCTGGCGCGGGCCTGCGGACGGGACCGGTCGGCACCTGCAAGGGTGTGCCGAATGCCAGGAGCGTCTGGCCGAGATTGAGCGGCGGCTTCCGACGAGGGCGCCGGAAGCGCCGGCACCCTCCTGGAGGACGTTCGCCGCGTCGGTACGGGTCCGTCGCCGTCGCATAATCCGGTCATGGGCGGTCGTGGCCGCCGCCGTGCTCGGGGTTCTGGTGCTCTTGCCGAAGCTTGGCCCCACGACCGCTCCCTGGGGCTATGATGTGGCCCTCATGTGGGTTAACGGGCAGGGGACGACGCTTAGTCCCGTGTCTGCCTCGGGGGGGCGGGTGCGTCTGCACATCGATCGATCCACTGGCTGGGCGCATCTCGTGGGCGTGGGTCTGCCGGCCCTGGCACCCGGGCAGGTATATGAGGTGTGGTGGATTCGGGGGACGCGGCACCTGCCGGCCGGCGTCTTCGTGCCGTCCGGCAACGGTTCAGCCTCCCTGTGGATGCAGTCACCGGACCACTTCACGGCGGTCGTCGCCGTCGGCATCACCCGGGAGCCGGCCCCGGGCACCACGCAGCCAAGCGGACCCCGCCAGTACGCCGGGCGCCTGGTCGCGCGCCCGGACTGAAATTCCGCCAACGCTCCGCAAATCTATCCCCGGAGCCTTGCCGGGCGTGCGACTGCCGCGGCTAGAGCTTTCGCGTCCGGACCCGGCGCTGCCCTTTTTTCAAGGTCGCCCGGGAAGGTACGACCGAAATGGTGCCGTCGGTCTCCAGAACGGCCAGCGACACCTCCGACACATCGCTAAATCCATGCTCGCGAAGCGCCATGAGGCAGTCATCGTTATCCAGCTCTTCTCGACGGAGCGCATCCTGGAGCCAGTGCCCGTCCCGCGCGATGATGGTGGCGTTTCCCTCGACCAGCTTTCGGAAAAACGGGCTGTGGGGCCTCAACACGGCGATGGCGCGGTTCAGAACGAACAGGGTGGCAATGATGATGAGCCCACCGGTCACGGAGCTGTCGGGACCGGTCATAGCCGGTTGCACGGCGTTGGCCACCAGCAGCACCAGGACCAAATCAAACAGCGTAAACTGCCCCACCTCGCGCTTGCCGAAGAAACGGAGGCCGGTCCAGAGTGCCAGATAGATAATGGCCGAGCGAGCCGCAATCTCTATCGCTGGAATCGCCAAGTGCCACATGCGCCTGCCCCCTCCTGATGTTTTCGGCCACTCTTTCGGAATCGGCCGGGAGCACCCCTGCCGCGCGAGCGCCGCCTATCGTAATCATGCGTGCTGGCTTTCCGGCCGCCCGGCTCTGCATCCTTTTTCGCGCGCCTGTATCACGCGCGCCGTCGTATCCGTCATGATTCATGGGCGACTGGGTTGAACGCGGTTCATGTCCACGCGTGACACACCCGGTGGTCAGGCGCGGTGGGGCGCCGACATCCCTCCCAATTTCGGAGAGGACAGAAACGCGCCGGGCGTATAGCATGGAGGCGGGCCCGGGCGTGTGACCGCGGCCGACAGGGAGTGACAGCATTGGCGATTTTCGTGTCCCGGCGTTTTCTCCAGGCCATTCCGACCCTGGTGGGCCTGACTGTGGTCAGCTTTCTCCTGGTCCACATCGTGCCTGGCGGTCCGGCACAGGCCATGCTGGGTCCAAAAGCCACTCCGGTCCGGGTGGCGGCCATCGATCGGGAATTTGGGCTTAATCGGCCGCTTTACATCCAGTATTACGAATGGGTCGTCCAGCTCATTCACGGGAATCTCGGCATTTCCTACTTCTACAATCTCACCGTCACCCAGCTGTTTCTGATTACGCTCCCGCGCACGCTGGCCATCGTGGCGACGTCCATCGTGTTCTCGCACGTGGGGGCCATCTTGCTCGGATGCATCCAGGCCTACTGGCGCGACAGCTGGTTTGACCACGTGACCACGTCGGTGCTGTACTTCTTCTACTCGATGCCGACGTTCTGGCTCGCCATCGTGGTGCTCATCATCTTCTCGCTGGATCTGAACCTTTTTCCGCCCGGCGGCATCACGGACCCGACCGGCGTGCAGAATTTTTGGGACTGGGCGGCACATGTCACGCTTCCGGTCTTTACCCTGGTCATCGCGACGATGGCGGGCTGGACACGGTTCATGCGCACGACCATGGTGGACACCCTGGTGCAGGACTATGTCAGAACGGCGCGCGCCAAGGGACTCTCCGAGTTTATGGTCGTGTTCAAGCACGCCCTCCGGAATGCGCTTCTGCCGCTCGTGACGCTGTTTGGTTACAACATCCCGGCGCTGTTCTCGGGAGCCCTCTTCATCGAGGTGGTGTTCAACTACCCCGGCATGGGCCTTCTTCTGTACAACTCCGCCATCAAGCGCGACTATCCGGTCATCATGGCCGGTGTTCTCGTCACCGGCGTCCTGGTCGTGGCCGGCAACCTGATTGCGGACATCCTCTATGCGGTGGTGGACCCCCGCATCCGCTACGACTGAGCTCTCGCGAGGCGCGACGGTCGGCGTCTACCGCGAGAACCGCGTGATGACGCCGTCTATGCCGGCCGCAAACGCCGCCGCATCTTGGTGGCGCGCGCCGAACACCGCTTCCTGGAGGGCGAACGTACCCTCGTAAAAATCTATCCGCTCGCGCATGGAGGAGTCCACGGGATACCCCGTGTCGGAAAGCGCCAGATCGCCGAAGCTTGCATGAAACGCGGCCAGATCCAGCGCGGGGTCTCCGAAGCCGGCTTCCGTGAAGTCAAGCACGCCCGTGGCGTGTCCCGTGTTCGGATCCCATAAGAGGTTGGTCGTGCCGAAGTCGCCATGAATCAGGGTCGCAGGGGTGTCCAGGCGCCCGGCCAAAAACGCCTCGAAGTGTCGTCGCAGGCGCGCCTCGACTGTAGGTGGCAGGTGGTCGAACACCGTCTCTTCGGCATCGCGGTAAAGAGAGGCCCAGTCGTCGTCCGCCGGCGGGCCATAGGGGCTCGCGCCGGTCGCATGCAGGGCCAGAAGGAATCCACCGAAGTCCCGGGCGAGGCTTTGCCGAACGGGAAGGGCCAGCCGGCTCCAGACTTCGGGCGCCAGAGGCTCTCCTGACAGCCTGGCATAGGCGAAATATGAGAGGCCGTGCTCTTCGAAGAATGCGTAGAGCGGCCGGGGAACCGGGAGAGGAAGGGGAATCGGCAGCTCTTCCGGGAGTGAAAGGAGGAACCCATGCTCACGCTGCAGGCGCGCCGCACTTTCGGACCCGGGATGGCGTGCGACCCGCACCATGATCCCCGGGTTCTCTCCGAAGCAGAACAGCATATGATGCTGGCCGCCAGCGGCCGCGCGCACAGGACCAGTCGGACAGTCTGGCCACGTCCGCCTGATGGCGTTCAGCATCGCGGTCTCTTCCTCATGGCGGGCCGCGTCGCTCATCGTAATGGCCTCCAGCTAAATGGCCGCCAAACCGGAAAACGGCCGCGTGGCGAGCCGGAGTCGGTTGACCGCCGGAAGCTTCGAGCTTGCGTCTTCTGTCTTCCGTCCTGGCTGCTTCCTTCAGGTTTCCCGCTTCCCCTGTCCTTCTTCCTGCTTTCTTCCTCCCGTCCTCCGCGGTTCCTCCGACAATGACGGAAGGATGGGCGAGCGGCGGAGGTCCTCCCCCAGATGCAAGCACTGTCCGCCCAAGACCGTCTGGTACGATGACGGCGCACGGCCCGGGGGCCGCCTCTTCTCCAGATCTCAAAGGGGGTTCATTATGGCGCGGAGCCGGGCCGATGCGCGGCGGACGCGGACATCGTTTGACCGTGTGGCTGCCCTCTACGACCGATATCGGGATCCCCCTCCGGAGGTGGTCCTCCGCCATGCGATCGAGGTGGCGGCCCTCGGACCCGAGAGCCGGGTGCTGGAAGTGGGCGGGGGAACCGGCCAGCTGAGCCTCCCGCTGGCGCGGCTCGGACTCGATCTGACAGTTGTTGAGATGGGTCCCCATCTCGCTCGGATAGCCCGTGATAAGCTTCGCGCGTTTCCTAGGGCCCGCGTCCATGTGGCTGCCTTCGAGTCCTGGACGCCGCCGCCGGCGCCTTTTGACGCGGTCGTATCCTGCAACGCCTTTCACTGGCTCGACCCCGCCGTCCGGTTGGTACGGAGCGGGGACGTGCTTCTTCCCGGCGGGATCCTTGGCATTATTCATCCGCACCATGTGCGGGGAGGGACCCCGGGCTTCGTCCGCCGGACCCAGCCCCTCTACATGGAATGGGGCCTCAGTGACGACCCCGAATTCATGCCGCCGACACCGTCCGAGCTGTCACCGATTTACCCGGAAATCGACATCGACGGCCGTTTCACCGACGTCCACCGCCAGCGGTTTCCCGTCCTCCGGGCCTACACCACCGACGCCTACGTGGGTTTGCTGCAGACCGACTCCCTCATCCTGGGCATGGAATCCGAGGCAGACCGCCAGGGGTTTCTGAGCGACATACGTGCCCTCATTGACGGAGAGTTCGAGGGAAGGGTCGTCCGTCAATATGTTTACGAGGTTGTCACGGGGCGGCGGACGGAACCGCCGTCGGAAAAGACGGCGGGACCCGTGGCCGCACGACAAGACGGCGCGGCGTCCCGGCCGTCAGGCTCTCTTATGTAAGCGACTTGCCTCCGTCCGCCCCCAGCACCTGGCCGGTGATGAACCGGGCGGCACCCGACAGGAGGAAGGCGACGGCGGGCGCCACATCATCCGGTTCTCCCCACCGCCCGAGCGGCGTCTCCGCCTGAACCTGGGCGGCAAACTCCGGGTCCTCCCAGCCGTCCCGGTTCATGTCGGTTCGGATGAAGCCGGGGAAGACGGCGTTGACGCGGATGTCCGGCGCGAGCTCTGTCGCGAGGCTCCGGGTCAGATGATTGAGGCCGGCCTTGCTGGCCTGGTAGGGGTACGCGCCGGGGGAGGCCGTAACCCCCAGGATGGAGCTCAGGTTTACCACTGAACCGCGCCCGCGTCTCAGGGCCGGCGCCAGATCGCGGATGAGGAAGAAGGGCGCCGAAAGATTGATGGCGAGCACGCGATCCCATTCTGCGTCTGAGGTGCCCGCAAGCTCCCGCCCTTCGTATACGCCGGCGTTGTTGACGAGTCCCCAAAGGGTGTCCGTGGCGCCGCGCACCTGGTGTGACAGCTCTGCCGCTCCCTTGCGCGTCGACAGGTCCGCCTGCAGGACCGTCACGGTCGCGCCCAGGTTCCGGCAGTCTTCCGCCGTGGTTTCGGCCGACTTCGGATCATGTCCGTAGTGGAGCAGCAGATCGTGGCCGGACTGCGCCAGAAGAAGACAGATGGCCCTCCCGATGCCGCGGCCCCCGCCCGTCACCAGCACCGGCGCCTGCACGTTGTCCACGAGATCCCTCCCGTGCACAGTATTCGCCGCCTGCGGGTCCACACTCCTTGTCGATGAACCGGGCCGGGGGGCGCCGTGCTTCGCGACCCCGACGAAAAAACCGACACGGCCGGATGCGAAAGGATCGGACGGCGCACCATCAAATACCTCCGTGTTGAGGAGTCGAGCGGAATCGGATGCATGTCATGCCAATCGGGAGGAATGTCGGGTGAAGTTGACGGAGGGAATCACGACGCGCGAGGAGATCCGGCTCCGGGTCGAGGGGCACCTCGTGCCTATCGTCGAGTTGGATCTGGATGCCCGGCACGCGGTGTACTTCGAGCATCACACGATTCTCGCGAAGGATCCCGGACTCACTATCGGTCTTCGGCCCATGCGGGGCGCCATTCGCCGGATGATGGCGGGGCTTCCTGTCTTGCTGACGCAGGCAGCGGGTCCGGGCCACCTCTCCCTGTCTCGGGACGGCGTGGGCGAAATCGTGGCGCTCGATCTGAATGGGGAAGAAGTTGACGTTCTGGAGCATCGCTTCCTCGCCGCCAGCGCCTCTGTCGAGTACAGCGTGCAGCGGGTGCGGGGCATCAAGAATCTCTTGGGGTCCGGTACCGGCTTCTTCATGGATCGCTTCTCCGGTCAGGGGCTTCTCGTGATGCACGGCTATGGGGACGTGCTGGAACGCACACTTGAGAGCGGGGAAAGTGTGGATCTCGATCCCATGGCCTGGCTCTACAAAGATTCAACCGTGCGCATGGATACTCACATGGTCGGGGTGACGACAGGACTTTTCGGCGGCAGCGGGTTTGTGATGAGCCGCTTCACGGGTCCCGGTCGGCTCGCGTATCAATCCCTCGACCCCCTCGCTCCGATGGAGGCTACAAAGGAGTAGGGCGCCCCTCTCATCAGTGTCGGGCGCGTTCTGCGGGCAGCCGCGAGAGACCCGCCGGGGCGCGATTTGGCCCGGGCGGCTCTCCGTTTCCCGTGGAGACTCAGAGCTCAAGGGCGGGCCGACTGGTTTAAGCTCACGGCTTCGCGTACAAGGGCCCGGAAGGCCGCCTCATCCAAGGCATCGTGTTCACGGATATCAAGAGCCCGCCGCGTGCGCCCCTCGAGGCTCGAGTTGAAAAGCCCCGAGGGGTCTTCCAGTGACGCCCCTTTAAAGAACGTAAGCTTTACCACGGATTTGTACGTCTCGCCGGTGCAGATGGGGCCGTGGCAATACCAGACCGGTACGCCAGGACTCGACGCCTTCTGCCATTTCCACTCCTCGGTGACGTTGGGCGCGGCGTCCCGGATAAGGGCGCGGACCCGGGCGAGGGTCTGTCCCCGCCAGTCGTCGAGTCCCGCGATGTGCGCGTCTATCTGCTGCGAACCTGATGAAGCCGCATCCGACGAGCCGCTTCCCATAGTGTCCCTACCCCCGTTTTGGAACCGTGTCCACATACTAGCCGACGAGGTGGGGTGCCGAAAGCGGCGCCTAACGGGCATCTCAGGGTCGTGATCCGGCAGGGACCCGCCTCCGGGGTTCGCGACCCCGACGGCGCGGCCGCCCGGATAGATGAACGAACGAAAGAAAGACCGGATGACGGGACGGCGGAAGCGCGGGATGAGCGTACGCAGAGTCGCCACGACGGACTCAGATTACACCCCGCTCGAGACCCGGTCATGGCGCCAGCGTCACACGCCAGGGTGACCAGGTGCGGCCGGCCCCTGACGTCTCGTACATCTCCGTCATGCTGAGGACCCAACCCGGGCCGCCTGGCAAGATGCTGGCGGCCGTTGCCACGGACATCGGGATGCGGCTCACAAGATGCCACCGCGGCCCGGCGGCATGGGTGACGGTGAGGGCGTACTCCTCTGTGCTGCGGCCGGTCGGCACCAAAAGCCAGCGGCCTCCCACCACGAGAAAATTATCGGGCAGCAGGGGATAAACAGGGGCTGTCAGCGTCCCCAGCGGCAAGGGGTGCGGCCACGGACTCGCGGTAGAGGTAAAGCTGGTTCCCTGATTGGTGGTTGCGTAGACCAGAAGATCCTGGGTCTTCGGGGTCACGTCATATGTTACCGGGATAAGAGCCACCCCGCCCGACCCCAGACTCGGCATCCCTTCCGCGGTCTCGGTTTGAAGAGCGGCCGACGGCAGCGCCAGCCGGACGGAAGACCAGGTGATTCCCCCGTTTCGGGTCACAAGCACCTCGGCCCGATCAAATACGACCGTGTTCTCGGTCGCGATGCCCCAGCCGCTTTTCGCAAACGCGACAGCGGTCACGTCTTCGAACACGGACGGGCCGGTGACGGAAGGGCGTTGCAGGAGATTCCAGCTGGTCCCTTCGTCGGACGTGGCCAAGAGCGCGCCTTCCGTGCTGCCGGCATTGTCCGGCGAGACCAGGAGCAGCCAGCCACGGGACGCGGACACAAACTGGACCTGCACCATGCCGCCCGCCACAGCCCCGCCGACACGCGACGGGATGTCGACGCGATGCGCGATCCATCGCTGGCCGCCGTCGGTCGTTTCATATACGGACGCACGGAGAGTCGACCCGTCTGATGTGGCGACGGCCACCACCCCCACGTTCGAGGTGGGGTAGGAGGACGCCACTTCTGTGCTCGACGCACTGGCGGAGGACGGCGCCGCAAAGACGCGCGTCCAGTGGCTCCCGCTATCTGTGGTCCGGTAAACGACGGTGCCCGCCGTCGCCCACCCTACCCTCGCCGTGTCCATATGAATGGTCGAGAAGCGCACGCGCCTTGGGGAGACCCCGGCCGACGGGGCTAACTTCGCGGTTGGCCTGCCGGGCTTCCCGCCCGCGACCGCACCACAGCCGACCAGCAGCAAAACGGCAAGCAGGACGGCTGCTGCGTGACCGGCAGGCTTCACCGGAACACCTCTTCACCGGGCCCCAACACCGCGGCTTCGTGTGCCAAAACGTCGTTTGGGCCCATGGGGTGGCGGTCCAGCGTGAGCGGTTCGCCCCCGGTCCGGGTCGGGTCTCGCAAGGACATGGGATCTCTGCGGCATAGCTCGGTGCGGGATTGCGGCTGCTTAGCAGGAGCCCCGGGCCGCGGACGATGAGGCGACCAAGTCCGGGGCTCATGATGAGCGGTAGTTTCCGTGCGTCACCAGTTGTTGGCCGTGATGGGCTTCTCAAAGACGGTGCCGCACGGGGAGCCGAAGGCTCGGATTGTGCCGGCGGTTCCGCTAACGGTCAGGGCCCCGTGATCTTTCGTCGGAGTCACCTGCAGGAGCGCCGACGCAGGGCAAGCGTCCGGTGAGTCATTGTTGCCGTCGGGATACCAGAGCTCAAACCAGGCGCTCCCGTGCGGCGGCAGGACGACCGTTCTCTCCTCCGATTGCTCATAGAGGGTAATGCCGTTGTCGAGGGTAATGAGTCCGTAGGCAGCGGGCTCATGCACGATGTGGCTCTGCATGATCTGCCCGTCTGCGGCCTTTAGTTCCAGGGTCGGGTACCCGTACAAGGTACACGGGCGGGGCCCCCTGTTCGTGAACTGGTATACGCGGTCGAGGCTGCCGGCGGCGGCCGCATTCTCCACCAGCGCCAGAGAGAGCTCCTCAGTGGTGCAGGCCAGCGCCGACGGGGCCGGCGCCTCCGACGGCGCATGTACGATTTCTGTCCGGGTACGATGGAGGACCGTGTGGTGTGACGGGGCGGCACCCCGCACAGGGGTTCCGCAGGCCGTCAGCATAAGGCCCAAAATCACGGCGGCCACGGCACCCCCGTAAACACTGCCCATGAGGGGACCTCCTTCTCTGCCATCCCTCCCTATAAACGTCGCGGCCGTCGCGGTCGTCCTCGTGAAGCCTTCGGAGGCACGACGTCAGGATGATTCGGTACGCGGCTCTTTAAAGTGCCTCCAGCGCGTCGGCTACGGCGACGGCCAGGTCAATCCCAAGCCGGGGCGCCCGTCCTTCGGGATCGCCGGGTGGATTGATGGACGAAAGGGCCATGGCGACCAGAGGAACCGTTTGGGCTGTGGCGACCACCGACTCCAAAAGCCGTTCTCGTGAGGGCCAGTAGGGCGCGGGGGTGACCACGCCCGGGGCCTCGGGCCCCGCGACGTCCATATCGATATGGAGGTACCAGGCGCTCGAGGCGCCACGCCGTGGTCCCAGGATCGCGCGCACGTTTGCCGGCGTCAGATCCCGGGCATCGAGGTGCGCGAGGCCCTCCCGTTTGATGGCGTCGACCTCGGCCGCATCCAGATCGCTGGTGCCAAGAATCGCGGCGGCCTCGGGGGGCACCGGGCGGGCCAGGCCGGCCGCCTCACGCCAGTCGGGAAAGTCCCATCCCAGCGCGACGGCATACGGCATGCCACCCCAGAATCCCGTCTCGGAGGTGCGCATAGTGTGCATGTCGCCGTGCGCGTCGTACCACGCGATCCCCACCTCTCCGTATTCCCGGAAGATGCCGCCCGCGACCCCTGGCGCATGCGTGCAGTTGCCCGTAAGGGCCAGAACCAGCGTGTCTCGCCGATGAAGCGCCGAGGACACCAGATCAGACGCGGACGCATTGATCCGGGCAAGATTGGTGACCGTGTCGCGCGTCCGCCGCTCAGGGGGCAAGTGAGCAAACACCGGCTCCCCCACGGTATGTCCGTGTTGCTCGAGCGCCCTCACAAGACCGTGCTCGAGAAAAAATTCCGGACCCCCGGCATAGCCCCAGCGACCGATGTCATGCCCGTAGGGCACCGCGACCACCGCGATCTTCATGGAGATTCTTCCTCCCCGCGCTTCACCTTGCGGACGAAATCGGGACCGGCTCGTGCCCCGGGGTCCTCCCGCATCTTAGCGCGGCCGCCCGAACACGGCCGGGCTAAGATGCGGTCATCGGACCGCTCTCAAGCATGCGGGCCCAACACCGCCCACAGCAGATATCCGCCGGTTCCGATCAGAATACAGAGCTGAAGCGCGCGAAACGCGGCGGGCGACAGGCGACCGAAGAGCTTCTGTCCCAGCACCGCGCCCACCGCCAGGGCGGGGAGCAGGAAGACCGAGCGGAGCAGCAGGTGTGGTGCGGCTCCTACCGTGAGCATCTGAAGCACGATGGCGGCACCGTACACCACCAGATAAAAGGCGAGGGTCGTGCTGCGCACGACGGCCTTACCCTCGCCCGCGCCCGTCATGTACGCGAGGAGCGGCGGGCCGGGGACTCCCACGCTGGTTCCGAAAAAGCCGCTCAGGAACCCTGCCCCCAGATCCCGGCCGGGGGAACGGGCGATGCGCACCCGGAACAAGAGGGGAAGGGCTACGGCCAGGATGGCAAATCCCAGGCCCAGTTTGATGTCCCGCGCCGACAGGGAGACGAAGGCCAGGATGCCGAGTGGCAGTCCGAGGATGCTCCCCAGCACCAGCCCGCGCAGCAGCGGCCGTTCCACGGCCGTGCGCGTCTTCACCAGCATGACCAGGGAGATGACGAGGGACAGCAGGATATTCATCTGGATGGCCTCGCGGGTCGGAAACAGGGTCAGGAGCACCGGCACGGCCAGAAGCGAGAAACCGAAGCCATTGCTGATCTGCAGGGCCGAGGCCGCGAGAACGACCGCCGACGCTTCGATGATGACGTGCCAGGCTATCCCGCTGATACGCGTCTCCTTTGTTTCACCCGTGTCACCTGTCTCGAATGGCGCTTGGGAGCGTTTTACGGGCGGCGCCTACTGCGCCGTGTACCCGCCGTCGATGACAACTGCCTGCCCGGTAACGCCCTTCGCCCGCTCCGACGCCAGAAAGGCCGCATAGTCGGCAACCTCAGAAGGGTCAAGGAGGCGATTTTGGGGCACGAGCGGCGCAATCACTTCGGCGATGACCCGGTCCTCGGGGATTCCGCGGAGAGACGACAACTCCGCCAGCTGATTTCGCACCAGCGGGGTGTCGACGTACCCGGGGCACAGGGCATTGACCGTGATGCCGTACGGCGCCGTCTCGAGCGCCACCACGCGGGTCAGGCCAATAAGCCCGTGCTTGGCCGCATTATAGGCGGCCTTGCCGGGGAATCCCACGAGACCGTTAATGGACGCGATGTTGATGATGCGTCCGCTCCGCCGGGCCTTCATAGCGGGGACCACCAGCCTGGTGGAGAGGAAGGCGCCCATCAGCATGACGTCCAGCAGTTCCCGGAAGGTCTCGACCGGGAAATCCTCCACCTGGGCCACGTGTTGACGCCCGGCGTTGTTGACCAAAATGTCGGGCGGCCCCAAGGCGGCCTCGGCGCGCGCCATGACACGCTCCCAGTCGGCCTGCAGCGACGCGTCCGCCGCCACCGCGATGGCGTCGGCGCCCTCCCGGCGAAGCTCCCCCGCCAGCGCCGCCGCCGGCTCCTCGCGCAGATCGGCCGCCACGATGCGCGCGCCCTCTCGCGCGAACGTTCTCGCGATAGCGGCACCGATCCCGCTCGCGGCCCCCGAAATGACGGCCACCTTGCCGTAGAGCGTCTCGTTTCCCATCAATAGATCGTCTCCTCTTCGCACACCGGGCGCGATGGTGGTCAGGGCCCTCCGGCCGGTGTCAGGAGGGCGTCCGGATCGTAGAGGTCAGACACCTGCTCCAGCGCGCGAGACGGGGGTGGCGCCTCACCCTGCTCGACCCACGCTTCGAGACGGTAGAGGGCGGCCTCAAAGAAAGGGAGCACCGGGCGCTGTCCCGTATCCTCGGCGCGTAACAGGCCGTCCACATGGTTTCCGCGGGGAATGCGATAAAGACGGTGCCGGTCAGCCTTGCGGCTTCTCCGGACCATAAGTTCGTACGCCTCCGCGTGATCGCGAAACGGCAGGAGGCAGTCGTAGTCGCCCGCGATGGAGATGAGGGGCCGGCCGATATCGCCGGTATTGGCCAGAGGCGCCATCCGTGCCCTCAGCTGCTCCTGGCGCTCCGACGGCCTGTAGTCCCCGAGGAGAGGTGCCGGGTCGTCGAGCCATCCCGGTGTAAAATCGGCGCTGAACGGCTCCCAGTCCGGGTCGAGGTTTCGCCCGTAGAGCCACAGCGACACGACCCAATACCGGCTGAAATACCTGTCCCAGCTCGACTCCGAGCCTGTGGCCAGACCGGCTTCGACCAGGCGGTCGTGGGCGCGTCGGCGGGCGGTGGAGTCCTTCGCGGCGCGGTAGTGCGGGTAGGCCTCCACGAGAACCGGCAGCGTCGTCATCAGGTGGCGGCCGGCCGGATCCATCAGGAGTCCTTCCCACTCAACCCCGCCGTCAAAGAGATCTGGTTCTTGCTCGAGAAGCGCTCGAACCACATACCCGCCGTTACTGACGCCGGCTATGTACGTACGGACCGGAGCCCGTCCGCGGGTGCGGCGAAGAAGCTCGCCCGTCCGGCGCACGAGCGCTCTGTACGCCGGGACCCACTCGGCCATGCTGCGCCGGGGGTCACGGAGAGTCAGGCCCGGCGTCCCCTTATCGCAGGCGGCATACGCATATCCGCGCTGCAAGACAATATCCGACAGGATCTGATCGAGAGCCCGTTCGTTGCGGACCGCCGGAATCCCTCCGACCATGAGCTTGCCGTTGAAGTGGTCAGGAACCGGTATGCGGATGACGGCGGATGCGCCTTCGATGCGGCCGGTCCACTCCAGGCCAGGTACGGGTGCCCGGATGACGGGCGGCTGGTAGACGAGTCCGCGGTTCTCGTCATCGACGCCTGAACCGTTGGTGGTGAGGTCCGCCCGGAAGACCGGCTCTCGCGCACGCATGGGATTGCCCGCGCCCGTATCAGCCGCCGCCTCGAAGGAAGCGGATGATGACGGGGGTGACGACGTCAGGGCGCTCGAGGTGGGGGGAGTGCCCGGCCTCGGGGACCACCAACTCCTCATAATGACCGCCGTTGTTCTGATAGTGCTCCAATACATACCGCATCTGGGAGACCATCGGCTGGGGCGGGAACCGCGCATCGCCCGGCCACCCGGGAACGGCCTGCAGCTTGCCCAGGGTGCCGAAGTCTAAGAGCGACTGGTCGGAGACGATGGCGTCGGAATCTCCCCGGATCCACAACACCGGCGCCTTCGGCTCGATGTCCACCAAGGGCATCAGGTTGACGGCGCCAGCCGCCATCGCGTTGGCGGTCCCGTCATCACCCGGCGCCACGCCCGGCCAGTTGTCCGAGGGGCGGAGCGAGCCCGGATAGAAGCCCGGGCCGGTGCGCGTCGACAGTAGTCCGTCCACAAGCCTCTCCTCAAGTGCCGGCTCTACCCGGAAAGGCGGCCTGAAATAAAACTGGTTCATCACCGCGCGCGGACTGTTGGCGTCTACAGCCTCGCGCTCCCCGCGCTCGATGCGTGTGACAAATTCGGGGTTGACGGTGCCTCCTCCCGAGCCCGCGAAGTCGGAGTACGCTGGCTGACCGTCGGCGCTGACGGTGCCGCCAAATCCGAACGGGGAAAGCGGACTCTCCAGAATGAGACGCCGGACGCGCTCGGGGTGGTCAATGGCGAACTGCATCGCGACGCCGCCGCCGAGTGACCAGCCGAGAAGATGCACGGGCTCCGCCAATCCCAGCGCATCAAGCCAGGCCGCCAGGTCGTCCGACCAGTCGCGGAGGCCACGCCGGGCGTCTATGGGCAGGGCCTCGGTCGCACCGAAGCCGCGAAGGTCCGGGGCGAGGGTCCGAAAGTGCGGCTGCAGTTCGGTCATGAGCGGCTCGAAGAACACGCTTGACGAGCAATTGCCGTGCAGAAGGATAAAGGGCGGCGAGGAAGGAGACCCGCTTTCCCGAAAGGCGACCCGGATGTTCGCCGTGTCCGTCTCCCGAACCGACGGCCGGTTCCGCCCGTGTTCTGGACTCATGTCGCTCTTCCTTTCGCACTGTCGCTCTTTCGCTGCCCCGTCGCTTGCCCTTCGTCTAGCGCTGCCTCCCGAGCGGCACGGGCCGGGCCCACACGGTCGACCGTCCGGCCTCACGCCTCTCTTGCTCTAGACGTGCGCCTCCCGATCCGCCCGCGCCCGCCACAGCGAGCGGGACGGGATCTTCTCCCGGTCACATCGGTAGGCGTACTTCTTCGCGACATCGGCCACTTCTTCAAGCAGCCCGTCTTGGAGGGTGATGGGCTCGAGACCCAGATCCAGAAACTGCCGGTTCTCTACGGCGAGCTCGTTCTCCTCGGCTTCGTTGCGCGGATTCTCGATGTAGTCGATGCTCGCTCCCGTGAGGTTCGACACGAGCGTCGCCAGGTCGCGCAGGCGGTGGGTCTCCGTCATCTGGTTGAAGATACGGACCCGGTCGCCGAGTGCCGGCGCGTTGGTGATGGCCAACTCGATGCACCGGACCGTGTTCCGAATGTGAATGAAAGCCCGCGTCTGGCCGCCGGTGCCGTGGACGGTAAGCGGGTAGCCGATGGCTGCCTGCATCAGGAACCGGTTCAGCACCGTGCCGTAGTCGCCGTCATAGTCAAACCGATTGATGAGTCGCTCGTCGCGGCTCGTCTGCTCCGTCTGCGTGCCCCAGACAATGCCCTGGTGCAGATCCGTGACCCGCACCTTGTCGTTGCTGTTGTAATAGGCGAACAGAAGCTGGTCCTGCGTCTTCGTGAGGTGGTAGATGCTGCCCGGCCGCGGCGGGTAGAGAATTTCCTGCTCGATGCGGTGTTCGTCGTCCACCCGTACTTCGACTTTGAGATATCCCTCGGGAATGCGGAGTCCCGCCGTGCCGTACCCGTACACGCCCATGGAACCAAGATGCACCACGTGAATGTCCTGGCCGGACTCAACCACCGCGGCCAGAAGATTGTTGGTCGCGTTGATATTGTTGTTGACCGTGTAGCGCTTGTGCCAGGAGCTCTTCATCGAGTACGGGGCCGCCCGCTGCTCGGCGAAGTGGACAATGGCGTCGGGCCGTTCTTCCTTGATGAGGGAGAGGAGACGGTGGTAGTTCTCCGCCACGTCGAAGCGGTGCCAGGAAATGTCCCGCCCGCTCACCTCTTTCCACGCACGCAGCCGGGTCGTCATGGGCGCGATCGGCGTGAGCGAGGCGACCTCCAGCTCGTTGTCGATGTTGCGTCGTGAGAGGTTGTCCACGATCACGACCTCATGGCCGCGATCGGAGAGATAAAGGGACGTCGGCCAGCCACAAAAGCCGTCGCCGCCCAGCACGATGATGCGCATTTAGCGTCCTCCCGACATAACTTTCGGGGACGCTGCACGGGCGGCGTCCGCGTTTGCCTAAGTAAAGATCTAACACTTATTCGCCGCCGGGGTGCGCCGGGCCTGCTGACAGGTCTGGCACGAAAGAGGGGAGCGGCCTACTTCGGCCTTCTTAAATGAAGCGCGGAGCGGTGCGCAGGAACCCGGCCCGACGCCCGGACAGCGCTGGCCCGATCCCGCTATGAACGCGGCTCCATGGCGATGGCGAGGCGCACGGCCGCGAGCGGCTGGTAGCCGATGACGGAGACGGAGTACACGGTGCGATCCCAGACCCATTCGAGGGTCGTGAGCGCACTGCTGACGTCTCCGCAGGAGGCACCGAAAGCGAGCGACCCGGCCGTCTCCGGAAGAAGATGGGTGTGCAGGTAGGCGACGATGGTGGCAGCGGTCGTCTGCGCCTGCTGCTGGGGGCTCGTGGCCGCCGGGCACGTGCCGTAGTTGACGGCGAAATGCCACTGCCCTTCCGTCCACGCGATGACGCCCGGGCTGTTGCTGGCGCCCGTGATCCCGGAGCCGAGGTCGACAGGTGTGCCCGCAGGCGCCGGCAACGCCACTGTCTGACGGGCCTGTGCGCTGCTCGCGTACAGGATGCCGCCGAAGTCGTACCCGGTGACCAGCACGGCTATCGACTGATTGCAGACGGCCTGGCCGACTTGGTGCTCGGATTCGCCCGCCGTATGCACGGCCGGGCACTGTCCGACATGGACCCAGTATGAGGCGGCATTGGCCTGATACCAGGCCGCAGTCCAGCACGGGGAGCCGGCACTGACACCGCCGACACAGCCGGAAGGATTGACGGGACCTTCGAGAGGAACCGATGAGAGGGCCGCGACGCCACTGAGCGCCATGGTCACGACCGGCGCCCAGGTCGATGCGCTGGTGGACTGGGGGGAGCTGGACGGGCTGGAAGCGGACGCCGATGCCGAGTGCGGGGAGGAGGAGGAAGCGGAAGAGGAAGAAGAGGAAGACGAGGAAGACGAAGGAGCCGCGACCGAGACTTTTGCGTTCGATGTTTTCGAAGCCGTTCCAGCGGATCCGATAAGCCCGCAGGCGCTTGTGACGAGAAGCACTCCTGCCATGCCGAGCCCAAGCGTCACAGCGGACCAACGCCCATGCACCACCGCGGCCGAGCACCTCCTGTTGAGCACGCGAAGCCCCTCTTATGCTGACAACGCTTCAGACATCGACACGGTTTCCCGCACGTGATGACTCACCGCATGGGCATGGATGCCGCGGGGAGAGTGATGGCGCGGCGCATGTGAAACCGGATGATGTCAGCGAGCGTTTGCCTAGACGCGGAGGCGAGAGCAGTGCGGGCGCGTGTGTGGCTTCTTTCCGGCCTCGTGGCACTGGTTACGGCGTGCGGACTCCCATCGGCCTCACCCACGAACCCCGGGGCCCCGCCATCGACGGCGCACGTGTCGGCCCGCTTCCTGACCAATCCGCTTGCGGCCGCGGGCGGCGCGCCGATAGCCGTGGCACCCGTTTCCGGGACCGCCGGGTTCATATTGTCCCGGGCCAATTCCAACAATCCGGCGGGCGGCATCCTGCTCACGACATCAGATGGCGGGAAGCACTTTACGAAGACGCCGCTGCCCGCGAACCTGGTGTACGAGGGTCTTTACGCCGCGTCCGCTGACACGGTGGCAATCTGGGCCGAGACCCCGGGCTGCATCGGCGAAGGACAGGGATGCACGGCCGAGGTATTGGTAAGCCGAGACGGCGGGCGCAAATTTTCAGCGGAGCTCCAGGTGAAAAATCTCATGTGGCTTGCCTCTGCGTCCTACAGTCCGTCGGGACTCTGGCTTGCCGCCACGACCCCCAATTGCTCCGGGTCCTGCCAGCCGACCACGGCCGTGTACACATCGTCGAATGGCGGGCAAACCTGGAGCAGGGCCGCCGCCAGCACGGCCCTGCCCGTTTTCGCCGCCATCGGCACGACGAACGGAACGACGGGTTACGGGCTTGCCGGTCCGGGCAGCGTGTACCGGACCACCGACGGCGGGCGCTCCTGGGTGCTTTGGACCCATCTTTCGCTGCCCCAGGGTCTGTCTCTGGCCCCGGCGGGAGGGCAGGTGGTGCTCCCCGCTCCCGGCGTCATCGACATCAGCACCTGCAACGGGGCTGCAGCGGGCGGCGGTGGCTGCCCGGTTTCGGTTTTTGTGTCCACGGACGGCGGCCGCAATTTTCAGGACGTGCTCAACTGGAACGGGAGCCAGGAGGGATACCTCCACATGGCGACGGCCCGGACGGGCGTCGCCATCATGACGGGCCAAACAGGGGGAAACTCCCTGCCCGGTCACCCGACCACCAACATCGCCATCGCGACCACGAACGGCTTTTCCACGACCACCGTGAAGGCGTTGCCGCTCAACGTTGCGGCCGTGGCATTCCGCTCCGCCCTGGATGGCTGGGCCGTTGGGTCCCCGAGCGACTGCCTCGGCAATGCACCGGGGATGTGCCCGGTGGCGGTGGCTACGACAACCGATGGAGGAACGTCCTGGTCTGTACCGAGCAGGCCCCCGCTTCCCGTCACAACGGTCGGCCACCCGGCGAAGCACATGTGGTGGGGGCTCAACGCAGCCGGAAACGGCGGCACCCTCTTCACGAGCCCCAACGGCCGCACCTGGACGTCCGTCGGGAAGACCCCTGGCACCACGTTTGGCGACTGCGGAACGTTAAACACCTCGTGGGTGTCGCGACGTGTCGGTTTTCTGGTGGCCGGCGCCTTGCTCTTTCAGACCACGGACGGTGGCCGCCACTGGACCAAGATGCCGGCACCGCCGCGCGACGTCACCGGCATCTGGTTCGGGCCGTCGGGTCGCGGCTATGCCGTGGCCGGAAGCTGCACCCTGCTTGGCGGCAGCGTCTACGCCACCACCGACGGTGGACGGCGGTGGGCACGGGTGGGGCCGCTTCCATCCCGCACCTATACGGCCGCGTTTACCGGCCCCGGGCTCGGATACGCGCTCCAGAGCCGAAAGACGGCGGAGCACCCGAAGGCCGGTGTTCGCCTGATGCGTACCACCGACGGCGGGCGTACCTGGCAGGCGATGGCCGTGAGCGTACCGGCCTCGAGCCCCGAGATTGTGGGCCTGCCCGGCGGGAGCGCGGCCATCATGTCTTTTGGCACCTTACTGGTCGTGCGCCCTGATGGGTCGACCACCGTCGTGAAAATCCAGGGAACCGATATGAGTGCCCTCATGGTCGCCGGCATCGTCCCGGTCAGCGTGTCGCCGAGCCTCGAGTTTTTCCTGCCGGGAGTGGGCCTCTTCGGGAGTCCCTGGGGTTCGCACATGCGCATTCAGGGGCCACTCCCGTGAGTCCCGCAGTCGCTCTCGCTGTCCTCCGTCAAACATCGTGCCGCGGCCCTTTACTTGAGCTGGCACACGGATTCTCCACGACCGTTCTGGTCTCCGCCGACAACATGGTGATCCGCGTGCCGCGCGATGCCGAGAGCGGACGGCGCCTCGAGCGTGAGGTGTTGACGCTCCAGCGTCTCCGTCCGCAGCTCCGCACCGCGATTCCGGGTCCGGCTACATGGTGGCCCGCCGAGGGGCCCAATCGGTTCGGGTTCCTGACCTATCCCCGGGTCGCGGGGCAGGTGCCTGATGGCGATGCCTTCTCGAGCACGGTCTCGGAATGGCTCCCGGACCTGGTCGCCGTATGGGAGGATCTGCGGGCCGTGCATGGGGGACTCGGCGGCCGTAGAGTCGGGGACGGTTCCGCGTGGGTCCAGGATGAGCTTCGGCGAGCGTCCCGCCTTGAACCCCGGCTGGCGGCTTTCCTCACGGCCGGCGAGCGGCATCGATGGCGTCGGTGGTTTGCGACCGAGTCCCGGATTTATGACCGTGTCCCATCGGTGCATGTGAGCCTGGCTCACAAGGATCTGTGGTGGGGCAACCTGCTCTTCACCGAGGCGCACCGGCTTTCCGGCGTGTTGGACTGGGAGTGGGCGGGGCCGGATGATCCGGCTGTCGACCTTGCCGGCCTGCGGGAGGCCGGGCCCGACCTGGTGGACGCCGTCATCCCCGCCTTTGTCGAGCTGTACCCCGAGCCTATTTCCCGGCTGCGGCGGAAAGTGGACGTGATGTGGGCGCTACGCGCGCTGCAGGGTCTCGAGTGGGCTTTCCGTCACGGGGATACGCCTGAGTGGGAAGAGGGGCTCGGGAAGCTTCGCGCCGGACCGATCTTGGCTTAGCCGGACCCCGAACTCCTCGGCAGTGACGGCCTGACCGCTCCCGGACATCGGATCCGTCAGGATCCGGCTCCGGTGGACGGATGCGGAGCGCCTCCCATGATCATGAGACCGGGCGTACGAGGCGGTGCGCGCCCTCCCGGGGCCGAAAGATGCGCTCGAAGTCACGTTCGTTAGGCTCCCAAATCGACTGCCAGAGGGCATCCGTGTCTTGGCCAAGCTCCCGCGCCCGCGCGATGCCCTGGGCCGTGGCCCGAACAAGCGGCACGTCTAGCCAGATCCGGTAGTCAAGATAACCAAGCTGCCGCGGGTGAAAGAGCCCGACGCCCTCCACGACTAGATATCGGCCCACCGGCCATTCCACCGGAGCGGTCGCCCATGACTCCCAATCATCGCAGGCGTCATAGCGGATCTCGGGACATCCCGACGAAAATGGCTCCAGCACCTGCTTTTGTAAACGGACCCGGTCAAACCCATGCCAGTCGCTCGAACGGTGGAGGAGGGCTGACGTGCCAAACGCGTCCAGCGGGACGACAGGACACTCGAGGCGCCGGGAGAGCGCTCCCGCGAGGGTCGTCTTGCCGGCCCCGCCGTATCCGGAAATCCCCACCAGGACACGCCCGCGATCGAGGCTTCGGATCGTATCGGCGATGGTGTCGAGCCCGGGCTCGTACCTATAGTCCACATTCTCTAAGCGCATGCGTCCAGTGTAGCAAGGCCGTTCGGTGCTTTCGTGATGAGGGCGGCCACTCCACCACGGGAGAGAGGCAGGCACGGTCCACAGCAGTCCCAGCATCTCACCCGAGACCTGCGGCGAGAGGTGCGGGAACGGTCATACGATGAGGATTATCGTCTACCCGCCTTGAGCCTGGCCGGACGGCAGCGAAGCTTGCCCTGCGAGTGCAGCCGTCCCATCACCGCCGGCATGCGGGCGTCCACCAGCAATCCCTGTGGGGCACTGAACGGTCTTCGGTCCTCAGCTTGTGAGGCGGCGCTCCAGCACCCGCGCGGGCAGGGCCAGCATGATGGCGGTATAGAGGGCAAGCCACAGCACGTCGGCGATGTTGGCGAGGGACACCTGACCCAGGATGAGGGAGCGTCCAAGATTCACGGCGTGATAGAGGGGAAGCGCGATGATGATGTCCTGGACCGCATGCGGCAGGCGGCCGATGGGGAAAAAGACGCCGGAGAACAGGAAGAGGGGCGTAATCACGAGCGTGAAGTAATAGAAGAGCTGTTCGTGAGAACGGGCGCTTGCCGCCACCAGAAGGGCCGGTGCGCCAAACAGCATGCCGCTTAACGCCAGCGGAACCGGCAGCAGCACGGACCACCAGGAATGCACCAGGCCCAGCACCAGGAGCACGAGGAAGAAGACACCGCCGTAAAGCATGGCGCGGGTCATCTCCCACAGCATCTCGCCGCCCACCACCTCGCTCACCAGAATCGGCGCGGACATCATGCCGCTGTAAAGCTGCGACTCGTTCAGGCGGTCATAGCCTTCAAACCCCATGTCAAAGGTGACGGCGTTCATGGCCGTCACCATCAGAAGACCCGGGCCGATGAAGTCGATGAATGGATCGCCGTTCATCTTGGCCACATAGGCGCCGAGTCCGAATCCGAGCGCCATGAGATTGGTGAACGGTTCGCCGAAGTTGAGCAGGATGGAACTCTTGTAGTTCTTGACCCAGCTCAGGTAGTCGCGATACCAGACCATACGGGCCTGGCGGTTGAAACGCGGCCACACGATGGTCATTCGCGTAAATCCTTTCCCGTCAGCAGCAAAAATACGTCTTCGAGCGACGCCGGCCGCACCTGCATCCGCTCGGGTTTCAGGGCTCCCGCAAGGAGCCGGCTCACGACGGCCTCGGCACTGTCGGTCAACACCGCCAGGGAGTCGCCCCGGGCCTGGACGCGGCCCAGGTTTCCGATCTGCTCTGCGACCACGGTCTCCTCAAGGCCCCAGACTTCCACGGCCTCCCGTCCGGCGATCCGTTCCACCAGGTCGGCCGGGCTTCCGGCCTCCAGGATGCGGCCGTGGTCCATGACCACGATGTGATCCGCGAGGCGCGCCGCCTCTTCCATGTAATGGGTGGTGACGATGAGGGTGACGCCGCTCTGGCGAAGCTCATTCAAGCGCGTCCACACGAGAAGACGCGCCTGCGGGTCGAGGCCCGTGGTCGGCTCGTCCAGCACGAGCAGGCGCGGCCGGCCGATAAGGCCGCGGGCGATGACGAGGCGCCGGCGCATCCCGCCCGAAAGCTCCTTCACCCGGTTCTGGCGCTTGGCGTAAAGCTGCATGAAGGTGAGAAGCTCCTGGCCGCGCTCCCGCGCCTCCCGACCCGACAGGCCATAGAACCGTCCGTGCAGGACCAGATTCTCCTCCACCGTCAGCTCCCGGTCGAGGTAGTCCTCCTGCGCCACCACTCCCATCTGCTGCTTGATTCGCACGGCATGGGGATGGGCGGGTATACCGAAAACGGTCAGGCTGCCGCCGCTGATGGGGCTCTGGCAGCAGATCATACGGATAGTGGTGGACTTGCCGGCGCCGTTCGGCCCGAGAAATGCAAAGCACCGGCCCTCTTCGACGTCGAAGTCGAGGCCCCGTACTGCTTCGAGGTCGCCGTAGCGCTTCCGCAATCCGCGCGCGGCGACGATGGATGCCATATGTTCCCGGCCCTCCCACAGTGCTGCCTGCGACGTGCGTCGGAAGCGGCCAGGGGCCGGCCGCCGCGACGCGTCTTCATCCTGGTATTGTCCTTGATTCTCCCGGGTTGCGCGAGGACGATGTCCGGTGTGTCGGCCGGGTCGTGACCACACTTTGATGATTTGAATCGAGAGGGATGGCAAACGGGCATCGGATCCCCAAAATGCTTTACGATCAGACGACGAAGGGTGGCGGCCGAGCCGCAGGAAGCGACGACCGACCCTGCCCCCATGCTTCTGAGTCGAGTCCGTAAGGGAGACTACCAAGAATGGCGGAACGAGAGAACGAAGGCGCCGAGCGCGACGCGAAAACGCGGTCCCAGTTGCACGGCGAGGAGAGTGCCCGGCCAGCACCGACAGATGATCTGGTCACCACCAGCCATGTGCTGAAGACACCGTCGGGGGAGCTTCGGTACACGGCCACCGCGGGGCGGGTCGTGCTGCGAGAAGAGGTCCTGGAGGACGGCAAGTGGGTCGGATTCCAGGCGAAGGCCGAGATGTTTCTCACCGCCTACGTGCTGGAGGGAGCTGACCCGGCGACCCGGCCGGTAACGTTCGCGTTCAACGGCGGGCCGGGATCTTCGAGCGTCTGGCTTCACCTCGGACTCTTCGGTCCGCGGCGGGTGGTCATGGGAGATGCCGAGGCCCCTCTGCCGCCACCTTGGGGCATCGCCGACAACGCCGAGACCCTATTGTCGGTCACCGACCTCGTGTTTATCGACCCGGTGACGACCGGGTATTCACGGGTGGTTGAGGGCGGCAAAGCGGGCGAATATCACGGCTTTCAGAAGGACCTGGAGTCGGTTGGCGCCCTCATCCGCCTCTGGACCTCGCGAAACGGACGGTGGTTGTCGCCGAAGTTCCTGGCCGGCGAGTCCTACGGCACCACTCGCGCGAGCGCCCTGGCTGACCATCTGCAAAAACGCTACGGGTGGTTTCCCAATGGCATCGCCCTCATCTCGTCGGTCATCGATATGGGCACCATCCGGTTCACGGAGGGCAACGACGAGCCGGCGGCGCTCTACCTCCCCACGTACGCGGCCATGGCGCACTACCATGGCAGGCTTGGCGACCGGCCCTGGGATGGGGTGCGGGCGGAGGCGGAAGAGCTGGCGGCGCGCGACTACCCCTGGGGGCTCTCCCGCGGGGCGCGGCTGACGGAGGAGGAGCGCGAGGAGCTGGCACGGCGAATCGCGGCTGTCACGGGCCTCTCAGAAGATTATGTGAGTCGGGTGAACCTCCGCATCGAGCACCAGCGGTTCTTCCGGGAACTCCTGCGCGATCGCGGTCAGGTTATCGGACGGCTCGACGGTCGATTTATCGGCTACGAACCGGATGAGGGAGGGGAGAAACCATCCCACGACCCCAGCAACGTGGCGATCCACGGCCCGTACTCCGGAGCCTTCAACCACTATGTGCGGGAGGAATTGGGCTTTCAGTCCGACCTGCCATACGAGATTCTGACCGGCCGTGTGCAGCCCTGGAGCTACGCCCAGTTCGAGGGTCGCGCGGTGAGCGTGTCGGCCATGCTGGGCGACGCCATGCGCCATAATCCTCACCTGCGCGTGTATGTCGCGTGCGGCTACTACGACGGCGCCACGCCCTACTTCGCGGCCGAGCACGCCTTCGCACATGTCTCCATCCCGGAGCACCTGCGCTCAAACATCGCCCTGCACTACTATCCGGCCGGGCACATGATGTACGTGCACGAGCCGACTCGCGTCCAGCAGAGCGCCGACCTGGCCGCGTTCATTAAGGAGGCATCCGGGAACCCGGCGCATCCCGACTGATCGTGGCGACGCCGCTTTATCCGGCCGCCCGGAGTCCTGTCCTCGCAGAAGGTTCGGCGGGTATCGGGATCTGACGGGGACGGCTGTCGAGCGCGTGTAGAGCGCCGTTAGCTGCGGGAATCCGGTGCTCCCAAGGCCATGACCGGGAGCACCGGGTCGAGGGCGTGCTAGAGCGTCGTGTCGCGGGCGGAGACGATGGGACGAGGCACGTCGTTGTTTCACTCATGATCTGGTGGCGTACGGGAGACGTTATGAGGCAGGGGGCATGAAAGCCGTGGGAGATCTTCCCTACCTCGCCTGTCCGCCTCTCGCCGGAGGCGCCTACGGGCGCTGGTTTACCGACACCACCATCTGGAGGCCATACGTGGAGTGGGTCGCCCGCCGGCACGCTCTTCCGGCACCCCGGGAGCTCTCTGTTGGAACTCCGGGATCGCACCCCGTATTCGTGACGGCGGACGGTTACGTGGTGAAGTTCTACGCCCCTCATTGGCCCTCCGATGCGCGCAGCGAGTCCGCGGTATTTGAGTGCCTCAGGGCCACATCCCTAGCTGCCGTACCGCGTCCAGCCGTGCTGGCGGGCGGCCGACTGTTTGCGGGAGGCGAGCCCTGGGCGTGGCCGTACGCGGTCTTTGTCTCGATGAAGGGGCGTGCGCTCGCCGACCTTGGCGCGCACTGGCCGCCATCCGCCTGGACGACGACGGCCCATGAACTGGGGCGGATCGTTCGGGCCCTGCATGAAGTGCCGCTAGACGACACCGTGCCAGATTTCGCCTCATGGTCGGCGTATGAGATGTCCAACCTGCTGCGCACGGCGCCCGAACGACGGCGTCATGAGCTGGCCTGGGCCCGATTGGACTTTGAGAAGTGGGAGGCTCACTGGCACGAGGTTATTGAACGTGAATGGGCGCGACCGTGTCTCCTGCACGGGGACTTGACCGCGGACCATGTGTTCATTCAGAAGTCGTCCGACGCCGTGCGGATTACGGGGCTCATCGATTGGGCCGATGCCCTTATCGGTGATCCGGCCTACGAACTCGTGGCCGTCTACGTCGACCTCTTTCGAGGTCAGCGTGACCAGTTTATGGCTTTCCGGTCCGGGTATGGGGATGGCCCCATGTTTCGACCGACCTGGAAGCGGCGGGCAACAGCCTGGCTGCTCGCATACCGGTTCGATGTCGGGAGCATGCTCGCCGCCATCCGGCCAGCTCTTTCATCGATCAATAGCTTCCAGGACGTGGAGGAGATCGTCTGGGAAGGATTCTGATGGTCCTTCATGCCATCCACGGCTTGACCGCTGGCTGGCAGCTACGCACCGGGAAGCAACACCTTGACCAGAAGACCCGTTACCAACGCGAACATCACACCGAACGTCCATTGCCACAGGCGATAGGAACTATCCATTCGCTGCTCGAGAGCATCGAAGCGGTGGTCGACCACATCGAAGCGTTGCGCCATCCCTTCCGTGCGGCGGTCGGCGGCATCGAAGCGACTGGTGAGATCCTGGCTCACGCCCTCCAGGCGGCGGTCGACGGCATCGAAGCGACGGGTGAGATCCTGGCTCACGCCCTCCAGGCGGCGGTCGACGGCATCGAAGCAGCTGGTGAGATCCCGCGTCAGACTCTCGAAGCGGCGGTCAACAGCATCAAACCCACTGGTCAGCCGTTCCCCCATACGCTCAAAATGGTGGTCAGCCGTGTCAAGCCGCGTACTCACATCCTCCAGACGCTGGAGGATCAGCCAGCTGGCGTCGATCGAACTGGAACCTTTCGCGCGGTCGCCTCCTCGGGCCCCATGGTCTTCATCAGCAATCATTTGAGCCTCTCGTTCACCTTTCATATGCGAGGTGTGGATTCCATTTCGTCTGTTGTGTCTGGCGCCACACCGAGGCTGACGCTCATTGGTACTTATGGCCCGCGCCATCCATTTTAAGAACATTCCGGTCGCTTACCAAGATCACTCGTCCGACAAATCACGTCATGTTCATACAGAAAAGACCGGATGGACGGCCCCTTTTTATTTGCGAGACGGGAGTGGCGGGGGGACCGGGAGTGGTCGTCGTTCCCGAGAGGAAACGTCTCTAGGCGGGACGGTCTGTGGCGCAGGGTGGTGAGAAGTGCAAGCGTCTGAAGAACCGGCTCGCGGTCACGCCCATGACGCGAGGTGGCGGGCGTTTCCGACCATGGGCCGTCGTGAGCACCATGGCGGGATCGGACGAACGGGAGGAAGGAGAGGGAGCGGCCGGGCGAACCCGCGAAGAGCGCCGCTCTGCCAGGTCGCGCCCAGATCCACGGCATCGCCTGTCCTGGCAGGTCGGACCCGGCCGGACCTCAGCTTAAGATGCGCAGCATGAGCTGTTTAAATAGATGGGCGGCGCGGTGCGAACGAGGCCGAGCTGACCATAGCAAGCCTCGAGGTGCTCTGCCGCCCCTGGTACACAGGGGCAATTTTCGAGGATAAGCCGGTACCAGAACGCGGCCTCGGCCCATCGCTCTCCCGCCTCGGCGCGCTCTGCCCTGGCTTCGTAGATCCACACCGGATGCACGCGGATCGTGAGACGGGAACGGTGCCCCCGGCCGGGCGAGGGCAGCCATTGCAGAAGATTGAGCGCCTCGAGCCGCCGAAGCGTCTCCTGGGCGGCTCGAAGCGAACAGTCCCAGATGCGGGCCAAATCTGCGAGCGTGACCTCAAGCTGTCCGAGGCAGACCGAGTCACCGGGGTCGGGCTCTGCCAACGCGGCTACTTTCAAGTACCGCGCCCAGAACACTTCAATCTTCGTGCTCTCCGATCCGTTCCTCACCGAGAGACCACCCAGAATCGCCTCCATCATGCTGGCGGAAAACGGCTAGCAGCAGGCGCTGACCTCGTTCGAGGTCGCCATTATCATATCGCGCTCGAGGACCTGGAACACTTCCCAGCGCCGCCCATCGGGATCCGCCGCCCAGACCTTGGTCTGCAGGGAGTGGCAGCAGCGTGTCTCCGTTTCGGACCGCGTTGCAAAGCCGGCGCCTTCCAGGCGTGACGCCGCGGCCGACACGTCGGACGCCGTCTCCACTTCAAGTCCGTAGTGGCCGCCCGACGAATCCACACTTCCGCTGGCCCCCGTGAGCGCAAGGTTCACGCTCGACGTCAGAAAATGCGTGTACCCGGGAAACGATCGGGTCGGTGCCTCTCCGAGCAAGACTTCATAGAAGCGCGCCGACTCATCCAGATTGGCGGACGGCAGGGACAGATGGAGCCTCATCAATTCTCACCTCACCCGCATGGTAGGGCCCGCCGATGAGAGTAAAAAGTGAGAGATCGCGGGGAAGCCGGCGGGGTTTCGAACGGTCGCGGGGTCGATGGGCGCCGCACGAGGCGCGCCTCAATCCGCGGATGGCCTTCAGGCGGCCCCTAAAAAAGGGTTCTATCCCGCCGCCGCAACCGGCTTTGCCCGAGTACCCGTTCCGTCACCGAAGTCTGTCGCCCTCCCACTAACCCGGCGTTTGCAGTAACGCCGTACCCGATGTGCCGCAAAGAGGCGCAAATGCCCGTCCGGTGCGGGATAATGGGGTTGTCAGCACGCCATTAGCTCCGCGAAGGAGGGCACTTGATAGAGGCATCCTACCACACCGCCTCCCCGTGTTCACTGGACCCTCGGCGACGACCGGATCGCCACGCATGGGGGCGCCCGGCTCCTGTGCGACCTCGCCGACACGCTCGGCCTCACCCCGGGGCTGTCCGACGCCCTGGCTCCCCTCAAACAGCGTCGCCGCGGGCCTGACCGGGGGCAGGTGCTGACGCATCTCGCCGTCGCCATCGCGGATGGCGCCACCCGGGTGACGGATATCGACGTCCTGGGCCGGCAGCCCGCAGTCTTCGGGGCGGTGGCCTCGGTCGCCACCACCTGGCGCACGCTGGAGGCCTTGGATGCCTCGGCGCAGGACGCGGTGGGGCGGGCGCGGGCGGCGGCACGGCGCCGCGCCTGGGCCGCTGGCCTCGACCCCGGGTTCTACGTGGTGGACATCGATGGCACGTTGGTCACCGCCCACTCCGAGAAGGAAGGCGCGGCCCCCACGTATAAAAGAGGCTTTGGGTTCTATCCGTTGCTGGCGTTCCTGGATGCGACCGGCGAACCGCTGGCGGGCCTCTTGCGGCCGGGGAATGCCGGCTCAGGGACGGCCGCCGATCACGTGACGGTGCTCGACGCCGCCCTCGCCCAACTCCCCGTGGATCCGCACGCCCAGGAGGTCATCGTCCGAGCGGACAGCGCCGGCTGTTCCCATGCCTTCCTGGACCATTGTGGGACCCAGGGTGTGCGCTTCATCGTGGGGCATCCGTTCCCCGAGGACCTCGCCGCCCAGGTCATCGGCGCCCGGGGGATCCGGTGGATCCCCGCCCTCACCGCGGATGGGACGGCGGAGCGGGACGTGGGGGAAGTGGCCGAGTTCACGGCTCGGGTGGATCGCACAGGCTGGCCGCCGGGCAGTCGCGTGATTGTGCGGCGGGAAATCCCGCATCCCGGGGCGCAGCTCCGCTTCACCGACGTCCACGGCTACCGGTACCAGGTGTGTCTCACCAATCTGGAGACCCCGGACATCGCCTTCCTGGAGGCGCTATACCGCGGCCGGGGCCGGTGTGAGCAAGCCATTCGGGATCTCAAAGCCACCGGGTTGACCCACCTGCCGTCCGCGGGCTTTGCGTTCAACCAAGCCTGGCTGACCGCGGTGTTGCTGGCGGGGGATCTCCTGGCCTGGACGCGGGGACTCCTGCTGACCGGGGCGCTCCGCCGCGCGACGGCGCCCCGTCTGCGGTACACGCTGCTCCACACCGCGGGCCGGCTGGTGCGTTCCGCCCGGCGCACGACCGTGCGGCTGCCATGGACCTGGCCCTGGGCGGAGGCGCTGTGCGGGGCATTCACCCGTTGCGCTCGGTTGGCCGCAGCCATCCCGTGACGCCCCGGTCCGTACCGACCTTCCTCTATTCACCGCCCCAGACCCTCGGCCCTCGGCCGGGGGGCGGTCGCCTGCGCGCCGACGGGTCCGGCGCTGCGCCACCGCCCGCGCCACGGACCCCATCGTGGCGTTCCCGGCCCCGAACACCCCCAAGAGGCTGCCTCCTCGACCCTCATAGGGCCCCTTGCAGCCCCTCGCTAGGCTTACTGCAAAGTTTGGGCTAACTCCCCGATCGCAAGCATGACGAGATGGTTTGGAGCCGGTGGCCTACTTCAGCGGCCACACCGTGGCATGCATGCAGAGCCAGGCGCCTTCGTGACGAATGTAGCTGTCGACGTACCGGTTGTAGTGCCCGGGCCGGGAGCTCGAGCGTGCGGACACGACCGCCGCATCGCCCGCCACGTGAATCACGAGCTGGTCGATTTGAAGCTCCGGCTGAGCGCCTTGTCTAAGCATGTCGATGTAGCGGGATCGAGCCACCGGCTCACCCGTGGCTCCGTTCATATAGGCAAACGTTGGGGTGAGGATGGGTTCGAGAAGGTCCCAGGAGCCCTGGCGCCACGCCTCTATGAACCGGTCGTTGAGCTCTTGCAGCACGCTGATGTCGTCCATGGCCTGTCCTTTCCTCAATCTCTTTGTGTACCGGTCTCTCCCGCTCTCTATCTCTCAACCGAAACCATCGTGTGACGGCCGCTGTCGCCATACTGGTCCCTCGGGCTACTGCGAGAAAGGTCCAGATACCTCGGTGTGGGAGGATCCACCGGGGCCCGATTGCTGAGCATATTTCCCTGTCGCCAGAGGCTAAGGGAGCCGGAGTGGCCGCGACAGGGGTGGTGTGCCCGGCGGCGTGGTGGATTTCCCGTGAGCGTGCTGACGCTCCGTACCGGCTGCGCTCGCGAAGGAAGAGGCGGCCTGCTGCCGCAATCCGTAATCTGCCCGCACGGTCGGTGCGGAGATTAGGGGCGCGAGTCGGGACGATGAGGCGGTGTCGGGTGCGGCTTGGTGGGACCCGCGGGATGACCGCTCGCGTGGGATGGGGGAGCGGGGGACGGTTTCGAGGACGCCGGTGAGGCCGGCGAGTGCTGCGGGTGCGCCGGAGCGGGATGGCTGCCTGGGAGTGTTGGGGTAACCGGCCCGCTCGTCGCCAGGGATACGAGCCCTGCGGGAGGCACCGTAAGAGAGTGGCTACCCACCGCGAGCGCGGCCGGACGAGAGCTCATATTCACCGCAAACACGTGGTAGCCGGCGCCACTCGACACCTGACCCACAATGAGCGTCGACGTCTCCCAGGTTGTCAGGGTCCCGCCTCCCGCCACGGCATGCAAGAAGGTCGACAGGGCGATACCAGACGGGTAGAGGGCATTCACGGGCAGCTCCGGCGGGATGCCGTCTCCGACCAGTGCGAAGAGTCCGTACGCGGTGTGCGGGACCGTGTCGACGGGATAGCCGGGCACGGCCCGGTGGGCCTGTCCATCATAGCTCCACACCACGAGACGGGCGGCGCCAAGCGCCCGCCACAAGATCGCGCTCTCCACCATCGCCGCCCCGTAAACGGGCCGCGTCGCCTGGGGACCGGGCTGATAGTAGGGATTGAACTCGGTAATCCAGATGGGAAGCGTGGCTGGCCCGGTTGTCGGCAGGTCGGCCCGGAGTTGACCGCGGAGCGTCTGGAGCGAGTCGGTGATGTCGGCGGCCAGGCCTGAGAGCAGCCCCGCATCGCTCGCGCTGTGGAAGATCGGATACTCATGCACACTCACGAAATTGACGTAGCCCCCGGCCGCCCCAAGGACGGTCCGGTTCCACGCCACGTCATAGGGCGCCGTGCCGGGGTCCATCACCAAGCCCACCAGCATGGCGGGATCCACCTGGTGAATCGCCGCTGCGATGGCCGCGGCCTGCTGGCCATAATAGGCGGCCGAGGTGCTGGGGTTCAGGTTGGCGGCATAGTCCCAAGAGCCGTACTCCTCACTGCCAATGACGATGGCATCAATGGGGAGATGGCGCTGAACGATATAGCGGGTGACGGCGGCGGCGTCGGCCGGGGTGCCCCCTCCGGTCCAGGCCGGGTTCTCGTCGTAGTTGAAGATGAAGAGCCCGCGAGAGCCGGTTGCCTCCAGGATGGACCCCCAGCGGGCAAGTGACACGGCGCCCGCAGATCCGGATCGGAACGTGTTGGTGGTCCAGCTCCAGGTGTTGTCATTGGGAAACTGCTGCAGACCGATGCCCAGTTTCTGCAGGGCAGGAGCGGTCGAGGGAGCATTGAGCTGCTGGTCGTAACTGAAGACATCGACCCCATACTGGAAGCGAGCGATGGACGCTTCGCCCACCAGCGACAGACTCGTGCCGACAGCCGATGCGAGCGCCGGACTGCTCGCGGCCGGAACGCTCCCACTCGCCTGGGTGGGTGGCGTGCCCGATGGCCGGGAGGCAGGGGCCCCTGAAGCACCGGTGGTGGACGAATGCTCGCGGGGAGCGGGAGAGGACGAGGCCGGAACCAGACCAGGTCCAAAGATCTTTCCGCCCGGGTGCATAGGAGCGGCGGTGGCGGCATGGCGCGCGCGTGCGCCGGAAACCGGCTCGTTCGGCGCGTGCGCGAGGGTCTCGGAGGCCCAAGAAGGTGTCATTCGAGAAGCCGGTGCCAGCGGATGGCCGAGAAGGCCGAGGAGCACCAGGACGGCCCCCGGGACCAGATAGGACCGGCGCATCTTCGACCACCTCCCGACCTATGCGCGACCAAGCTACCACCGGTGCGGGGTTGGGGAAGTCTCGATACATGTCTCACCATAATCTCCTGCCCAATCTCATCCTGCCTTCTTGGCCGAGGGAGGCCCAATCCGTTCGGTGTGAGAGGTCCCGGATTCCGGGGAACGACCCCGCGACGCCTGCGGGCCTTGCCGGCGTTCCCCCGCGCGCAAGAACGAGCGGGCTTCATAACGACGGAGGGTCACACGACGTTTTTCTCTAGGAGGAGATGCTCTGTGCGGCGCCTGCTGGTGCTGATGGCGGTGCTGATGGTGGCCGGCTCCGGGGTCTTGGCCGCCCGTGGGCTCGGAGGGCGGGGCCACCTCCTGGACCGTCTTGCTGGACATGCGTCGGAGCATTCCCGGGCACGGACCGGACAGGCCTCCGGTGGAGGCCCGCGCCCGGGCTACAAGACGGCTAGGATTCTCGGCATGTCCGTGGCGATGCCCGCTGGGTGGCGCGTGAAGGGGATATCAACCTCCAACGGCACCTCTACCTGGACGGCCGAGACATCGCTAGGGTTTTTCGTGCAGCTGACCGCAACTCCACTGGGAATGCAAAGTGCCTTTCAGCTTCTGCCGATGTTGCCCGCCAGTGGCGGGCTTCTCCCCCGCGGCCAGTCCCCGTACGAGTCGACAAGCGTCCAGGGGAGCGAGGCCTCCGAGCAACTTCTGGGGCGGGCGGGCACCTTGTACGGATTCTCCGTACAGGCCCCCACCCCATCCATCGCGCACCGTGTCTGGGTGAGTTGGATCCATCCCCCCGCGAGCTCGGTGACACAGGCGGTAAAGCACATCGAAGCCGTGCAGAGTGCGGCCGGCGGCACGGCCTTTCCCGACTATGCTCGAAGCTTCGGCAGCCAGAGGGACGGATGGATCATGGTCGGGGAGGGGGGGTCTGCGGGTCAGGAAGGGTACGTGCTGTTCGAGACCGGCGACGCAGGCCGCACGTGGAGTCTCGAACGTTACACGACGTGGGCCGGATGCGCCCCCGGGAGCTCGTCCGCGTGCACATTTTTGGGACTCGCTGGCTCGCTCAGCATGACGTTTTGGAACAGTCATGACGGTGCCGTGGTTCAGGCCACCATGGTGCTGAATTCTCTCTCTTTCTACCGCACCCAAAACGGAGGCCGGACATGGATCGCTTCTCGCATCCCGGTGAACCACCCCTCGGACAACGCGGTCATCAACTACCAGAGCGGCCGTCTTATGCTCACCATCGACTTTTACGGGTCGCATCCGAGCGTGCACGAGGTCAGCACCGACGGCGGCGCCACATGGGTGCGGGCCCCGTCCTAGCCGCGGGTTCGACGGCTGTCTTCCAGGTGGTGGACAAGGCCAGCAACAGCGAGAGCCGCGCCCATGTATGGTATGAGCGGGTGGAGGGCGGTCACGGACGAGGGGGCGTTTTCCGGAAGCTCACTCCGTGAACGCCGACGCCGTAGTGATAGACCATGCTGCCTCCGAGCGTTCCGGTCACCGAGATCATGACCACAGCCGCCACCAGCAGCACCAGTGACAGTCCTGTGGGGCGCCCACGACCGGATCCCCAGGCCGACCATGCACCGGACGGGCGGTTCGACGACCAGCGGCTGTTGCCTCCGTAGCGTCCGACGAGGCGAGCGCCAATCGCCGCCAGCAAGAAGACGCCCGTGAGGATGGCATCGCGTTGATGGGCCGACAGCAGGGCGAATGTGGCTGGCGTCCAGCGGACATATTGCTCGGAAATCACGCCCGCGGCTGCCGCGGCCACACCCGCCAGAAAGCTCAGGATGAGGAGCCAGAAGCTCACACGGTCGTAAAATCTGTCGCGCGGCTGGGTGATGCGGCCCAAAAGCTCGATAAACAGGCACGCATAGAGGAGCGCAATGGGGAAATGCACCAGCATGGGATGAATCGTCGGCGGCAGGAACCCTTCGCCAATCCGAATCCACGTGGTGAGAAACCAGCTCCAGATTCCTAAAATCGCTCCCATGCGTCTTTCGGTCCCCCTCAAGGTCTCCGGCCGGCCGGCACCCTGCCCTATGATCCCGTCGACATGCGCCCAAGCTGGTGGCCGGGCCCGGCACCGGCGCGGTCACCCCATCCACATGGGTTTCGGACGAAGAACGTCCAGTTACGAAACAGCCTACACGGACTATGAACCCCGAGGCTACCCCGGGGGTTACCAAACAGCAAGTTAAGTCCATCCAGACGTCGGACTCCGTGGCCGGCGCAGGAAGCCAAGACCCCCGGTCCGCTCACGCCCTGAAGACGGCCGCGGTCTAGACGGCAGGCGGACCCGCCAGGAGTGGGCAGCCTGCCCACCTCGGGGGGTGACGGGAGGCACGCTGCCACGCGGCTTCAAGGGGATAGGAGCGCATGACAAAATCGCGGATCTGCCCCTCATGTCCTTGAGAGGAGTTACCCGGAAGCCTGCACGGGTGACGTCTGGACGTGCAATCGGGGAGAGAGGCTCGCGGGATCAGAGCAGGCCGTGGCGGTGGGCAATCATGACGGCCTCCACCCGATTTTTGGCGCGGAGCCGGTGAGCGATGTCATTCACGCGGGCCTTCACTGTATTCTCGGAGAGAAAGAGGCGGCGGCCAATCTCCCGGTTGGTGAGCCCTTCCGCCACCAGCCGCAGCATGTCCAGGTCGTGTGCATTCAGCGGCAGCGCCGGCTCGGTGGAACCCGTCTGGATCCAGTGCATGACGACGTCGGTGGCGCGGGCGTCAAGCACCGACCCACCGTCCACGATCTTCCGGAGGCTTTGCAGGAGATCGAATCCTTCCACCTCCTTCAAAATGTAGCCGCGGACGCCCAGCCGAATGCACGTTTCAATCAGCGCCTCGTCCAGGTAGCTGGTCAGGATCACAAGGGCCGTCCGGAGTCCTTCGTCCCGGACCGCCTGACACAGCGTCGCACCGTCCCGCCCGCCCATGCGAAGATCGACGAGAGCGAGATCAGGATCCAGGTCCCGGATGACCTGAAGCCCTTCTACGCCGTCCCGCGCCTCGCCGACCACGCGAAACTCGTCGGTCTCCTCCAAAATGGAGCGGATGCCGCGCCGCACCACCTCATGGTCGTCGACCAGGACGACGCGGATGGCCTCACTCATGGGGCGCCTTTCGCGGCAGCTGGACCCGAACCGTCGTGCCCCCCTCATCGTTGCGGAACACCGAGAAGTCGCCCCCGAACTCCTCCACCAGACTGCGCATGGCGTGAAGCCCGTAGTGGGCGGTGAGTCCCGTCGGCCCGGCCAGGGCGTCGTCGTCGATCCCCTGCCCGGCGTCCTGAATGCTGACAACCAGTGTTTCGCCATCGAATCCGGCGGCCACAAATGCGACGGAGCTCTGGCTGTGGCGGCGCACGTTGGTGAGCGACTCCGAAATAATCTTCCCGGCGCACGCGGCCAGTGCTCGGGGAACCATGTCGAGGGATCCACGGGTGACAAGCGTCGTACGGATGCCGCTTTCCTGCTCGAAATGCTGGACCAGGTCCTCGAAGACGAGCGACGCCGGCCGCCCCAGATCGGTGTCCTGTGCCAGCGAGAAGATGGCGGCCCGGATTTCGCTGGCTCCCTCCGCCGCCAGCTGCTTGGCGCGGATGAGTCGCTCGATGGCGGCGTGCTGGTTTGCCCGAAGACCCTTCAGCGCCTGATCCACTTCAATCCCGAGGGCGAAGAGGATCTGGGACACCGAGTCGTGGAGCTGCTGGCTGATGCGGGTTCTCTCTTTCAGCACGGCCAGTTCCTCGGACTTCGAGTACAGGCGGGCATTGTCAATCGCAATCGCCGCCTGGGTCGAGAATGCGAGCAGAAGTTCCTCGTCTTCGGTGGTGAAGAGGGCACCCCCGGGTTCGTGGGCCAGAAACAGCGACCCCAGGATCCGGTCCCGCATCGCCAGCGGTACGGCCAGAAACGCTCCCACCGGTGGATGCCCGGCCGGGGTGCCCACAGACAGCGGGTGCTCCGGCAGCGTGGCTACGCGCAGGGGAGAGCCCGTCTTATGCGGGAGGGCAAAGATCCCGCGCCCCTCCGGAAAGCCGGCCGGACCGGGCCATCCGGAGACGGTGAAGTACTCATAGCGGCCCGGAGCCTCGGGGTCTAAGACCAACAGACCCCCCATTTCGGCCCCGATAAGTTCGCGCGCTGCGTCCACCACTGTTTGCAGCAGGGGCTCAAGCGCCATGTGGGACGTGATGCGGGTGCTGACCTCAATCAGGGCATTCAGTTCCTGGACCTTGCGCCGAAGCATCCGTGTCGGTTCCGGACCGGGTGAGACCATGGCGTCACCTCCGTGTGGCACTGTCGGCGGAATACAGTCAACTCGAAGCGTCTCCGATGAAGTGGCCCAATTGTACCTCCGATTGGATCGGTGGGAAGGATCCGAAAGGATCTGGTGGTCGAGGCCGGAGCGGGCGAGACTGAAAGCATTGATCGGTCATCGACCCACCCCGATTCCGTCGCCGATCTCTCAGCCATCCGTTGTGGTCGCCCTGTTAAGGTTTTCTGCCCGCTGGCCGCGTCGGGCCTTCGGGTCACCGGAAAAGAGAAAGGAGCACCGAGGGCCTATGTTCCCGAACGCCTTCGAATATCAATCTCCGACGTCTCTCGACGAAGCCGTGGCGCTTCTCGTTGAACATGGCTACGAGGCCAAGATCCTGGCCGGGGGCCAGAGCCTCCTGCCGATGATGAAGCTTAGGGTGGCGGCGCCGACGGTCCTGGTGGATCTCGGGCGCGTGCCGGGCCTTGACGCCCGAACCGAGAACGACCGAGAACTCTCCCTCGGAGCCATGACACGCCATGCGAGTCTCGAGTGGGATGAAGATCTTTGGGCGCGCTATCCCCTTCTCCGCGAAACGGCCGCCTGGATTGCCGATCCCCTGGTCCGGAATCGGGGCACCATGGCCGGCTCTCTCGCCCACGCGGACCCCGCGGCCGACTGGGGAGCCGCGCTTCTCGCCCTGCACGGCTCGGTGACCGTGGACGGGCCGAACGGTTCCCGTCGCGTTGGAGCCGACGACTTCTTCGTGGACGTCTTCACCACCCGGCTGGAGCCAGACGAGGTGCTGACGGCGGTTCACATCCCCCGCCCCGAGCATGACGTTTTTGCCACCCATCTCAAGCTTGAACGGAAGGTGGGCGACTTTGCCGTGGTGGCGGTGTCGCTGCAGGTGGAGATAGACGGTGACGGCCGCATCCGCCGCCCCGGCATCGGTCTCGCCGGGGTCGGCCCCACGTCGCTGCATGCTACGGCCGCCGCTTCACTCCTCGAAGGACAGCCCCTGTCGTTGGAGCTCATCCGTGAGGCCGCCGCCAAAGCTTCCGCGGCCACCGATCCGGCTTCTGACCGCCGCGGCAGCGCCGACTTCAAGCGTGACATGGTGCGGCTCTTCGTGGAACGCGGACTCCGCTCGATAGAGAGCCGTTTCGATGAGGGGCGGCGTCGGAGCGCATAGACCTCTACCCACTTGAAAGGATGGGAGGAAGTCCCATGTTGATTTCCGTAACCGTGAACGGACAGGAACGAACGGCAGACGTCGAACCCCGTACGCTCCTTTGCTACCTGGTGCGGGACGAGCTGTCCCTCACCGGCACGCATGTTGGCTGCGACACCACAAGCTGCGGCGCCTGCACCGTCTTGCTGGACGGCGTGCCGGTCAAGTCCTGCACGGTGCTGGCCGTCCAGGTCGACGGACAGGAGCTCATGACCGTGGAGGGTCTCGAGCAGGCCGGCGATCTCCATCCTCTCCAGAAGGGGTTCTGGGAGAGCCACGGCTTGCAGTGCGGATTCTGCACCCCCGGCATGCTCATGACCACCTACGCGCTTTTGGAGCGCAACCCCGACCCGACCGAGGACGAGATCCGCCGGGCCATTTCCGGCAATCTCTGCCGATGCACCGGCTACCAAAACATCGTGAAAGCGGTCCAGTATGCGGCCCCGCTCGTGCGTGAAAAGCGCGAGGCAGCCAGGGAGGTGGCAAGGTAATATGGCTCTCGAAACAACGGAGCTCCGTCCGCTCGGAAAGTCTATCAAGCGCAAGGAAGACGCCCGCCTGGTCCGCGGGCAGGGCCGCTTTCTGGACGACATCAAGCTCCCTCGCATGCTTTACCTGGCCCTCGTCCGCAGCCCGTACGCCCACGCCCGCATCGTCGGTATCGACACCGCACGGGCCCGTGCCCTTCCGGGCGTACACCTGGTTCTGACGGGGGAAGACCTCGCGAAGCTTAACCTGGCGTGGATGCCGACTCTGGCCGGCGACAAGCAGATGGTGCTGGCCACCGACAAGGTCCTCTTCCAGTACCAGGAGGTGGCGGCCGTCATCGCCGACACCCGAGCCCTGGCCGAGGATGGGGCGGCGCTCGTGGAGGTAACATACGATCCCCTGCCCGTGGTAGTAGACCCCCGGCGGGCGCTTGAGCCGGACGCGCCGGTCCTCCGTGACGACCGGGAGCAGCGGGACAATCACATATTCCACTGGGAGGTGGGGGAGCGCGCCGCCACGGACGAGGCGCTGCGAGCCTCGGCGGTGGTTGTGAAAGAGAGCATCCGCATGCCGCGGGTGCATCCGGCGCCGGTCGAACCGTGCGGATGCATCGCGGATTATGACGGCGCTATGGGCAAACTCACCTGGTACGTCACGTCGCAGGCACCCCACGCCCATCGAACCGTCCTGGCCATGGTGGCCGGCCTGCCCGAGCACAAGATCCACGTCATTTCCCCCGACGTCGGCGGCGGCTTCGGCAACAAGGTGCCCGTCTTCCCCGGGTACGTGGCGGCCATCGTCGGTTCCATCTCTCTCGGACGGCCGGTGAAGTGGGTCGAGACACGCACGGAAAACCTGACCAGCACCAACTTCGCCCGCGATTACTTCATGGACGTCGAGCTTGGGGCGGACGACAAGGGACGCGTCACGGCTCTCAAGGTGACGACCGTCGCCGACCACGGCGCCTTTGACGCCGCGGCCGACCCGACGAAGTACCCGGCGGGCCTCTTCAGCATTGTTACGGGCTCCTATGACTTCCCCACCGCCTTCGCCGAGGTTGACGCCGCTTACACCAACAAGGCCCCCGGGGGCATCGCCTATCGCTGCTCGTTTCGCGTCACCGAAGCCTCGTTCCTCATCGAGCGGGCGATGAACTCCCTGGCCCTTAAGCTTGGCGTCGACCCGGCGGATCTCCGCTTCCAAAACTTCATAGGGAGCGACCGGTTTCCTTACGACTCGCCGCTTGGATGGACATACGACAGCGGAAATTACGCGGCCACGCTTAATCGGGCGCTTGACATGATTGACTACCGGGCGCTGCGCCAGGAACAGGCCGAGCGGCGGGCGCGGGGAGAATTCATGGGCATCGGCATCTCCACCTTCACGGAGATTGTCGGAGCCGGCCCGAGCCAGTCGTTCGACATTCTCGGCATCAAGATGTTCGACAGCTGCGAGATTCGCGTACATCCGACCGGCAAGGTCATCGCCCGTCTCGGCACCCGCCATCAGGGTCAGGGACATGAGACCACGTTTGCCCAGATCATCGCGGAGGAGCTCGGCCTCAGCACCGAGGACGTGCTGGTGGAGGAAGGCGACACCGACACCGCCCCGTATGGTCTCGGCACATACGCCAGCCGCAGCACCCCGACTGCCGGGGGCGCCGCGGCTCTGGCTGCGCGGCGGGTGCGCGACAAGGGCCGGAAAATCGCCGCGCATCTCCTGGAAGTGTCGGACGACGAGGTGGAATGGGACGGCCAGCGATTCTATGCCGCCGGGGCCCCGGAGCACGCCGTGAGCATGGCCGAGGTTTCCCTGGCGGCCTACACCAACCTGCCCGCCGGCATGGAACCGGGCCTCGAGGCGACCTTCTACTACGACCCGCCCAATCTCACGTTTCCGAACGGCGCCTATGTGGCGGTAGTCGACATCGACAAGGGCACCGGCGAGGCCAAGGTGAGGCGGTTTGTGGCCGTTGACGACTGCGGCACGGTTATCAATCCGATGGTGGTGGAGGGACAGATCCACGGCGGGCTCACGGAAGGGTTCGCCATTGCCTTCATGCAGGAGATTGCGTTTGACGAGGACGGCAACTGCCTCGCCCCCAACTTCACGGAGTATCTCGTGCCGACAGCGGTCGAGGCACCGAAGTGGGAGACGGACCGCACCGTGACCCCGTCGCCGCACCATCCTATCGGCGCCAAGGGGGTGGGGGAGTCGCCCAACGTGGGCTCACCGGCCGCGTTTGCGAACGCGGTCATGGATGCGCTCTCGCCGCTTGGGGTCACCAACCTCGACATCCCGCTGTTTCCCTGGAAGATCTGGGAGGTTCTGAGACAGCATGGCGTGACCGAGTAAGCGCGTTCACCCGTACAGGCAGACGGGCGGAACAGAAGACCGGAGGAGGCCATGAGACAGACGATCTGGTCCACGATGGCGGCGCTTGAGGAACAGCGGACCCCGTACGTGCTGGTGACGGTGGTGCGGAGCGTCCGCCCGTCCTCCGCCCGGCCGGGGATGCGGGCGGTCGTAACCGCCGACGGGCGCATCGATGGCTTCATCGGCGGACAATGCACCCGGCATCTGGTGCTGGAGATGGCCCGCGAAGTGCTGGCGCGGCGCGATGCCTGCCTGCTGCGGGTCACGACCGACCCGGTCCCCAGCTCAGATCCCGGCGTGGTGACACGGCTTATGACCTGCCAGAGCGGCGGGGAGGTGGAGCTCCTGCTGGAACCCCATCTGCCGCCGCCGGTCCTGGTCATCATCGGCGGCACGCCCATCGCGGACGCGGTCAGAAGTCTCGCCGAGGATCTTGACTACACCGTCCACCAGCACGCGTGGGAGCCGCCGGAGACACTCGAGGCCCTGTTCGCCCGCGCCCTGTCGGTTGAGGGGGAACGTCCGGCCTATCTCATCGCGAGCCAGGGTGAGTATGACGAAGATGCGCTCCTGGCTGTGGCCGCGCACCACCCATCCTATGTGGGGGTGGTGGCAAGCCCCCGGCGGGCGGAGCGGCTGCGCGAGGTGTTGATAGAAGCGGGGGCATCGCCCGAGTTCGTCGAGGCGGTATCGGCCCCGGCCGGTCTTGATCTGGGTGCGGTGAGCCCGGCCGAGGTGGCGCTCAGCATCCTGGCGGAACTGCTGGTGGTCCGTCGCAGGACGCCTGTCGAAGCCGCACGGCCGGTGGCGCGGGAGGAGGATGTCCGGCCGTCCGCGGTTCTGGATCCGGTCTGCGGGATGACCGTGGACCTGAACGCCACACCCCATACGGCCGTCCACCAGGGAACGACGTACGGGTTCTGCGGTCGGGGCTGCCTGCAGGCCTTCTTGCAGGATCCCGCCTCCTACGCGGCCCAAAGCGCCCACTAGGGACAGGGCACGCTGGCCAGCATCGGCACCACGGGTCCCAACGTTCGAAGAAGGTTCGAATATGGGTCGAGGAAGGGTCGAGGAAGGGTCGAAAAAGGAGGGAGCCGCAGGTGCACACGTATACCGGAACTCTCGCATTAGAGGCTCCCCTGGAGCGGGTCTACCGCTTCATCACGGCCGCCGCCGACGTCGGGCCCTGCATGCCCGACGTCGCCTCGGTGGACGTGAAAGACGACACGCACTTCCAGGCCCGCGTCCGGGTGGGCGTGGGACCGGTCCGCGGTTCTTTTGACCTGAGTGCGGCCATCGTGCCTGACGGGGAGGGGAAATCGGCGGCCCTGGAAGTCCGGGGTGGCGGCATGGGGAGTGGGGTGGACATTGCGAGCGAGCTTCAGCTGGCGGAAGTCGCGCCGGGCTCCACGGAACTCCGGTGGGAAGCGCGCGTCACCATCAGTGGACCGCTCGCGGCGTTGGGTGCGCGGCTCATCGACGGGCAGGCCAAACGCATTACGGCGCAGCTGTTCGACAACATAGAGGCCCGGATCCGACAGCTGTCAGAGGGAGGACCCCGGGAAGTTGAGGGATAGCCGGGAAATGGCGGCCGACCGCGTGGACGCCCTGCTCGACCGCCTTCGGCAGGCGAGCTACATCGCGTCGCGAGAGGCGGTAAGCGCCCTCTATCTCGCGGAGACCCTCGGCCGCCCGCTCCTGGTTGAGGGACCGGCCGGCGTGGGCAAGACCGATCTGGCCCGCGCATGGGCAGCACTCAGCGGACGGGATCTTGTGCGTCTGCAGTGTTACGAAGGCATCGATGCCAGTCAGGCGGTCTATGACTGGAATTATCCAAAACAGCTGCTGTCGGCGCGCCTGGCCGCCGAGGGGACCGATATCGGCGCCCTGTACGGGCCGGGGTTTCTGGTTGAGCGCCCCCTCTTGCAGGCCGTCTCGGCGAGCCCTGCCCCGGTATTGCTGGTGGACGAAGTCGATCGGGGCGATGAGGCGATGGAGGCGCTGCTGCTGGAGTTTTTGGGCGAGTCGCAGATTACGATTCCCGAGCTGGGCACGGTGCGGGCCGGGGAACCGCTGCGGGTCATCCTCACCTCGAACCGGGTGCGGGAGCTGTCAGATGCGCTGCGCCGGCGGTGTCTGTACCTCTGGCTCGACTTCCCGGATGCCGAGCGCGAAGTTGAAATTATCCGTGTCCGGGCGCCGGAGGTTCCGGGTGTCCTGGCCCGGGCGGTGGCAGACGCGACCCATGCGCTTCGACGCCTCGATTTGATAAAGCCCCCGGGCCTGTCCGAGGCCGTCGACTGGGCCCGCGCCCTCAACGCGCTCGGCTTCCACGAGTTGAGCCGGGACGCCGTCGAGGCGACCGCCAGTGCCGTGGTGAAGACAGCCGAGGACCGGGCCGCCGTGGAACGGCACTTAGGAAGTCATGGACGGCTCTGATCCGGCGGCCGCCCTCGCGAGCTTTTCCCACTATCTCCGCCGCCAGGGATTCAGTACCGGCCCGGACGACACCCGGCTCGCTCTTCTGGCGCTCGGGCATTCCCATCTTCTTGACGGCGGTGAGGTTCAAGACCTGCTGCGGACCGTCTATGCGCGATCGCCGTCCGAGTGGAGCCGCTTTCCCGATCTCTGGACCGCGTATCTCACGGGACGCCGCCCGCGGGCTGTTCCCCCGCCTCCCCGGACGCTCCCCGAGGGGTCGGGTTCGAAGAGCCGCGAGGAGGCCGGACCGTCCCTCACCCGGCCGGCCGTCACGGGCAGGCGCCTGGCCTACAGCCCCACCTGGGGGGAGCGCTTTGACGTGCGTCTGGCGACGGGCTCAGAGCTTCTCGGCGTGCGCCAGGCGGCCATCGGCACCCTGGCCGCCCTTCACCAACACCCGGGAACGCGGCGGGGTGCGCCTGGCCATCCTCTTTTGGATATGCGTCGAACGATGGCGGCCGCCCTGCGCCTCGGCGGAGAGCCCGCCGTCTGGCACGAACGGCGCCGGCGGCCTCAGCCGCCCGCCATGGTGCTGGTGGTGGACTGTTCGGGATCCATGCGCGAGCATGCGTCCTACCTGCTCACCTGGGCATGGGCGCTGTCCCGGCTGCCGATCCGGCTCGAGGTGTTCGTGTTTTCCACCGAAGTCATTCGGCTCACCCCGCGCCTCCGCCGTCTGTCGCCCGGCCAGGACCCGCTGGTCGGGCTTGACGCGCTGTCGGGCGGGACCAAGATCGGGGCGGCGCTCGAGCATATCCTGACCGCCTATCGGGAGCGGCTCGGTCCACGGACAACGCTGGCGGTCGCCTCAGACGGGTTCGACTCCGGGGACCAGGCGCTTCTTTCGGTCAGCACGCGGGCGCTTGCGGCCCGCGTCCACTGCCTTACCTGGCTCAATCCGGCCGCATCTCAGAAGGGATACCGCCCGCAGTCTGCGGGGATCCGGACCGTTCTGCCCCTCGTGGACCAGCATCTGCCGGTCCACGACCGGGCGAGCATGCTGGCCGCTCTGCAGCAAGGGGCATTTCGGAGAACGTTCAAAAGAAGCGCCGCGGACGGATGACAGGCGGGAGCCGGTGCCGGTCCAGCGCGCATTGCCGTGGGCGGCGTCTGGTGTATGAATGAGAGAACAGAAGACAGTGGCCGCAGGTTCGCCAGCCGGGTAATGTCTCCATAGGCGCACCCGTCAGAAGAGCGGTCCAGGGCTTCGTTGCCCGGTCGCCGTGAGGCCTCGGCGCGGTGCCTCTTTAGGAGACGGACACTCGATGAAGCGAGAGACGTGCGAGACGTGCGAAAGGAAAGTCCATGACCGAACCACTCTTGCGAACCCACTGGACCGACCCCGTCACCGGCGTTCACGGGTGGCTCGTGCTTGACCGGGTGCAAAATGGACTGGCCGGCGGCGGCATTCGCATGCGACCCGGTCTCACCCCGGCCGAGGTGGAGAGTCTGGCGCGGGTGATGACCCGTAAGCTTCGCATTCTTAACTTTGACGCGGGCGGGGCAAAGGCCGGCATTGCCTGCGACCCGGCACGTTCGGACGCGCTTCAGATTCTGGAGCGCTTCTTGACCGTTCATCGCCCGTTCCTCGCCGAGACATGGGCCACGAGCGAAGATCTGGGCACCCATGAACGCGACATCCTGGCCATCACCGAGCGTCTCGGGCTCCACACATCGGTGCACGCCGGCCTGATGCACCAGCCCGACCCGGCGGCGGCCGGGGAGCGGCTGGCCCGCATCCTTCAGCTCACGACCTCCGGAATGTCCATCACCGACGCCGTCACCGGCTATGGGGTGGCGGCGGCGACCGCCCGCTGCCTGAACGCGTTCGGCTGGGAGTCATCGTCCGTGCGCGTGGCGGTGCAGGGCTTCGGCACCGTCGGCGGGGGCAGCGCCTGGTACCTCGAACAGCTCGGCCTCAGAATCGTGGCGGTGGCGGATCGCGCGGGACTCATCGTCAAGCACGATGGCCTCGACGTGGCTACCCTCCTGGCCGCCCGCAACCAGTTCGGCGTCGTCGACCGGACGGCGCTTCCCGCGGACTACGAGACGCAACGCGGTGACGAGTGGCTGGAGGTTCCGGCCGACGTCCTCATCCCGGCCGCCGTGGCCGGCGCCATCCATGCGGGCAACGCGGACCGTGTGCGTGCGCGTCTTGTGGTTGAGGGGGCGAACCTGCCGGTCACGGCGGAGGCCGACGCCATCCTCCATCAGCGCGGCGTTGTGGTGGTGCCGGACTTCGTCGCCAATGCCGGCGGAGCCGGTGTTTTTGTGGCCGCCCTCTCGAACGACGTGGGGTCGACGGCGGAGGGCGTGCTGGATTACGTGGGCCACACCATCGGGGAGTGGACAGACCGCATCTTGGCCGTCGCGCGGGAGCGGAAGTCAACCCTCCGGGCGGCGGCGGTGGAGCTCACCGATATCGGGTGAAGGGCCTCACCCGACGCCATCGGACGGCGAGGCGCCTCTCCGAACATTTTCGCGCGCTCGCAGGCGCATGCCGCGCCTTGTCAACCAGACATTGCGCACGGCCATTATACTTACGGCCGCCCAGGCTAGAAGGGCGATCCACACGAATGCGGCCCCGATCGGATGGAGCCCGGAAAATCCCGGCACCCGGGAGAGCGTGGTGGTGGCGGTGGCGTACATGCCGAGCGGGAACACGATGCTCCATTGGGCGGGATGGTAGCCAATCGGCTCGTGCTCATGCCCGTACTTCCACCAGCCCAGCACCAACAGAAGGGGAATCCACCAGGAACCCCAGGCCCACAAGACCACGGTCAGGCCTTCCAAGAACGGACGCACCGTCACGAGGGCGGCGCCGGCGTGATGCAGCAATAGGAGCCGGGAGCTTGCCAGCACGGTGATGGCGGTCGCCCCCATGTTGATCCAGTAGGGCGGGTCAAGGTCCGCCGCGCGGACCCGGTAAAAAAACAGGCGGTCCATCACGAGGCCGATAAAGACCACGTACAGCATGATGCCCATGGCCCAAAAGACCAAGGCCGCGAGAAAGAGCGCTTTCCCTGCGTGCGGCAGGTGATCGACCATGGCGCCGAGCCAGGTGGAGAGAGACTCTTCGGCCACGATGGCGATGAGCCAGCCGCCGTTGACCATCGTGAGGCGAACACGCCGCCCCACGATGAGAAGAGTGGTCAGGCTGTAGAACAGCACGATCCACAGGAGGCATCCGGTTACCCCCAGCGCGAGGCCCAGAAACGGCCGGTGCGCGAACAGAAACCGCACCGCCAGGACGTTGGACGCGGCCACCATCGTGAAGTAACCGAACATGCGAGCGGGATTCGTGACATCCTGACGGGTCTCTTCGGTGAAGCGTGCCCCGCGCAGGACATAAGTCACCCAGAGGAAGCCATATGCCGCGGCGCCGATCCACATAAGCCCCATGGAGATGGCCGTCTGATGATAGAGATGAAGCGCGGTCGACACGATCTCGGTGGCCATGACGAGGGCAAAGTAGCCGGGGTACAGACCCTTCAGGGTGGAATGCGCGCCGGTGGTGCTGGAGGCGCCCTCCGTTCCGCCGGCTTTTAGTGTTGTCGGTGTTCGTGATGGGAAAGCTTCCATGGGAAGAACGCCGCCGCCTTTCGTTCCCGTTCTATCTTCTATGGCGCAGCGGCGCCCGCCTAAGTGTGATCTGCATCACGATCAGCCCCATCCCCACGCTCACGCTCCCCTCCGACTTTCCTTGGTCATCGTGACAATGATCACGATGTTCCTCGCGGCCTTGCCCCCACTTGAGTAGAGAAGCTCACCCATCGCGCCCGGGCACACGGCCGGGATCGATGTGGACACTGAAGTCCGCGGCACCTACCCCCAAAGAGAGGAGACGAGGGGATGTCCGGTCCCGCCCTCCGTCAGGTTGAGCCGCATCGCGCCATTCATGCCGCCATGCGGCATGAACTCCAGGCGACCGTCATGGCTGCCGAAACTCTGTCTCCCGATGGGGACCAGGCCCGGCGGCTGAGACAGGTGGTCGAGGTGTTTCTGGAACTGGTGGAGACCCGCATCCTGGCGCACGCGCACGAAGAAGAGGCCGGCCTCTATGCGGAGTGGCTTCAGCTTCAGATTCAGGGCGGTCGGGAGGCGCTCTCCGCCGCGGTCGCGTCTCTGGTCCTCCAGCACAGCATGCTGCGGCAGCTGGCGTCGGACGTCGAGCGGGCCACGGTGGTTGGCAAGCGCGAGGCCGTGCTGCGCGGAATGCGAGAGTTTCAACGCGTACTGGACGACCACGAGCGCCACGAGGAGGACCTGGTGCGAGAGCTTTTGGAGATGGGCGGCGGCTGAGTGCGCGGGCAAGACGAGGACCAGCAAGCGCCGCACCCGAACCGCACCGGATTTTGGGTGTGTGGCCGGACCGGCCGGGCGATTCACTACCGATGCGTGGGTGGATGCGGGGGAGGCGACGACGGCTATGACAGACGGGGATAAGACACGGCGCGTCGCGACGGACGATGACATCAGCGATCTCCTCACTATTCTTCAGTGGCGCTTTGGTCCCGTGTCCGACGAGCTGGCGGCAAAGGTCCGCAAGCTCACTGACGTGAGCCAGATCGACCACCTGATCCTGGCTGCCGCCAACGCGCCGACGTGGGACGTGGTGGCATCGGAATTGCGTGAGCCCGGCTTTCGCATGACAGGATTTCAATTTGACCCGCACCCGGAGGGGGCATGTCCATGACTGGCAGGCGGAACGCTCTCTTGCGCTCACTGGACTATCTGAAGCGCGGCCGGCGCCTTAATCAAAACTGGAGCGAGGAAAACACCCGGGGGCGCGACTGGGAGGGCGTATATCGCTCCCGCTGGCAGCATGACCGCGTCGTCCGATCCACGCACGGCGTCAACTGCACCGGGTCATGCAGCTGGAAGATTCATGTCAAAGACGGGATCGTGGCGTTCGAAACCCAGCAGACCGACTACCCGTCTCTGGGACCCGACGTGCCGGAGTACGAGCCCCGCGGATGCGCGCGCGGCGCCAGTTACTCGTGGTATCTCTACAGCCCGGGGCGCGTGAAGTATCCCTACGTGCGCGGCGAGCTCCTGGCCGCCTGGCGGGAGGTTCGCCGGCAGGAGGCAAACCCGCTGGCGGCCTGGCGGACTCTCATGGCCGACGACGACAAACGCCGGGCCTATCAGGCGGCGCGCGGCCAGGGCGGCTTCGTGCGGGCCGACTGGGACACCGTATCCGAGATTATGGCCGCTGCCATGCTGGACACGGCCCGAACGTATGGTCCTGACCGCGTCTTCGGGTTCAGTCCCATCCCCGCCATGTCGATGGTCAGCTTTGCCGCCGGCTCCCGCTTCCTGTCCCTGATGGGCGGGAGCATGGTCAGTTTCTACGACTGGTACGCGGACCTGCCGCCGGCCTCCCCGCAGATCTGGGGCGAGCAGACGGACGTGCCCGAAAGTGCCGACTGGTACAATGCCGGGTACTTCATCGTCTGGGGTACGAATCTTCCCATGACCCGAACTCCAGACGCCCATTTTCTGGTAGAAGCCCGCTACAACGGCACCAAAGTGGTCGGCGTGAGCCCCGACTACGCGGAGTACATCAAGTTCGCCGACGTGTGGCTTCCCTGCAAGGCGGGAACCGACGCCGCGCTGGCGATGGCCATGACGCACGTGATTCTAAAAGAGTTTTACGTCGATCACCCCACGCCATACTTCCTCGAGTACGCGCGGACCTATACCGACCTGCCCTTCTTGGTGACCCTGTCACCCCAGGGCGAAACCTGGACGGCCGACCGGTTCCTGCATGCGGGCGATCTGGGCCAGGACGTCCCCGAGAGCGACTGGAAGACCGTCATCTGGGATGACGGTCAAGAGGGCCCGGCTGTGCCGAACGGCAGCATCGGGCACCGGTGGGACGGTGCCGGGCAATGGAACTTGAAGATGGAGGATGCCGGGGGCACGCCGCTCAGTCCGCGGCTGTCGTTTCTTGGTGCCTCCGATGCCGTGCTCGCGGTGGACTTTCCGAACATGACCCCGGGTGAGGCTCGTCCGCACACGCGGGAGGTGCCGGCACGGCGTGTGAATACGGCCGGCGGCGAGACGCTTTTGGTCACGACCGTGTTTGACCTCATGCTGGCCCACATGGGCATCGCCCGGGGACTGTCGGGTGATTACCCCGCCGACTACGACGATCCGGGCGCCTATACCCCGGCGTGGCAGGAGGGCATCACCGGTGTCAGCCGGTCGCTCGCCATTCGCGTAGCCCGCGAATTTGCGGACAACGCGGCCAGGACCCGCGGCCGCTCCATGATTGCACTGGGCGCCGGGACCAATCACTGGTACCACAGCGACCTCATATACCGGTCCATTATCAATCTGGTGCTGCTGACCGGCAGCCAGGGCGTGAACGGAGGCGGCTGGGCTCACTACGTGGGGCAGGAGAAAGTGAGGCCGCTGGAGGGCTGGACCACCCTCGCCTTCGGCCTCGATTGGAACCGTCCTCCCCGACAGCACGCCGGCACCAGCTTCTTCTATTTCGCGACCGACCAGTTCCGTTACGAAGAGCCCTTGGAGCCGGTGTCCGGCATCCCGACGTCTGGCCGCTTCCGTGAGACCCATCCCGCTGACATGCAGGCGCTGGCGTCGCGGCTCGGTTGGCTGCCGGCCTACCCTCAGTGGACGAAAAATCCTATTAAGGTTGTGGAGGAAGCGCGTGCCGCCGGTGCGGCCGACACAGACGGCATCATCCGCCATGTCACCGGCCAGCTGGTGCGGGGTGAACTTGAGTGGGCGGTCGAACATCCTGACGCCCCTCAGAACTTTCCGCGGGTTCTGTTTGTCTGGCGCTCCAATCTCCTGGGGGCGAGCGGCAAGGGCCACGAGTACTTTCTCCGGCACATGCTGGGTGCCCGTGGTCATGTGCTGGGCAATCCGGAGAACTCCTGGCAGGCGGAAACCGTACAGGCGTCCGAGCCCCTGCCGGAGGGGAAGCTCGACCTTCTGGTGGACGTGGACTTCCGCATGACGTCAAGCGGACTCTATGCGGACATCGTGCTGCCCGCCGCGACCTGGTATGAGAAGAGCGATCTCAGCAGCACCGACCTCCATCCGTTCGTGCATCCCTTCAATCCGGCGGTGGCCCCCATGTGGGAATCCAAGAGCGATTGGGACGCGTTCAGAACGCTTGCGGCCCGGTTCTCGCGGATGGCGGCCGAATACCTGCCGGCGGTCGACGATCTGGTGATGACGCCCTTGCAGCACGACACCCGGGGGGAAATCGCCCAGCCGCACGGCACCGTCAGGGACTGGCGTGAGGGCGAGGTGGCGGCCGTTCCCGGAAAGACGCTGCCCGCGCTCACGCTGGTCCACCGCGATTACGCGCATCTCATTGACCAGATGACCACCCTAGGCCCCCTCGCAGATGGGGGCCTCACCACTAAGGGCATCCGGATAGACAGTCGGGCGGCGGTGGAAGAGCTTCGGACCCGCGTCGGGGTCTCGAGGCGGCCGGGTCCGGCGGCCGGGCGCCCGGATCTGTGGACCGCCCGCCAGGCGGCCGAAGCCATCCTGACCCTGTCTGGCGCCACCAACGGCCAGCGGGCGGTCGAAGAGTGGCGCGCGCTCGAACAGACAACGGGACTTGACCTGATGGCGGCAATTCACGGCCGCGAAGATACGGTGTATCGATTTGAGGATCTGAGCACACAGCCGCGGCTCGCCCTGCCGGCACCCGTCTGGTCCGGACTCGAAGGCCCAGGCCGCCGCTATTCGCCGTTCACCGCCAATGTGGACTTTAAAATTCCGTGGCGGACGCTGACCGGCCGGCAGCACTTCTACCTGGACCATGAAGTGGTGCGCGACTATGGCGAGGGGTTCCCCATCTATCGCCCGCCGAACGAGATGCCGCCCTTTGCGGCCGGTGATCCGCCGCGCCCGCCGGGCGACACCGAGCACGCCGTCACGGTGCGGTACCTGACGCCCCATCAGAAGTGGGGCATTCACTCGACCTACACCGACACCCCGCGCATGCTGACGCTTTTTCGCGGCGGCCAGACGGTGTGGCTGAGCGTGGAAGATGCGGCCTCCATCGGGGTTCACGATAACGACTGGATCGAGGTGTTCAACCGAAACGGCGCGATAGTCGCGCGCGCGGTCGTCTCGCATCGCATTCCCGGCGGCATCGCCATGATGTACCACGCGCAGGATCGGACCCTGGGGGTGCCCAAGAGCCCGGCCACCGGTGGCCGCGGCGGCACCCACAACAGTGTGACGCGGATCATTCCGAAGGGAACGCATATGATCGGCGGCTACGCGCAGCTCAGCTACAGCATGAACTACTACGGTCCGACCGGGCATCAGCGGGACGTCCGGGCCTGGATCCGCCCCTTGCGGGAGGTGGACTGGCTTGAAGATTAAGGCGCAGATTGCGATGGTCATGAACCTCGACAAGTGCATCGGATGCCATACCTGCAGCGTGACCTGCAAGAACACCTGGACCAATCGTCCGGGCGCCGAGTATATGTGGTTCAACAATGTCGAGACCCGTCCGGGTCCCGGCTATCCCCAGGAATGGGAAGACCAGAAGCGCCGCCGCGGCGGGTGGGTGCTTGACGGTGGCCGGCTGCGGCTGGCCGCGGGCGGCCCGCTGGAAAAGCTGGCCCACATCTTCTACAATCCGGATCTTCCTCAGATTGACGACTATTACGAGCCCTGGACCTACGACTACCAAACTTTGACGGACAGCCCCCGGCGTACGCACCAGCCTGTCGCGCGCCCCCACTCGCTCCTGACGGGTGAGGTCATGGAGCGGCCGGTCTGGGGCCCGAATTGGGACGACGACCTGGCCGGTGGTCCCGAGATTGCGCCCCGGGATCCCAATCTGAAGCCGCTCATGGAGCATATTGCGCTCGAGTATGAGCAGGCCTTCATGATGTATCTGCCACGCATCTGCAACCATTGCCTCAATCCCGCCTGTGTGGCCGCGTGCCCTTCCGGCGCGATGTACAAACGGGAAGAGGACGGCATCGTGCTGGTGGATCAGGATGCGTGCCGCGGCTGGCGCTACTGCGTGAGCGCCTGCCCTTACAAGAAGGTCTACTTCAACTGGAACACGCACAAGGCGGAGAAGTGCACGTTTTGTTATCCGCGCATCGAGGCCGGTCTTCCGACCGTGTGCTCCGAGACGTGCGTCGGCCGTATCCGGTATCTGGGCCCGGTCTTCTACGACGCGGATCAGGCGCTGGCCGCCGCCAGTGTGGAGAATCCCCAGGATATCTACGAGGCGCAAAGACGCATCTTTCTGAACCCTCATGACCCGGACGTGGTGCGCGAGGCGCATCGTCAGGGCATCTCCGACACCTGGATCGAGGCGGCCCAGCGCTCGCCGGTTTACAAGATGGCCGTGGAGTGGCAGATTGCGCTTCCGCTGCATCCCGAATACCGCACGTTGCCGATGGTGTGGTACGTGCCGCCCTTGAGTCCTATGATGAACCACCTGGCCGACGCCGCCCACATGCCGGCCGATGCCTTTCTCACGGCCGTGGACAGCATGCGCATCCCCCTTGACTACCTGGCCTCTATCCTGGCCGCCGGCGATGTCGGACCGGTCCGGCGGGCGCTTGTGCGTCTCAGCGCGATGCGGACCGCCATGCGGGAGAAGAACCTGGGCACTCAGGGCACCGACTGGACGGCAAGCGCCCTCATGACCGAGGCCGGCCTGTCGGTGGAGCAGCTGGACGCGATGGCGGATCTGCTTGCCGCCGCCAAGTATGACGCGCGGTTCGTGATTCCCACCGGGGACCGGAGTCACGAGGGCAACCTGGATTACTGGCAGGGAGCGTGCAGCCTGGAAGGGCTGGCCCCAGCCGAAGGCATCGCGCCGCCACGCCGCACGATTCCACTGGAGGTTCACCCCGCGTCGTCATCACGGGAGGTTGAGCCATGACCGAAACCCAGCGGCTCATACTGAAAATCGCCTCCGGGATCCTCGATTATCCCGGTTCCAGCGCGTTCGGGGACCGGCTCCAAAGGCGGAAGGGGCTGGCCGGAGAGGTTGACCCCCGGCTTCTGGCGGTCATTCAGTCTCTCTTCGGGCCGGGCCCTCTGCAACTGGAGCAGCTTTACGTCGAAACGTTTGATTTCAACCCCCGGCACGCCCTCTACGTGACGGCGCAGGAGATGGGCGACGCCCGTGAACGCGGTCAGGCGCTCCTCGAGTGGGCCGCCCTGTACGGCGCGGCGGGCTATGAGGTTCCCGACGGTCAGCTGGCGGATTACGTGCCCATGCTGCTCGAATTGACCGCCGTCCGGCCGGACGTGGTGCAACAGGCGTTCATAGACCGCCTGGCGGCGGCCTGCGCCCAGATCGCCGACACCCTGGAGGTCGAGAACCCGTACCGGCCGTTATTTGACCTGATTGTGGACACGTTGGGAGGGCAGGGCGGGCAGGAGTCCAACGAGCCACGGCCTGCCCATGACGCGGCCGGGGGTCTCGACGACCTGCCCTATCCGCTCCATTACCCGGGGACTGAGTCGGAACACGGGAGGGGTGTCTCGTGAATCAGTTCCTGTGGGTCATCTATCCGTATCTCGCTCTCACTCTCATGATTGTGGGAAGCCTCTACCGGTACGCGCACAACCCCATGAGCTGGAGCGCCCGCTCAAGCGAGCTCTTGGAGAAGCGCTGGCTGAAGTGGGGGAGTCTTTTGTTTCACTGGGGCATCCTGCTGGTCATCGCGGGCCACGTCGTCGGCCTGTTGGTGCCGCTCGGGGTGTATCAGGCCATCGGGATTTCCGCCTCTTTCTATCACACCAACGCGGACATACTGGGAGGCCTTGCGGGGTTCATGACATGGGTCGGTCTCGCCATCCTGCTTCTGAGGCGGCTCGGCAATGCACGCGTACGGCGCAATTCGAGTCTGTCGGACTTCGTGGCGCTCGGCCTCCTGTTCATCGTGGTCACGAGCGGCGACTATGTGACCCTGGTGCGCAACACCCTGCTCGGTCCCTACGAATATCGGGCGACCGTCGGTCCCTGGCTTCGCGGACTTCTGGTGCTGCACCCGGACGCGGCGCTCATGGCGCATGTGCCGGCGGCGTTCCAGGTGCATATCATCCTGGCCTTTCTGCTGTTCGCCGTGTCCCCCTTCACCCGCCTCGTGCACATCTGGAGCATCCCCCTGGCATATCTGCGCCGGGCGCCCATCCAGTACCGCGACCGGGCGCAGTACCGCACCCGTGCAGCATCTGACGGCGATCGGGAGGTTCTATAGGCGCCGCGTTCCCGTTGACGGACGCACAGCTCTTGGTCAGCGCACCAGCGGAAACAGCACCGGCGCAATGAGGACGGTCAGGACCCACATGATGGCGCTCAGGGGAATGCCGATTTTGAGAAAATCCTGGTATCGGTAGCGTCCGGGCCCCATGGCCATGATGAAGACTTTGTTGGCCAGTGGTGTCAGCGGGGCTGCGGACAGGGCCACAATCATCGCGATGATGAGGGCGTCCGGCGACCAGTGGTTGGCCGACGCCATCGAGATGGCAAGCGGTGACAGGACCAGCGCCGCCGCCACATTGCTGATGACCTGGGTCAGGAGCGCGGCCAGCCCGAAGAAGATGGCCAGTACGGCGTAGGGGCCGAAGGATCCGACCGCGTGCAACAGGAAATGCGCGAGCCCTGCCGTGACTCCGGTGCGGGTGAGCGCCAGGCTTAACGGGGTGACCCCGCCTACCAGCATGATGATCCGCCAGTCGACGGCGCGGTACGCGTGGTCCAGCGACAGGATGCCTGTGCCCACCAGTATTCCGATCCCGACGGCCGCCGCCACCTGGATGGCGAGAAAATTGAAAGCCGCCATGAGCAGCACGCCAACCACCACCGCCACCGCGATGAGACTCTTGTGAGGGAGCGCCGGCGCCGCCTGCTCGACATCGGCGAACACGAGCAGATCGTCGCTGTTCTGAAGGCGCGAGATGGATTCCGGCGTGCCCATCACCAGCAGGATGTCGCCTGCCTGAATCGGTATTCTGGGCAGTTCCCGCACCCGCGTGACCCCCTGGCGCAGGATGGCCAGGACCGTCGGCCCGTAACGGACGCGGAAGTTGATGTCGCGAAGCGAGTGGTTGACCAGACGCGAGCGCTGGGGGACCATCGCCTCCACCACCCGGACATGCTCACTGCGCAGCCGCACGGCCGTGGAGTCGCCCGTCAACTCGAAGCCGTCTTCCGGGGTCATGTCCACGATGGCCGACACGTCTCCCTGCACGACCAGCCGGTCACCGGCCTGAAGTTTCACCCGCCCGCCCGGGACCATCGGCGGATGCCCCTCCCGAATGATGCGCAAGACGGTGAGCGAGTGGGTGCGAAGATACGGAACGTCCTGGAGCACATGGCCGATAACCGGGGATTCGTCGCCTACCCACAGTTCGCTTAGATAGCTCTTGACCTCGTGGTAGTTGCTGAAAAACTCGGCGTCGCCGCCGGAGTTCTGGTCAGGCAGCAGTCGGACGCCCCACCAGCGCATGAAGATAAAGCCCGCCGCGACCAGAATGGCGCCCAGCGGGGTGATACCAAAGAGCGGGATGGGGTGGTAGTGCTTGGAGGCCAGGGCCGCGTTGCCAATGATGTTGCCGGCCGAGCCCACCATGCTCAGCAGACCGCCCAGGGCGATCGCAAACGCCAGCGGCATCAACAGGCGATGGAGAGACAGCTTGAGGCGCTGGCCCATGCGGACCATGGTCGGCAGCAAGATGCTCATGAGCCCGACGTCCGACACGAACGTGGAGGGAATGGGCGGCAGCGTCAGGAGCGCTGTCAGAAGAGGCGCCTCGCCCCGCCGACCCAGGCGCTCGAACCACTGTGCCATGATCTCGGTGGCCCCGGACCGCCGGAGCCCTTCTCCCAGCACAAACATCTCGGCCAGAATGATGGCGGCATAAGAGCTGAATCCGGAGAACAGCTGCCCGGTCGGAATCAGACCGAACACACCGACCAGCGACAGCGCCACGACTCCTACGAGGTCGATGCGGACGCGTCCCGAGACCAGAAGGACAATGACCACCAGTAAGATGCCGACTGCCATGACTGCCTGCATGTGACCTCCCGGGGCGCCGCCGTGCATGCGCTGGATTGATCCGGACGCCGTAGAAGCCGATCAAGATAAGAGCCGTTCCTCGTCTCAGCCGCCGCACCCGTCGTCCTGAGCGGCGCCGGCACGGACGTCTTTGCGCCTTTAGTCCCTGGGGGCGGAGCCGGCGCCGCTCCATCTGAACGCCTGCGCCAGAGCGGCGCGGTGACATTCACCCCTCCCTATACGTTCGGAACCGGCTCGGTTTTGTATGGTGTCTCGACTCTCCCTGACGGTCGCTGAGGGGGCGGTGCGCAGATGACCGGAGCGATGGGTGCAAAACCGAAGACGCCCTCGCGGGGAGTGAAGGAGGCAGCGGCCCCGGACCCGCCAAGGACGGGCAGGGACGTCTTGGCTATCCGCGATGGTGGTGGCATGACGATGCGCGAGATGGGAGGATGAGAGCGCTGGTCTCGCGCACGCATCGACCAGACGCGACGCCACGACGCGATAATCCTGGAGAAACAGCGTTCGAAGGAGACGAGACCGTGCTGCTGGATCACCGAGCTTTTCGGCGTTTTGTAAATACGGTGGCCATCGTCGGGGTGGCCGTCGGCGATGTTGTCAATGCCATGGCGGCGGAGTGGGCGACGCCCGTATCTATCGAGCCGCGCCTGCTGGGAGTGTATGTCGGTGACACGCGATACACGGGAGAGCTTATGGAGCAGACCGAAGTCTTTGGCATCAGCCTCCTGAGCGAGGAGCAGGCGCAGCTGGCGCATCTTCTGGGCAGCTGGAGTGGGCGCGAACTCAACAAGGCCGCCGAAGTCGGCTCCGGGTTCGAATGGGGAGCCGTGGAGCATGTGCCTCTCATCCGCGGCGCCCAGGCGCAGTACGAATGCCGGGTCCACAGCCGGACGGTGCTGGGCGACCACATCCTGGTGGTGGGGGCCCCGCGGGCCGCGCGCATCAACGACCAGGCGGCCCCGCTCTTGTACCACGGCGGCACCTATCATCGACTCGGTCCCGTCATCCCCAAGACGGGAGCCAAGCCGGACGCGTGAGCACGGAGAAGGCCGGCAGCATCTGGGCCGCGTGGTGACGGCTCGCTTGTGTCTGGCCGCTCTGGTTTCCGATGGGAGCCGGTCTTACCGGCGCGCGCGAATGTTGTCGGCGGTCTTACGACCCCGAGGAGTCTCCCGGCAAGCCTTACCCCCTTATGGACGCCCGAAGCCGTCGGGAGGGTTCATAGAGATTCCCGCCTCATCTCCCCGCCTGTGGGGGACGGCATGAGACGCACGGGGGATCGAGCAAGGCGTTAGGGGCAGGAGGACCTCCCGTGGCGGCGCGAGTCTGTCGCGCGCGCCGAGCGACGGAGAGAGGTGCGCGCAACAAGCGCCCATGAGTGCGGCAGTACACCAGTCGGGCTCACCTTGCCATCAGCAATGGTCGGCACATTAGTTCCCACCTGGCCGGGAGGCCCTCCGCAGGCGGCGGGTCTCAGGTGCCGGTCGCTCCCTGTTCCTGGAAGGTAATCGAAAAGTCACGTACCATCGGATTGCGCTTCGCAGTCGTCCTGGGGTTTTCTTGGGAGAGCGTGATTAGATGCGGTCCCGTCGTCTGAGGCTCGGTGTCGGGGTGGCGTTGGTGCTCATCGCAGGAGCAACTCTCCTCGTCTGGAGACCGTGGCGTCTCCCGTACGGCGGCCAGGTCGTATGCACCTTCTACCGTGAGAATCCTCAGCCCGGACAGCCAACGTGCATCACGTGGGCCCAGGCTGAAAGTCGTTACGGTGCTTGGGCGCGGCGGCCCACATGGCTTCCCGCGGCGACCGAGTGGCAACAGCTCACCGTGGACAGGCCGCTGAAGCACCTGGCGTCGCCGCCCATGCTGACCGTTTTGTATCAGCTGCCCCATGGAGCACAGATCCAAGTCCAGGAAACGCCCCTCGCGGTCACTGGCGGCGCCGGTCCGCGCGTGCGGGCGAGCCGTCTTGACGGCCAGCGCGTATACGTTTCGGGCTGGGTCAATTGGGGAGTCCGACTGAAGATGATTTCTTTCGATGTGAAGCATCACGGGTATCAGGTGATGAGCTTCAATACGTCGTGGGCGGACGTGGATGGCGTGGCGGAGAGCCTGATCCGGTAAGGGTCAGTACGCCGTCACGTTGGAGCAGCCTTGCCTGTACCTGTCTTGAATGTCCGCCGGGAGACGCGGCGCGATGTTTTCTGTTTCATTTTGGTTGTGTCAGTCGTCTACATAGGGAAGTGGGGAGACTGACTAGGAGACTTCGGGCCTCTCTCAGCGCGGGCCTGGCGTTTATAGCCGTGGCGGGGGGAGGGGTGGTGTGGCGGCTTCAAGGGTCGCGGGCGAGCGCCCGGCGTGTTTCCGCCTCCATTCAACGTGTGCTGGAAGCGGCCGTGAAACAGTCAGTCCAGATTGTCCCGGTCAAAAGCGTCCCACTGGCGACCAGCACTCCTCTATCGTCGGTCACGGTCCGTCGATTGGAGGCCTTGCACCAAACCGAGCTCGACAGAATCTTTGCCGGGCACGACTACATAAGGCAGCAGATGCTTTACTACACCCATGCACTGCGAGGCGTCATCTGGGAACGGAACAGCGCCATGACCATCTCAGACTTCACGTTCACCTCTCTTGAAGTCACGAATTTCAACGAGACCGCAACGGCCGCCTTCAGCGCTCTAAGTTCTACCACAAGCGATTTCCGTCCCAGTCCCTCCGATCCGTGGCATGCGTCTCACATACCCGGGAACTGGGTTGGCACCGCGACGCTTCAGCACACGACGGGCGGCTGGCTGGTTCGGTCCCTCAGGCTGACGGACAAAGATGCCGGATAGCGGCAGGCGAGCCATTTTTTGAAGCGGGGGTTGAATGAAGGGTGCCCTTCTCGTTATGGTACGCCGACCATTTTTTTGAAATCTGGACTCCCGTGCTGTTTCTTGCCCTTGCCGCTCTGGCGTATTGCGTGCATCGTCACGTCAACCGACTAGTCCCGCTCGCGTTGGGGACCGTGGGGGCCATTAGCATTCTCCTGATCGCGAGTGCCCTCCTGCATCCCCCCTGCGACGGCCTATATTGGCCACCCCTCGCCCCTTGGGCCTGGCCGGGGTGCTAGCTCGCCTATTTGGGACCTCATGGTGTTCGGTCTCGCATCATCAGTGGCTCGTGCACTGGCCTGGATGGACCTGAGTGGCTTCGTGTTCCGCGATTCCCCGCCTGCCGTAGACGCGGTCCCGGCGCGGTTCAACAGGCTCGAGAAAGCCAACCAGGCGGCTAACCCGGCGGTCCGCCAAGCTCCGATCAGGGTCGCGCTCCAGCCTTCCCCGAGGCGAAAGCAGGTCATTGGGCATGGCAGGGGGTCCAACGGGGTCCCGGCGACACATCGAACACCGGTACCGCGCATCTCTGCCGCGCTGAAGGTCCCCCTCCGCCGATGTCCAAGACATCACGCAACGCGGGCGGCCTGGCTTTCCCGCCAGAGCGACTGATGTTGACGTGGGCGATCGCGTGCGACGTGCTTGGAAGACGGCCTGGTCGGCTGTCAAAGGCACGGTTTTTTGGAGAGCGGCCGCCGTGGCGACGTATGCGCCTGACCCGATACGTGTATCTCATCCGAGGCAGCTCCGGACCCTGACATGATGGGCGATCCCCAACCCCGGCAATTCGCGTGTCCGTCATCGCTGAATCGCCGTGGGCCCGAAAGCAAGGGTTGGCCGGCTTATTCATATCGGGGTCTCGGGCGTGAGGGCGGATTCGATGGGAAGAGATGCCTCGACGTTTGAGGGAACGAGATGGTCTCGGGGATTCCTGGACCAGACTTCGTGAAGGGGAGCCGCTGGGTTGTACTCTCTATGCATAGAGTTCCGCCGGGGGCCGACGACGGGGATATCCTCCCATCGAGGATTCCAAGACGAACACATCCGTGACTCGGTCCGGCGGTGTACACGGGCTCATCGCCGGGAACACACCGGGGAAGGAGGCGGAGTCCCATGGAATGGGACTGGACCAGGCGCGTCTTTGACCACGTGGATCTGAACGTCAGCAACTATCCCGAGAGCGTGCGCTTCTACCAGACGGTACTGGCCGAGCTGGGCATCCCCATGCTCACAGACAACGGCCAGCTGGCGTGCTTTACGAATCTCAACCTGCGCCGGAGAAAGCCCGCATCCCGACACGTTCATCTCTGCTTCTTTGCGCGGGCGCGAGAGCAGGTGGACGCGTTTCATTGCGCCGGCGTCGGGTCGGGCTTCCAGAGCAATGGCGGACCGGGCTACCGAGACTATGCTCCCGGGTACTATGCCGCCTACCTGCTCGACCCGGACGGCAACAACATCGAGGCGCTCTATCGCGATGAAGGCAACATCGGCCACGATCCTGGGCTCACTCTGCGATGACTCGAGTATGATTCGCCCGCAAGATCCCCACTGGCGCCGCCCTGCAGGGCGACGAACCCCGATGAACTCGACCGGCCGGTGAGACAAGATCGGGATGAAGCCCGAGCGGCTCCCGGTACCTCCGCGTCCACTGCCCGAGATTCGGATGGCCCTCCGCGGTCAACCCGGAGGGCGCCAGGACAGGATGGCCGCACGAACCGGCCATGGCGTCCGCCAGAACTCGGGATGGTCCTCGAGGATCTGTCGGAGGGCGGCTTGCTGGCCGGGCTCGTCCTGATGAAACCGCCGCTTTAGTGATGACTCCGCCTCGTCGAGGCTCGACCATCGCGGTCCCATGACCTGTTCAAAGATGTGAACGTCGGGGACGATATCCGCCTCGATCAGTGCAGTCAGCAGGCTTTTGAAAGACGCGTCTCCCGCCCGCCGTGCACCGGGAGGCAGCAGGGGCGCCAGCACGTCGCGGAAGCGTCCCCAGAGCGGATCAACGTGGAGGGCGACCACCACCCGCCGGGTGGCATGTCGCTCCATCGCACGCACAAAGGCCACGGGGTCGTCCGCAAATTGCAGGACAAAGGCCGCCAGGGCGACTTCGGCTATTCCCGCCGCCTCCGTCGGCCAGGCGTCGGCGATGATTCGCACCCGATCCCCGACCCCCGCCTCGCGGACATTGCCCTCCAGGTACTGACGCATCATGGGCGAAGGCTCGACGGCTTCCAGGCTGATGCCGCCGCGAGCCAGCGGCACCGCAAATCGCCCGACGCCGGCGCCGATGTCGAGCACCGTACGCTCTGGGCCTAGACATTCCAAAACCGTCTCCGCTACCGGAGACGGTGCCTCCTGTTCCCGGTGCATGGCCCGCGACAAGCCCTCGGCCATATCCCTCATCCACGTTTCATCACCATTGTCGGGTCGCCGTCCATCCTTGGGCATGGCGCCACCCCCCTTGCGGGCCATTATACGGCGGCAGTTCCACCCCTCCAGGAACAGATGCTCCGTTTGGCATCCGGGAGCTCTCCGCCATGCGGCTATCCGCGTGGTGTCACCGGAACTGGGGGTCTAAGGAAAACCTTAGAGACGCCGACCGCGTCGTTTCGGCGACAGCCTGTCTCTTTCCAGGCGACGAGCCACCAGCGACGCCCTGCGGGGCCCTCGTGCAGCGCGGCGGCCGCCCCTGCCGCCTTCCCGCGAGAGGATCCGACTGCATCAGGGCGAATCCCACCACGTGAAGAAATCGGAGGATGGCCGCGGCATGGGGACACCCGCAGCGCCTACTCCCTCTCTCTGGCAGTCGCGACAGTTTCTGTGGTTCGCCGCGGGGAATTTTGGCAACAATTTAGGGGATGCCGTGTACGCGGTGGCCCTGCCGCTTCTTATCTACCAGCTCACCCATCAGCTGACGGCCATGAGCGTTATGGCCACCATTTCGCTCGGCCCTCTCATTTTCGGGCCCGTATTGGGTATCTTCGTCGACCGCTGGTCCCCGGGGCGTCTGGTCGTGCCCTCTCTCATCGTTCAGCTTCTGGCAAGCGTGCTGATTCCTGTGTTGAACGCCGCCCACGTCCTGTCTATCGACAGCCTCTACGTTCTGGGCGGGCTCATCGAATTTGCCGGCAGCGCCTATCGGAGGAGCTGGATGGCAGCCCTGCCATGGCTTTTTCCGCGCCGTGCGCCGGAGGCCCGCGTCTCCCTGCAGCACCTGTACGTGGCCACCACGCTCGTCGGCCCTGCGGCCGCCGGCCTTCTTATCGGCCGGCTCGGCTACATGGGCCTCATGTGGCTCAATGCGGCCACATTCTTGCTGCCCATCGTGGTAACCGCCACCGGTGTGCCGTTTCCGCGTGGTGCGCGTGGTCCCTCCCCGTCGTCCGTGCACCCGCCGTTCTGGTTGGGTCTTCGCGCGGGCTTTCAGGCTATAAGGAGAGCGCCGCTGCTCCTTCAGGCCATGGTGGTGCGAGGCGCCCAGAATCTCGTGACGTCGGCCGGGCTGACCACCCTCTTGATGTATGACCTCCGGAGCACGTTTGGGGTATCGTCTGGACGCGTGAGCCTGATGCTGGTGGCCGGAGGAGCGGGGGGGCTCGTCGGCTCCCTGCTGGCTCCCCGGTGGGGCCGCCGCTCTCTTCGTCTGGTCCTGCCCGCGGCCAGCCTGGCGGCAGCCGGGGCAGTCTACCTTCTGTTCTGGCCGGTGTGGCAGGTGGTTCCAATCGTTCTGTTTCTCATCGGGCTGGCCGCGATGGGCATTTTCACGGTCATCGAGCAGGCGACATTTTACGACGTTCCGCCCGACCAGCTGGGCCGCGTGAGCGGTCTGTTTGGCTTGGGAGCGGGGGTTCCCGCGGTCCTGAGCCCGATTGTCCTGGCGTTTTTGTCACACGCCCTGACGCTTCCGGGGACGTTTGCGGTCATCGCTGTGTTCCTATCGGTGACCGCCGTGGCCGCCCTTGCCGTGACGGTCCCAATCCGGCGGCTGCTGTCAGCCCGGTCAGGTCGGGGGTGAGCGGGCCGCCCGCCAAGAATCAGCTCCTCCGTCAGGTGCTATGGGCCGCGTACGCGCCCCGGCTTTAACGGAGCCGGGGTGCCGTCCGTCCCAAGAGGGTGTGCGGGCTCGCACACCACCATGCACGGCTTTCTTTTCGATACTCGCACTGCAATCGCATGCGGCGCATGGGATAGGGGTCGGCCACACGGCGCCCTCTCAAATGGCGCCGTGTGGTCGACGAGCTTAGCGCCCGGTGTTCGGGGTCACTCGGTCGCCGCCCTTGGGAGCCTTCGACACATTTGACGCGCCGTTCCGGTCGCCCGCCGTGAGCGCTCGCGCCATGCGTTGCGAAGGACGCGGCGTCCGCGGCAGCCGCGCGGCGGGACGTCGCTCGGCCCGGGCCCGTGATTCGCCGGTCCCCGCGGGCGGCGCACGGAGGACAACCCGTCGCACATGCCCCGGCGATGGGCCGGAACCGGTGCTCATGACCGCCTTTCGAGACTCGTCCGGCACCGGGGGGACGGACACGGGCTTCGCCGCTCGAAGTCGAGACGGCCGGCGTCGCGCCCTTGGTGTCTCGGCCGCCAGCACCCAGGGAAGTTCGACGCCCTCTTCATGGACGGGGATGCGTCGGCTTCGCTTCATATCGCGTACGAAGATATTAGCCTCGGCCATGCATGCCGAGACGACCGCGTTCAGGTACGTCCAGCGCTCTTCGTCGGCGGCCGCATCGAAATCCTGCCAGGCCTGCTGCAACTTGAGGAATACGGCGGTGGAGGGACCTTCAGTCGTCTGTTCGGCCATGATGTGCTCTCCTGCTCACTGCGAATGAGGTCGTCACTTTGTTGACGTGGCAAGAGTGTGGCGCCATCCTAGCGCGTCTCGGGGGAAGAGGCAATGGCTTGGGGGTATCCGGGGCGGCCCCATCACGGGCGTGCGTCCGAGATGCTCTGATGACTGGCCGCGCCCGGTACCTTCCCAGCGGTCCGCCTGGTCGCGGACCTTTCCTGCGCCTGGTGCCGTAGTCTGCGCATCGGCGGTCTCCGCGCCACAGGGCTTTGAGGGCCGTGGAGTCAGGCGCTGGCTCCCGTCAGGGCATCCGGTTTCGAGGATAGGCCTATGCTTTGTAGAGAAATCGAACATAGATGGCCGCCCATACCAACACGAGGCCGACGTTCATCATCAGCCGGGCCCACACGTGATGCCGGAAGATCAGTACGTCGACGCCCACGATCACGACAACTAACGCCGCCACAAACAACGCAATGGGAAGATTCCGGGGCATGCTGCTCACCGCCTCTGGAAAGTGGGTTGGCGGATGTCGGTACGGAGGGACTTTCTTCGCACCTGGGTCGCCCTCCTGCTCACCGCCTGGGTGGTGTCGCCGACGGCGGATACGCCTGCGGGCGCGCCGATGCGGCGGGAGATGGGCGGTCGGCTTCCACCTTTTCCCTGTCCGGTGGCGTTTTACATCTGGGGGGAAGGATATTGAGCGCGCGGGCCACCGCCTTTTTGGCCGCCTGCGTGATCGGTCTAATCGGGACCGCCTGCGGACCGGTGGCCACCGCGCCAGGCCGTGCTCCGGAGACAGCGGCCCGGAAAGCCCCGGCCGCTGTGAGTCGCAGGACGGCGCCCCGCTCCGCCGCCCCGAGTCCTTCAGCATTTCCCACGCCATCCCCGATTGCACCATCCAAGTGCTACCCCGCCTGGGAAGTGGCGGACCTCCGCGCTGCGAGCACGGTTGTGCCCGAGCAGGCAGCGCTAACCATCGTCACGGACTACAACGACTACCGGATGACCGTGACGAATCTAGCGGCCTGGTTCGCTAAGACGCAGAAGACAGGCTTGACAGCTTCGTCCCTTTTGGAGGGATGGCGCTTGCAGCGATTGACGGGTCTCGGTCCCATGGGAAGACTGGATCTCGCACCTCCGGGCACCGCGCCGGAGTCGTTTGGAGGCACCACCATCGTGATGGCGCTCTACGCGGCCACTCCAGCACAAACGCAACTTGTGCGCGGCGAAGGGCTTCCTCCGGTCACGGGGCCGATAACGTGGACCGAAGAACTGCCTCGGGGATCCCACCCGTCCTCCCTGGCAGGTGCCGTAACGACTCTCATTGGGCAGGTAGAGGCAGCGGGAATCGCCGGACTTTCGATAAACGTTTCGATCTCCGAGCCGCCTGCGCGGCATCTAGGCTACTTCGTGAGCGGATTTGGGTTCAACATGCCTCCCTCAGGGTTCCTCCATCTTTACGGAGGATGTCCCTCGGGAGGGGGACCTGGCTGGACCATGGGCGAGGTGGGGCGCCTCATCGAACCCCAGTGGATGTATAACGTGTCCAATGCCAACGGAATCGCCCTCGGCTTGAGACCGGGAGATGTTGTGCTCGACAGTCAAAATGGTGGCCTAGACGTTGCCAATTGGTACTCCACACCCGGCATTGAGATTCCCTGAAGCCTCGGGCCGACGGTCGGCTGTGAGCGCCCCCAGGACCGAATGCGGGAAATCATCGAACGTTGAGCCACGTCCTTACTCGCGAGGGGGATTATGCACGAATCGGGCGAGTCAAACGCTCGTCTCGAACGCCCGAACATGCGTACCCTTCTACATAAAAAGCCACTGGCGGGCCGTGCTCTCGGGGTATCGGAGGTGCGGAAACCCGGGGCCGGCCTGGACCCCACGAGATCATGACAGGGACAGCCGCCGGCGTTCATGCAGTGACCGCAACCACAAGCGCGGTCCTGGCGTTTGGCGGAGCGACAGACCCCATCCGTTCTCCGCTGCCGTGTCCCTCATCGTCGGCGCTGGGAGGTGCCGGAGTTGCCGGATCCGTCCAAACCCGCTGGCCGCTCCAGCGCACCCGCGCCGAGCTCTCCCGCGAGACGTCATGGTGCATGGCGTGCGGCCGCGGTGGCCGTGCTCGTTGCCGGGATCGCCGTCGGCGCGCCCCGGTCTCCGCCCGGCATTGGTCGCGCTCCCCGGCCGCTGCACCACGCGACTCGCAGTCTGGATCTGGCCCTCGGGGAGGGCGCCGCGCTTTCGCAGAACGCGGTGCCGGTACGTCTGCCGGTAACGTTGGAGCCGCTGTTCAATCCGACGCGGTACCCTGTTCCGGCGACCCAGACATATTTCCAAACCATGGTGGTGGGACAGGCGTACGCTCCTCCCCTCACTCCAGCACTGTTCAACTTTCCTCCGGCGGTGCAGCCGGGATCCATCCCGTCAGTGGCGCGCGGAGAGGCGTTCCCGGTGAAACTCAGGGTTCCCGGCTATGCCGTCATTCTGGGGACCGGCTCGCAGATGGCGGGCCCCGTGTCCCTCACCGCGACCACAGCCCATCTCCTCGGAATCGTTCTGGCCTTCATTGGCGAGCCGGCCGGGTGGGCTCAGTTGCCTCCCGCGGCCAAACACGTCCCACTGGGCCAGGGCCTTGCCGCCAGCATATATTCGACGCGGCCGGCGCATGTGCTGGGCGGGACAGCCATTGCGGCCACGATGATCGTCTGGCAGGAAGGGCCGGACATGTATGCTATTTACTCGGTGGGATATAGCACCTCAGCAAGCGTACTCACGCGACTGGCGCGCAGCATGGCTCGGACTCTCATCATTCGTGTGACGCCGGCCACCTTCCATCTGCGGGAGTTTCTGGACACGAACGTCAGTTGGTGGAACACGTCCTTTCAGGGACGGTTGAAAACCGAGACGGTTCAGATCCAAAGGGCCGGCACGCCCGGGTATATCCGGCGAGATGATCTGGGAGTCCGGGTGGAATCGTCTGTGCGGCGGGTGACCGCGCACGTGGCGCCACCGTGGCCGTCACCGTCGCGGGCCGATCCGACTCCGGTGCTGGCACGGGCGCTCCCGTACCTGAAGTCGATGGGCATCCCCATCCGGCTTCCGGCCTTCGTGCCGCTGCGGTCCGGCCTCTGGCCGCGACTCGACATGAACACGGGCCCGAACAGCTATGCCGTATTTATTCGGGAGTCGGCCGTCAACCTGCCGCCCAACACGCTGTACGCCATAGGCGTGGGCCTCGGCGCGTGGGTCGGAGAGGTGGAAGGGTCGCGCCGGCCCATCTCGCCTGCGAACGTGCCGCCCGCTGACGCCGCTCCGCCGGTCCACCAGGATCGGGTCACCGGCAGCTGGCTCCGACGCTATTCAAAACGGGACTATTACTGGGGTACCGTGATCCTCTCCAACGGGGTGAAGGCCCTGCTGATCGTTGACCTGGCGGGGGACGGCGACCACACCCAGGTGCTGTTCCGTGAACGTGGCATCTACTACGAGGTAGGAAATTACCATTCGGCCCGCCTGGCTTTGAAAATGGCCGCATCCATGGTGCTGGTGCGAAGTCCGGGCGCATCGGCCCGGTCATAGTCGGGCGGCATGAACCGGCCCCGTATTCGATGGCAGATTGTGGTCGTTTCTAGGTGCACCACGCAACGGGATCGTGAATTTCCCGCCATTTGGCCCGTGGATTCTACGCGCGGCGCCTTGTAGTCGGGTGTGATAGAAAACGGTTCACCAATGCGCTTGGGTACAGCACCGGTCGGTGCGTAATTTTTAGAGCCGCGTCCAGAACACCCGTGCTTCCGCAGAGCGGGAGTGCTGTTGATTCCCTGCGCGGACGGGATCCCTTGCGCTCATGCCATGCGACTCATCACTTGGACTGCCGGCCGGCCAAGGCTCTCATGCCCGCATGCCCCATGACGAGCGCGTCGGCGAGGCACGTTCGCATGCCGGTCCTAAACGCCTTCTGGAGCCGGGAGGAGAGTTTGGTCATGTGGTTGGACGGGCGCCGATCGCTTTCTCCGCTCGGTTGTCGTGGCCGGCTCCACAGTCTTCTCGGTGAGGGTTGGCTTCACCGGACTTTCGGACCACAGCTGCCACGTCACCGTAGGTGACGTGAAGGTCGTTCTGTGAGGTGGTTCTTCACTCCCGGCACCCGGTCCCCATCCTTTCTGACGGGGTTGTGGCCCCCGGATAGTGCACTTCCGGCCGTGTTTTTCGAGCCCTGGAGGCGCTTGCTCTTCAATGCGCCGAGCGGCGCCGTTCGAGTGGTCGATAGGGCCTGCCGCTGGGCAGGCGGTGCTGACGGCGATCAGTGGGAAGCAGGCTGGCGGCACTAACGTGCACCTAGAGTTAGAAAGACTCCTCGCTTCCTCGAACCCGGCCGACCGTCTTTTTAAAAGTTCACTGCCCGCTGAGCGGGTGCAGCTACACGCTGAAGTTGGCGTCAAATCGTGAACAGCCCGAGTGGGAGACTCCCATCACGCAAAACCGTTGTGCGTCGGTCGCCCCGGTGCATTGGCCTCCACGCCCTTGTTCCGTTTTAGACGTCGGTCGTGAGGCTCGACGACCGGCGCGTCGGCGCGTCCTCGTTCGCCTGCCGCAGGACGGCGGCAGTTCGGAAGTCCACGCCAATCGCCGAGAGCGTGCATTCGGCAGGCAGCCGGCGCCCGGATCCTCGCGACCTGACCGGGTTCGACCGGGCAAGCAGGGCTCGGACGCGAGTGTGCCGTATTCCTCCGCCGTGCTGGTGAGGCCAGCGAGGCAGTCCGCGGGCCGTCGGGGGACTTGGATCTGGCGTCCCCTTGACCGGTTGCAGTCCCTGTAGCGCAGGAGATGCGTGATGACGAAAGGAGTCGCCGAACGTGAACGTGCAAGGGATGGGACGGCGCCGCCTGCTTCCAGTGATGGCCGTGGCGCTGTTGGCGACGGGGTTGAGTGGGTGTGCATTTGGGGGCGCGCCGGGCGCCGCCGGACATCCCGGCGCGCGGGGAACCCAGGGTCCCCGGGGTCCCCAGGGACCGATCGGCCTCACCGGTGCGCGGGGGGCGGCCGGCTCGCAAGGGCCGCGTGGGCTCATGGGGTTTACTGGGCCCGCCGGCCCGACGGGCTTGATAGGACCGACGGGACCCATCGGACCGCGGGGGCTCATGGGGTCCACCGGGGCAACCGGACCCACGGGTGCGACGGGGGCAACCGGCCCAACCGGACCCACGGGCGCGACGGGGGCAACCGGGCCAACCGGAGCGACCGGAGCGACGGGGCTCACAGGAACATCAGGGGCAACCGGCCCGACCGGTCCGGGCTATACATTCGTGACCGCCACTGGCCTCGCAGGGCCCACCCCGGTTGCGGGGACGACCTACTGGGTGGACGTTGAGGTGGCGGTGTCGAGCGGAGCGTCGTCGCTGACCGGGTTTTGCCAGGTCACAGAAATGAGCCTAGTTCAACACTTGCCTGTGGCTTTCTATGGGAGCATTAATCTGACGGCCTTCACCGGCACCGTCTACCCGGGGTTCTCCGTCGCAGGGGTCCTCAGCGTGCCCAATCTCTTCGGTATTACAACGCCGTTACAAATCGGGTGCAGCACGACGTCGGGCAGCCCCATTACGTTAGGGAACGTCACATGGTACATGAGTCCGGTCCAGGTCACCCCGTAAAAGGGTCAGCGGCCGCGATCACGCACGACCGGAGGGCAGCTGCCGGACGGGATGGGGGTGGGCACCGTCACTCAGGCGGCGGTCTTCCCTCGCCGCGGCGAGGAGCGGATGCGCCGACGGCCATCCGGGTAGCAGTTCCAGGAGCTCATGTGCGGGCCGTCTAGGTCAGCGCATTGAAGAATGGCCAGTAAAGAGAACGGATAAGAGTCCGGGACACCCCGCAGCGCCACCGAAGCTTACGGTGTCGCTCCGTTCTCACGCCCTCGACGGCCTGGCATTTCCCTGGTGACTCGTATTCCAATACCCGGCGTGGGTCTCGTTGGCGTCGTTTGGTATCCCAGGGGCCGTGTGGGGCAGGCTTCCGTTCGCAATCGCCCGTGGTCGGCTCACACGCCGTGGATAAGCGTGTCGGCATCCACCACCTGCGCGTAGGTGCCTGAAAGAGCTGCGAGGAAGGCCGCGTGCACCGACGGCGCGGGCACGATCTCCCCCTCATGCCGCAGTTCACGGGTGGCGCAGGCATCGGCCGCCACCCATACCCGATAGCCGAAATCGGCCGCCTGGCGCACGGTGGCGTCGATGCACATGTGGGTCATCATCCCAACGACGGCTGCGCTTCCCGCACCCACCCGGTCGAGCACTTCGCGCAGGGACGTGTCGCGGAACGCATTTGGGAAGTGCTTGATGACGACAGGTTCGCCCGGTGCCGGCTGGACGGCGGGCCACGGCTCTACGCCGCGCGTGCCAGGCAAGAGAAATGCGGAGCCGGGGCGGATGGCCTCATGGTGCACGTGGATGACAGGCCGGTCCGCCCGGCGGAAGCTTGCCAGGATCTCGCCGGCCCGGTCCGCGGCCCGTTCGGGATCGACGAGTGCCATGTTCCCGCCCGGGAAGTAGTCGCGCTGGATGTCGACCACGATGAGGGCATCTGGGAAGTCGGTCACGGTCATGGTTCACATCCCCTTCCGGTGATAGGATCCAGTCTACCGTCTTGAGCAGAGCCCGGGACCGGCCTGGCCGCGTGCTATAGTCGAGGAGCCAGGAAGGCAGGCGATTCGATGAAACGAATCGGTGTCTTGACCTCCGGGGGCGACGCGCCCGGGATGAACGCCGCTATCCGGGCCGTGGTGCGCCAGTCGATCTTCCTGGGCTTTCAGGTTGTGGGCATCCGCCGGGGTTTCCAAGGTATCTTTGACGGCCAGATCGAGAGTCTCGACATCTCATCGGTGGCCGATATCATCAAGCTGGGCGGCACCATTCTCAATACCGGCCGTTCCCGTGCCATGATGGATCCCGCAGGGCCCGAGCTCGGAGCCCGTCTGCTCGCGGAGGCCGGCATCGATGGTCTCGTGGTCGCAGGAGGCGACGGGAGTCTCCGGGGAGCCGAAAAGCTGTCCACGGCCGGCATACCCACGGTCGCCATTCCCGCCACGATTGATAACGACGTGTACGGGGTAGACGCAAGCATCGGCTTCGACACGGCCGTCAACATCGTGGTGGAGGCCATGGATCGGTTGCGGGACACGGCCAGCGCCCATGAACGCATCTTCGTCATCGAAGTGATGGGACGCGCGTCGGGAGCTATTGCGGTGGCGGCGGGACTCGCGGGCGGCGCGGAGGCGATTTTGATTCCCGAGGTGCCGGTCGATTACGATTTGATTGCCGATCGGCTCATCAAGAGCCGGGCGCGGGGCAAGCGTCACAGCCTGGTGGTGGCAGCCGAGGGAGCCGGTGGTGCGCGCCCGGCCGTCGCCGCCATCGCCAGCCGGACCGGATTCGAGGTGCGGATGACCATCTTGGGACATCTGCAGCGGGGCGGTCCACCCACGGCCGCCGACCGTATACTGGGCGGTCAGCTTGGCTGCCAGGCCGTACAGGGGCTGGCAGGGGGCGCCACCGGCATCCTGGTGGGGATTTACCACGGAACCCCGAGAGAGATTCCGCTGGGCGAAGCGGCGAACCGTAAGCAGAACCCTGATCTGGCCCTCGCAGACCTGGCGGAGGTTCTCGCCATATGATGCGGGTCGGCAAGTGAGGCAGCAATGACCATATTCGGCTGGGTGTTCGGACTGGGCACGATGGCCATCGGAGTTTGGTTATACCGATACCCGAGCCGCTACGGGCGTGGGTTTGTCCAGGCGCTCTCCCTCGTCATCATGCTCGGGGGCGTTTACATCATCTGGGTAACTCATATGCTGGCCGGCCACTCCGCCCTGCATCACGCAATCTTTTGAGCCGGAGGGCGCGGTGAGCGACACCGGGATTCGCGTTGCGGTCGTGGGCGGGGGAAGCTCGTATACGCCCGAGCTGGTGGATGGGCTTCTAAGTCATGTCGACATTCCCCTGGAACGTATTACGCTCCTTGACATCCCCGAGGGACGCGACAAACAGGATACCGTCGTCCAACTGGCGCGGCGGATGGCGCGGCGCGCCGGACGGGCCGTCGCGATCGAGGCGACCCTGGACCGGGAGCAGGCACTTTCAGGCGCCGACTTCGTCTGCGCGCAGTATCGGGTGGGGGGTCTTGCCGCGCGCGTGCGTGACGAGGCCATTCCCCTGGCCCACGGCCGGATCGGTCAGGAGACGGTAGGAGCCGGCGGGTTCTTAAACGCGCTTCGCACGGTGCCGGTGGCCATTGGCCTCGGCCGGGACGTGGAGCGTCTGTGTCCGGACGCCTGGATCTTGAACTTTACCAACCCGTCGGGTCTCGTCACCGAGGCGGTCCTGCGGCACGCATGGCCCCGAACAATCGGACTGTGCAACGTGCCGATGGTGATGGAGCGCACCATCGCTGAGCGCCTCTCCGCGCCGCCCGGGTCGCTCCGGCTTTCCATGGTCGGCCTTAATCACCTCTCCATCGTGAGGGCTATAGAATTCCAGGGACAGGATATTCTGGCACCCGTCGTGGAAGCTTTTGCAGCCGGAGGACGCTGGCCAGACGGCCCCGCCATGTCGAGAGCCGACCAGGAGTTCCTGCAGGCGCTCGGCGCGCTGCCCAACAGCTATCTGCGCTACTACTGGCTTCCGGATCGGATGCTGGCTGAAGAGCAACGGCGGATGGAGCAGGGCCGCGGCACCCGTGCGGAGGAGGTCTTGCGCATCGAAGCTGAACTGTTTGCCCGCTATCGCGACCCCGACCTCAGCGAAAAGCCGCCTGAGCTTTCCCTGCGAGGCGGGGCTCTCTACTCCGAGGTGGCGGTGGACGTGCTGGAGGCGGTCGCACTCGATCGACCACGCGAGATGGTGGTGAATGTGCAAAACCAGAACGCGGTGGCGGAGCTGCCGGCCAACGCCAGCATCGAGGTGTCGTCGATCGTAGACGGGCGTGGAGCGCGGGCGCTGGCCCAGGATCCCCTGCCACTGGGGTTTTCTGGCCTGGTCCGGCAGATAAAGGCCTACGAGCAACTGGCCATCGAGGCTGCCGTAACGCGAGACCGCGGACGCGCCCTGGAGGCCCTGACGCTGAACCCCCTCGTTGGCGACATCGAGGCGGCGGCCGCGATTTTGAGCGACGCGTGGCCGGCATGATGCCTTCGGCGGAGCCACTTTATCTCGGCGTCGACGGCGGAGGCACCAAGACCGAGGCCTGGATTATCGACGCGTCCGGACGTCTTCGCGGGCAGGGGGCGGGAGGTCCTTCGAACCACCAGGAGTCCGGGCTCGATGCGGCCGTGCGCAGCATCGCTGACGCTCTCAACGGGGCCGCGCGCGCCGCCGGGTGCCCGCTTGCCAGTGTACGGGGGGCGGCCCTCGGCCTTGCGGGTGCGGACTTCGCCGAAGACGTGGAAAAGCTCCGCCTGGCTCTGAATCCACATCTGGACCCGGTTCCCTATCTGGTCGTGAACGACGGCGACATAGCGCTTCGGGGCGGCTGCCGCTCCGGCGCGGGCGTGGCCGTGGTGGCGGGCACGGGGACGAACGTGGTGGGCCGTTTCCGCGATGGGGAGACGTTTCAGATCGGGGGCCTTGGCTACGAACTTGGAGACGAGGGGGGCGGCAGTGACCTTGTGCGGCGCGCCCTCCATCTGGCGTTCCGGGGGGCGGAGGGCCGCGGCGCTCCGACTCTCCTTAGTGAGCTCGCCCTGTCGGCCTTAGGAGTGGAGGACTTCCCGCAGCTGTCGCGGGCCCTTTATTTTGGCCGCATCACCCGAGAAGACGTGCATGTGCTGGCCCCCCTCGTCTTCATCGCCGCGCGCGAGGGCGACGCGGTGGCGCAGGATCTCCTGTGCACCAGCGGAATCAGCCTGGGTGAAACAGCCGGGGCAGCCGTCCGGCGGATCGAGGAGCGGGACGGCGCGGGAGTAGAAGTGGTGCGGGTAGGCTCACTGTGGCTTGGAAACCATCCGTTGTTTGGCGACGGGTTTATGGTGGGGCTGCACCGGCGGGCGCCGGAGGCCGACGTGCACGACCCCGTCCTGCCGCCGACGGCCGGCGCGGTCTTGATGGCCGCCGCGGCCGACGGTGGGGAAGGGCTGGCCGCGACCATTCGCGAAAGTCTCATACATGACGGGAACACGGACGGGAGGTGAATGCCGCGTGAGTTACAAGACGGTGCCGGGCCGGCCGCCCGCAGATCCTTGGGCCGAGGGCCTCTATGTTCGTGATTGGGAAGCCTGGCTCGATGACGACGGGCTTCGCTTTGCCTGGATACTGGATGAGGATGAGCGACGGGTGGGCGCGATCCGATGGGTGCAGGACGAGGTCACGCAGGTGATTGGCGTCAACGGAGATGAGCCGCCGGTAGAGGCCAGTGAGTATGCGCTGATGTGGGTCAAACCTCGCATCACGCATGTCTACAGCTTTCAGCCAGAGCTTCTGAGTTTGCTCGGCCGTCAGGGCCTCGAGCTTGAGGCGCAGATCTACCAGTTGAGAGCGCCCCTGGCAGGCCTCGGACAGGGCGAGAGCGATGTCGTGCCCTTCTCGTCCCAGCATGCCGAGACGGCAGGTCCACTCTACGACAAGATCTTCCGGACCAAGGGCGGACGGCGCACGGTGTTCCAGTACTTTCAGCAGTTTGACAATGCGAACGGGCTTCTCTTGCGGAACCAGGGACGGCCCGTGGGTCTGTTCGCCGACCGCCTGAACCCGAGCGGAGAGATGGCGGTGGTGTGGCTCGGGGTCCTGCCCGACCTCCGGCATCAGGGATTCGGCCGGCGGCTCCTGTCGGCGGGCCTGCACGCCCGCCAGGGAGCGGCGTCGGAGGTGGTAGTCCAGGTGGAGGCCTCCAATGAGGCGGCGCTCAACCTATACGGGCAGTTTCGATTCGAGCGCGAGTGGACGCTCAACCGGGCGCAGCTGGGCTGAGGCGGGACGATGATCGGCAGGGCGCGCCCAGAAGAGCGGAAGATGGGAGTTTCAGCGGAGGGTGACGAGCACAAGACCGGTTCAGGTGTTAAGGCGGCAGTATGCCGCGGCAGGAGCGCTCGGGGTTGTGGCGTTTTTGGTCGACCTGGCCGCCGCGCCCCTGTCGGGGCCCTCTAACTGGGCGGGTCTCCTGCTGGAGGTGTTGGCAGCCGCCACGGCCGCGTGGACAGGTTTTGCGGCGCGGCGGGCCGGCTTGAAACCGGTCTGGCAGGCTGCGGCCGTCGTCCTCGTATACGCCGTACCCTCCGCATTGGGAACCCTTTTCAACCCGATTACCTATCGTGACGAACTTGGCTACCTGATGGCCCGGGACAACACCCTGGCCCATTCCATCCTGCGGCTCACCCGGTCCGAAATAGTTCGAGATGCCCATCTCTACACAAGCTCGACCGCCCATGCGGAGGCGTTTTTCGGAGGAATAGTCTACCGGGTGGTCTTCGGTCTGGTGCTGGGATGGGTAGGCTCCCTGTTTTACGTCGGGCGTGCAGTTCGGGGCTCGGATGGCTGACCGGGGGAGGGATCGAACGCGTGACGAAAGAATCCTGCCCGTAGGGGAAAGGGGCGGACCGATGCTCGACGACAGCCTTTTCAGTTTCGATCAGGTGCAGCGTTCAAGGGAGCTCGGCGGGCGGCACTTTGACTGGGTGGCCTGGGATCTCCTGCGCCGGAATGCCAACGTGTATGCCGATCGACCGGCGGTGGCCGACACGTGGCTAGGGGATCGCCGGGAATATACGTGGCGGGACGCTTTCCAGGAGGTCAACACGCTTATCGCCCACCTGCTTGATCAGGGCGTGTGCCGTGGCGACATCATCGTGTCCCAGCTGCCGAACGTGGTGGAAAGTTTCTTCCTGGATGTGGCCACCTCCAAAATTTCCGCGCAGCACGCCGGTCTTAACATGGACCTTGGCAAGGCAGAGACGCAGGGAGTGGTGCGGAAATTGCACCCGCGCGTCGTGTTTGTCATGCCCGAGTGGCACGGACACCCTTTCCTCGACTGGTACCGCGAGCTTCAGCCGGAGCTTCCCCGCATGCAGGTCGTGGTGCTGACGGAGCCTGGGGAGAAGCCGCCCGATGGGACCACGGCGCTCTACCAGTGGCTCGATGGTCGCATCTGGAGCCGGTTTCAGGAGTCTGACCTCGACTATCTGAAGCCGTCGCCGCTGGACGTGCACGAGCTTCTGCCGACTGCCGGGACTACCGGGGTCCCCAAGGTGTCGCGGCGAACCACCCTCGACTGGTTTCAGGTTCACAGTGTCTGCATCGCCGAGCGGGCCGGGCATACCGCCTACGATCGGCGGCTCTTGATAGGCCCCCTGGCCGGCGGATCGGGGCGGCTGTGGGGGGCGCACACGCCGCTTTATACGGGCGGCAGTGTGCTGTATCTGACGGACTTTGACGAAGAAACCGTGTGTCGACTCACCGAGTCCGAGCGCATAACCATCTGGGTGTGGAATCCGGCCCTCATCACCCGGGTGGTCACGAGTCCCTTCTTTGAGCAGTACGACCTGTCCAGCCTGCGCATGGTCAGCTATTCGGGCGCGCCGCTTCCGGGCGAGGCCATCGACCGGCTCATGCAGCGCGGCGTGACGCCCTTCAACGTCTATGGCACGTCGGAAGTGGGCGGCTGCATGAGTCCCATCCTCCCCGGCATTGACCAGGAACACCTGATGCAGGCGGCGGGCATCCCGTTCGAGGGCTTTGACGTGCCGGTGGTGGACGCGGCCGGCGATCGGCTGCCGCCCGGCGAAGTGGGCGAGATCTTGATCTGGAACGTCCATCACGGCTACTTCGCGGAGCCGCAGGAGAGTGCCGCCACCTATCACGACACCGAGTACGGCGGCCGCTGGGAAGGCTATCAGCGCACCGGCGATCTGGGCCTGTATGACCGAGAGGGATATCTCCGCGTCATCGGCCGCAAGAAGGACATGATCCTGCGCGGCGGCCAGAATATTTTCCCGCGGGAGATCGAGGATCTCCTGAGCCAGCACGAGACGGTGCGCGACATCGCCGTGGTCGGGATGCCTGATGCCGTGATGGGGGAGCGCCTGTGCGCGTATGTGGTGCCGGTGGCGGGGACGCCGCCCGACGTGTCTTTATTCCAGGAGTTTCTGGCGCAGCGTGGCATCGCCAAGTACAAGTGGCCGGAGCGGGTCGAGATTCTCGAGGAGATGCCGCTCGGCCCGGGCGGTAAGATTCAAAAGACCGTGCTCCGGGAGCGCATTGCGAAGAAGCTTCACGAGGAGGCGGAGTCGGGTCGGGGCGACTAGGGGGGACGCAGCATGTGGGATGTCGGCGTAATTGGCGGCGGACCGGCGGGCAGCACCGCCGCGCGGCTCCTGGCGGAGAGCGGGCTTTCGGTCATCCTTCTGGAAGCGGCCACGCATCCGCGGGTGAAACCTTGTGGCGGTGCCCTTACAGACCGCGGGCTCGCCCTGCTGCCCCCCGGAGGAGAGCGCTTCTTTAAGAATCATCCGCGGCAGTGGACCTATCGGGCCGCCAATCTCCCTCCGGTGACCGTGGGCCGCGACGTGCCTTATTGCCATACGGTGGTGCGCCGCGACTTTGACCAATTTCTGTTTGAAGAGGCGGCGGCGTCCGGTGCGATCGCGCACGACGGCGAGCGTGTCGCCCAGATTGAATCGAGTCCGGAGGGGGACGGCTACGTCGTAAAGACGGCGGCCGACCGGTATCCGGTCCGCTATCTGGTGGGTGCCGACGGCGCGAAGGGCATGACGGCGCGGGCACTCGGCCTCTCCCGCCCGCGAAACGGGGCCGCCCTCGAAATCGAGGCCGAGGCCCGCCCCGAGCTCCTGGAGGCGTACCGCGAGCGCTGCGAGGTCATGGTTTCCGACACCCCCTGGGGATACTGCTGGGTGATTCCCAAAGGCGACCGCCTGAACGTGGGGGTCGGAAGCTTTCATGCTTCCGGCTTCGCGTGGCGCGAGCGCCTGCAACGGTATTGTGACGAGATCGGTTTTCGCGCGACAGGGTCGATTCTCGCGCATCCGCTCCCGTACCGGTGGGCGCGGGCGGCGCTCACCCGCGGGCGCGCCCTCTTGGCCGGCGACGCGGCCGGCCTCATGGATCCGTTTTCGGCGGAAGGCATCTATGCGGCACTCTCGTCGGGAGCGCGCGCCGCACGGGTGGTCACGGCGGCGGCGGCAACGGGGACCGACCTCAGCGCCTACGATCGGGAGCTTGGCGAACAGGTCTGGCCGGAACTGCAGCGCGCGGGCGTTCTCGCGCGTCTCTTCTACACGATGCCGGGAGCGTGGTCCCGCCTGTTTATCCGTGACCAGAGTCTCCTTGCCGCCTATCTTGAGGTCCTGGAGGGACGGAGCGGCTATGACGCCCTCCTGCGCGCGACCCGCGAGCGCTGGTGGCGGATCGTGCGCCGCGCGCCGCCGGTGTCTGCCTCGTGATGGCGGCCGTCCGGCGGGCGGAGGTGAGCGACATCGCGGCTCTGTCCCGCATCCGGATAGACACCTGGCAGGCGACCTACCGGGGCATCATCCCGGATGCGGTGCTGGACGCGCTTGACCCCGAGACCACCCGGGCCAGATGGCAGCGAACGCTTGCGGACGGGGCCGGACGAGGACTTTTCGTCTATGTTGTCGAGGATCACGACGGCGTGGAGGGATACGTCGGAGTTGGCCCGGAGACGGGAGCCGTCAGCGGCCATCCGGGAGAGGTGTACATGCTGTATGTGCACCCCACCTGCCATGGGCGCGGCTACGGGAAGCTCCTTCTGCGCCAAGGCCTCGCGGACCTGACTGAGCGCGGACTCCTGCCAGCCCTGGTCTGGGTCCTTCACGACAATCCTGCCCGGGCGTTCTACGAACACATGGGGGCGCACTTCCTCACCAGCCGGCAGGTGGAGATTGGACAGACGCTCCTCGAGGATGGCTTCAGCTTCCCCGCCAGGCCGGGAGGGGCTTAGCGTGCCAATCTCCCCGTATCTGGCCGGGATCCGCCGCCGCGTCGGCTCGCGCCTCCTGCTCATGCCGAGCGCAGGCGCCGTCATCCGCGATGAGCGGGGGCGGACTCTCTTTCTGGTGAACCGGGATACCGGCGGATTCATGCTGCCCGGGGGCGCCGTGGACCCCGGGGAGAGTCCGGCGGCGGCCGTGGTGCGGGAGGCGCGCGAGGAGACAGGGCTCGCGGTCCGTCCGACCCACCTGATGGGGGTGGTGGCGCCGTGGCGCGTGCATTATCCGAACGGCGACCAGGTCGAGTACATGGCGACGCTGTTCTTATGCCGGGTCACGGGAGGGGAGATTCACGCCGCCGACGGCGAGGCGTCCGGGTGGGCCTGGTTTCCGCCCGACGAGATCCCACGGCTCGGATATCCGCCGGAACTCTGGTCGTGGCGGCCGGGAATGGGGGCCTACTTCGAAAGGATTTGGGAGCCGCCGGAGTCCCGGGAATGAGGGGAGACACAGCCCACAGCGTGCGGGGCGGCTAGGGGGACGCGGTCTCGCGGACCGGATAGCCGGCCTGAAGCCACGCCATCATCCCGCCCGCCACATTCATCACGTCAAAGCCCTGGTCCGCCAGAAAGCTGGCGACGGACTGCGACCGGTTGCCGTGAGCGCATACGATGGCATAGCGGCGAGCACGGTCGAGCTTCCTGGTCTCATCGGGCACCGTCCCCATCGGCAGCGTGAGGGCGCCGGGAATGACTCCGCTCCGCCACTCGTAGGGTTCACGGACGTCCATCACCACGTACTGGTCGCGTTCCGTAAAGAGGTGGTCGACGGACAGGTCAGGCACCCGCACCGACGGGAGGCCCGCCTCCGCCCACTCCGTCATCCGCATGACGAGAACAGCCTCGGGAATAAACCCGGAGTCGTGCAGCGCCTCCCGGCCGGCATCCAGCACGATCTGATTGTCTGACACAAGAGCAAACGGGGGACCCCCGCGGTCCGACAGGAAAGCGGCTACCGACGGCCCGAATCCCTGCAGACGGTACGGCGCGGAGACCGATCCCGGCACATGGTCGTGATGAAAGGCCCGGGGCGGCCGGAGGTCTAGGAGCTCAACGCGGCCGGTCTTCACGTCCTCCCACAGCCCCCGCATCGAGGACGGCTCGGCCATCAAGAGGAGCCCGCGGCGCCGAGGTTCAGGGCCCGCACCTTGCGGGCATTCTCCGGCGGCGGCTTCAAGAACTTCAACTGTTCGGCGACAAACCGATCCGGGTCGCGCGCCTGCAACAGGGTGTTGTAACGTCGCTCGTAGCCGATGGTGGAGCAGTACTTGCGCGACATGTAGAGCCCACCGCAATGCGAGGCGCCGAAATGAGCCGGATAGACTTCCACATAGTCCGGAAGCTCCATCAGGCGGTCGAGGCTCCGGAACTGGGCGCGGGCGGCTTCTTTCACGGCGGCTTCAGACGACTCCCCGAGGTCGGGTCGGCCGACGTCGCCGACGAACAAGACATCGCCCGTCATCACCAGCCAGGGTTCTCCGCCGCGATCCAGGTCCCGCAGCACCAGACACAGCGAGTCGGGCGTATGACCCGGCATCTCCCACACCTCAACCTCCACCGATCCGAGGTGAAAGCGGTCGCCCTCCTTGAGCGGCGCGTAGGCGAAATGAACCGGCGCACGATGCGAGAGCGCGAGGGTGGCCTGCGCCGCCTCGGAAAGCTCGCGGGCGGCTGACTCGTGGTCGGCGTGGGTGTGCGTGTCGACGACATACGCGATGCTGAGGCCCAGGTCCTGCGCCATCAAGACGTAATGCGCCGCCGTCTTGGAATGGAGTGGGTCCACCACCAGGGCCTGTCCGGTGAGCTCGTCGCCGACCAGGTAGGAACTGCACCCGGTCATCGTATCTTGGACGGAAGCCCAGATCATGGTGAGTCAGCCTCCTCAATTCCTCCCCTATCCTAGCGAATCTCGCCGCATCCGGCTTAGGAAATGCTGAGGACGATTTTCCCGATATTGAGATTGGACTCCATCCGTTGATGCGCGTCGCGCGCTTCCGTCCAAGGGTACACACGGTCGATGACCGGTGCGAGGCGCCCGGTTTCACACAGCGGCAGCACGTGTTGCTTCACCGCCTGGGCGAGCGCCATCTTTTCTTCGGGCGGCCGTGAACGGAGCGAGGTGCCGGTAATCGCCAGACGCTTGCCCATAAGGAGGTCAAGCGGAACCGTGGCCTGCACCCCGCCGACGGTGCCGACGACAATCTGGCGGCCGCGCCGCGCCAGCACTTGCAGGTTCCGTTCAAAGTAGGAGGCGCCAACCAGATCCACGATGCCGTCGACGCCCCGTCCCCCGGTGAATTCGCGACAGACGGCCACAAAGTCTTCGTCGTGATAGTTAACGGCGCGGACGGCTCCCAGTGTGAGTACGCGGGCGGCCTTCTCCGCCGAGCCGACCGTTCCGATCGGAAACGCGCCCATCGCCGCCAGGAGCTGGACGGCGCTCGAACCGACTCCGCTCGCTGCGGCATGAACCAGCACCGTATCCCCGACCGCGGCCGGCAGCTGGACCAACGCATCGTAGGCCGTATAGAACACCTCGGGAAAAGCGGCCGCCTGCTCATAGCTCCAGCCGGTCGGCATAAGAAGAAGGGAACGTTCGGGCACGAGGGCATACTCGGCATACCCGCCACCGGCGACGAGGGCCATGACCCGATCGCCCGCCTGGAACGCGCCGCTCGGCGCCTGAACCACCTCGCCGGCGACATCGAGCCCCAAGATTTCGTGAGCCGGTTTCGGATCCGGCTCCGGGTAGTGTCCCATGCGCTGGAGAAGGTCGGCCCGGTTGAGCGAGGTGGCCCGGACCCGCACCAGTACCTGACCCGGTCCCGGAACCGGATCCGGCACGTCTACGATAGATAGGACCTCGGGACCCCCGTATTGGCTGAGGGCAATGGCTCGCATGCGTATCTCCCGCCTTTCAATCGACCGTCTCGATCGGCACCCGACCCACCCGCCCAACGGGAGTGGGAAAGAGGGCCGCGCGCCGTAGTCAAGCTCAGTCTAGAGGCCTCTTCGACAGGTGAACAGAGCGTCGGGGCGGCGAGGGCTTGTTACAATGACAGGAGATTTTGGGGTGCCGAAAAGGCACCGGAATGAGGGACCTCCTTGGACTTGGACCACAGGTGGATCCGATGACGGCGTGGACGGCGCTCCCGGCCGGCGTGTATCCGGCGCTCGCGACCCCGCTTACGGAGACCGGGCGATTATCGGAGGCGGCGCTCGACGCCCTCACCGATCGTGTGATTGACGACGGGGTGACGGGGATTGCGGTTCTCGGCTCCACGGGCGAGGTGTCGGGTCTCGCGCCCGAAATGCGGGACGCCGTGCAGCGACGGGTGCAGGAGCGGGCGAATGGGCGCGTGCCCGTGTTGAGTGGAGTGGCCGACACGGTGGTCGACCGCATCCGGGCCGGGCTCGAGGCGGCAGGAGCAAACGGCATGGCCGCGGCGCTGGTGCCGCCGCCTTTCTACTATCCGATGGGCCCGTCCGAAGTGGCCCGCTTCTACACGGACCTCGCCGACCGATCTCCCATTCCGCTCGTGCTTTACAACATCCCGCCCTATACGAAGGTGGAGCTTTCGGTTGAGGTGGTGCGGGATCTGGCGGCCCACCCGCGCATCATCGGTCTCAAAGACTCGGGGGGCCGCTTTCTGTACCTGCAGGAGCTTCTTTCCGCGACCCGCGGTCAGGCCTTCACGGTTGTGACGGGGTCGGATGAGATGCTGCTGGCGTCGCTGGCGGTGGGAGCCGCCGGGACCATCTGCGCGGCCGCCAACGCCGTCGCCCCCTTCCAGGTCGCGATCATCCGCCATTATCAGGCCGGACGTCTTGATGCCGCCCGGAATCTGCAAGAGCGGCTGATGGCTCTCGTGAATGTCTGCCGGCGCCACGGCGGCTATAAGGCCTGGAAGGCCATCTTGGAGCTTCAGGGATTCACTCCCTGCCGGGTGGCGGCGCCCTATGAGGATGTGTCAGAAGCGTCGCGGACCGTCTTGCAAGAAGCGCTCCGGGCCCTCGGGTCGGCAGAGGACGTGGGCGCCTGACCGACCATCTGCTCCGGATGTTCTTTACGAAGGATGACCCGGCAGACCGACGTCATGGCCGCGCCGCGTTGATGGGCAAACGAAAAATCCCCCCGGCCGACCGGGGGGTTTTGAGTCTCGTCAGACGACGGCCTGGGGCCTTATCTTCTCGACCGCGTCCCGAATGTCTTCGAGCTTCACGTACCGGTCGCACGCATTTTCCAGTTCGGCGGCAATCATACCCCGCGTACCCACGCCGATAATCTCCTTGCCCTTGGAGCGGAGCAATTCGACGGCCCGCTCGAAGTCACCGTCACCGCTCATGAGGACGGCCACATCGTAACGCCCCGACGTGTTGAACATGTCAATCACGATCTCGATGTCGAGATTGGCGCGGCGGATGGTGTTGGAACTGGACTGATCATACGTTTCCTTGATGACCTTTTCCCGCACGGTAAACCCGAGATGCCTGAGCGCCGTCAGGAAGTCGCGCTGGGAAAGGTCCGGCGGAACCTGCACGCCGGTGTAGTAGAAGGCATTGTAGAGCTCGGATTCCTGGGTAAAGTGGTTCAGTACGCGGGCAAAGTCCAGGTGCCATCCCAGACTTCGCTGCGCGTAGAACATGTTCGCCCCATCGATAAATATAGCAACGCGGTCTGGTCGTTCACCCACCATGACGTCTCTCACTCTCCCGCTTATTGGTAGTCAATCATCGGCTGTCTAGATTCATGTCCCTTGGGCATGAGGAAGCAGGATCAGTGTGACCATTTAGACGTGTCATGTCCAGGGTCCGGGGGTGCTTTGCTTGCATAAGATTTGCTGGACCGGTCAGGAGGGCCGCCATTGTCCAGGCGGAACCGATGACATACCATTCCCCCATGGACAGGACTCCGCACACCGGGCGTTCGAGAAACGCGAAGATGCTGGTCTCGCTGGCGGGGGCGGGGCTCGTTCTTTCGGCGTGCGGTCATACGCCGGTATCGTTGAAGGGGCCGGACCGGGTGCAGGAAGCTCGCGCGATTATTTTAAAGCGGGTCCGGAGCTTTCATTCTGAAGAGGTTCAGGCCACGGTTGACGTGACGGGATCGCACGGCACTTTGGCGGCCTCCGTCAACGTGAAGGCCAACGGGGCTTACGATGTCCGTGAGGTTATCGATTCGGGCAACACATCCCTGACCGCGGTGGCCAACGGGACTGATGCCTGGACCTACGCGGTAGGTGGCTCACGCTATGGTGTGGCATCGACCCTGGCGCCGAGTGGGTATGACCTGCGGTGGGCGACCACGGACCTCGGCACGCTACTGTCGGCGGTGACCTTTACCCAGGTCCGGACGCTGCCAGACGGTCGCTGGCGGGTCAGTTTTTCGGGGAACCCTACGGCGCTCGGCGCGGTGCACGGGACCCTCCTGTACGGATCGAAAAGCGGCGTGCCGCGAGGATTGACTCTGGACATGGGCGACACCACCGTGGCCATGACATTCCTGAAGTACGGTGTAAACCCCACGTTCGGCCACAATACGTTCTTATTCACGCCGCCCACCGGCACCCTCGGTGTGCTCGGAGGTGGAACGGCCATTGCCCAGGTGGACAGTCTGCAAAAGCGCCTCCGGTTCGCGCTGGCCTTGCCGGGCGTGCGCTCCGACCTCACGCTCACGAGTGCCACCGCGGTCACCGGGACCTCCTTCGGAACCGAGGTGCTGATGCAGTTTATGGGTAGCGCCGGCCCTCTTCTAGTTACCGAATATGCCAGCCGCTTCGGCTTGCCGACCGCGCCCGCGTCGGCCTACACGCTCCGTCTCGGGGGCCTGCAGGTGGCGGTGAGCACCATCAGCACCCAGAGCACGGAGGCCGTGACGGAGGACGCCGGTACGGCCGTGATTGCCGAGGGCGGCGATGCCGAGATTACGACC
>JAJZYZ010000014.1 GCA_021797815.1 Bacillota bacterium
GTCTCGCGCCATAACCGCGCCCGTGCGCGCGGCGTGTCAAGTGTGTGCCCGGCTCCGGCCAGGTCCACCATACGGTAGGGGACCTGAAGGCGTTCTAGGGATCCTGTGAAAAACCCTCACCGAATGGCATGAGACCGCAGATTGCGGGACAATTGGATCAATCTGGATCTCGGAGGGATTGCCTTGCTGGGCCATCGACCATCCCAAACCTCGTTCGCCGATACGGATGAGTGGTACAAACGGATTCCGGCCCGCTCGGTGTGGGCCCAGATGCGGGCCTGGACGGCGGCGCACCTCCACGACGCGGACTTTGCCCACTGGTACGCGGAGACGGGGCGCCCGTCAATTCCGCCGTCTCTCATCGTGCCGCTCCTCATCCTGGCCTTGCGCCAAGGGTGGTCGGATCAGGAGGCGGTGGACGCCGCCTTCTATGATGACCGGGTCAAGTTCGCGTTGGGACTCAGCCGGAGCCCGGAGATCACCCTGGACCGGTCGACCCTGTGCAAGTATCGGGGGCGGTTGCTGGCGGTGGACGCCGACCGGCTGTTGTTGCGGCAGACGCTGACGGTGGCGGCCGAGGCGGGGCTGCTGGGGGCGGAGGAAGATTTAGTCGATAGCTTCATGGTGGCGGGGGCCGCGGCGCGGCAAGGGACGCTGACCCTGATCCGCCGGGCCGTGGCGGCGGTATTGCGGCAGGGGGCGGCGGACGGGATCCCGGCGCCGCCCCTCGAGCGGACAGACTACGCAGAGCGGCGCCGGCCCGCCATCCCCTGGGCCGACCCGGCGGCCCGGCAGGCGCTCTTACAGGAACTGGTGACCGATGGCCGGACCTGTGGGGCGTGGTACACCGGGGCGCGGGCGGGATCCGAGAGTCTGCAGCAAGCAGTCCAGCTCCTGGCAACGGTGACGGAACAGGACATTGAGCCCGACCCGAACGGGGGCGTACGGATCGCCCAGCGGGTGGCGGCGGACCGGGTGATCTCGACCGTGGATCCGGCCATGCGGCATGGCCGCAAGACGACGGCCACCAAGGTGGATGGCTACAAAAGCCATCAGCTCACGCAGAGCACGCCCCCCGCTCAGGGCGCCCGCCTGGTGACGGCGGTGCTCGTCAGCCCGGCGAATGTCGCCGATGGGGACAGGCTGGCCGCCTTGGTGACCGAACGGGGGGCCCTGACCGGTCAAGTCCCCAGGCAAGTGATGGGCGATACGGCCTATGGGCCAACGACCGTGCAGGCGGCGGTGACCGCCGTGGCCCCGACCACGACCGTGGTCGCCCCAGTCCCGCCCACCAACAACCACGGCGGGTTGTTTCCCAAGACCGCCTTCTTGGTCGATTGCACCGCGGAGACGGTGACCTGTCCCCACGGCGTCCTGGTGGCCTACACCGCGGTACGCCCCCGGCAGGATGGGCGGCGGGTGGTCCGCTGGGCGGCGGTCACCTGCCAGGCCTGTCCCCTCCGCGCGCAGTGCGTGGCGGGCCCACGGCCGCGGAGTCTCAGTATTCGGGCCGATGAAGCGGTCATTCAGGCCGCTCGTCAGCAACAGGCCACGCCCGAATGGCAAGCCCGCTATCGCCGGCGAAGCCATGTGGAACATGTCCAGGCCCAACAAAGTCGGCACGGCGGTCGCCAGGGACGATACTGGGGCGAGCGGAAAACCCTCTGGCAAGAGCGCCTGGTGGCGGTGGCCTACAATATCATGGAGTTGGCCCGCGTGGCGGCGCTGCCCAGGCCCGAGCCCGGACCGGGGGCGGTGGCGTGTGCCTAAATGACCGGCTGGGACGCCCCACAGCCTCTCACGTTGCGCGATATCCCCTCGCTGGGCCCGATGATCCGGTGGTCTATCCGCACAGGGACCCGTGAGGCGGGGGATCGCCCCACCAGACAGTCCTAAATCACAGGATCCCTAGGGCGCTTGCGAACTGGTGTGCCTCCGATGCGGGGAAGAGCTCGTCGCGCTCGCCGGCGACGAGCAGTGTTGGCGTCCGCACATGGCCGGCGTGGGCAAGCGGAGAGCGGCCGATGGCGAGCTCCATGTGCTGCCAGGGTGGACCCCCGATAAGAGCCTCGAACCAAGCGCGGCCGCTGCCGGCGGTTGTGCCGTAGAGGCTGAACCAGTTGACGGCGGGCGCCCCCATCACGGCGGCTTTAAAGCGATCGGTCTGGGTGATGGCCCAGGCGGCGAGAAAGCCGCCATACCCATAGCCCACAATCGCAAGGCGCTTCGGATCCGCCAGCGCCGCCGCCAGATGTTCGTCCAGCACCGCCATCAGGTCCTGAAAATCACCGCCGCCGGGATCGCCCACGACCCCTTCGCTGAACGCCGTACCATAGCTGGTGCTGCCGCGAGGGTTCGCCATCAGCACCAGATATCCGCGCGCGGCCAGAAGTTGCGCACCTGCATGAAAAGCGGGACCGAAGCCACCGCCGGGTCCTCCATGAAGGAGGAGGACGGTGGGGTGAGGCGCCTCCTGGTGCGGGCGCACGCGAAAGCCGCTCACAGCGTAACGCCCCCCGCTGATGGTGAACGGTTCCGGCTCGATCACCGGTCGGCTTTGCTGACGGCCTGCGTGAAGATGGGTGCAGAGTTCGGTCCGGTCTTGCCAGCGGTATACATCGGGGGGCTCGGCAGGCGTGGCGCCCACGACCCACACACCGCCGTCGAACACGGCTAGATCCAGCACGGTAGGCGGAAGGCCCGGCAGTGCCTCGGGACGGTGGGTGAAATCCCGGAACCGGTACACGTCGGACCGGCCCTGGTTGGCCACGATGGCGTAGAGCGTTCCGTCGGACCCAAACTGCAGTGGGTGCACGTCCAGCGACCCCGGGCTGCCGGGCAGCGACAGGCCCACGGGGCGCTCCCAGTGCGCGGTCACATCCACAACGCCACGGCGCCCGCCGAGCGCCATCCGATACAAATGGGGCTCGCGGGCGATAGGATGGTCCCCTTTGGGCACACCGGTAAAGACGAGCCCATCCCCCGCGGGCGGGACGGCGATGGAACCGATGTGTCCGCTAAAGCCCTCAAGCAAGGTCGGCGCGGCGTCCGGCCGCAGGATCTGCAACACTTCTATCGGCCCGGCCGGGTCAAACGTGGAGGCGGCCACCACCAGGCTGCCGTCGGGAAGCCATGTTGGAAGACGATAAGAAATAGGGAAGCCGGGAGAGCCGGAAGCGGCGGCAAGTTCATGCGAGGTGCCGCCATCAACACTCAACAACAGCACCGATCCCCGGGATGTTGATCCGGCCGCGACGGCGAGGTGCTCGCTGTCAGGGGCCCAGGCCAGGTCGTGCACCCGGAACGGGGGCAGCGGAATCGCCGCCGCGACGGTGTCAGATGCGGCGTTGTCTAAACCTGTCACACGCAGGTAATCGCGGCGGAGGTCTCGATGGACGTACACGAGCCGGCGCCCATCGGGCGAAAGCCGCCCGAGAATGTCGTGAGGCCCTCGAGTTAGGGGAGACAGGCCACCGGGGGTGAGACGGGCGATCCACTGCTCCAGGCGATTGTGGACCAGGTCCGGATGACGGAAGCCGGCTACCAGAGTGGACCCGTCCCGGCTGACCTGGAGCCCCCCGGGCACGGTCCAGTCGACGACGGCCGCCGGCGTCCATCCCCCGAAGCTCCGGCTGCCGTCGTGGCCGGCGGCCTCTCGATCCTCTCGCTCTCCGTGTCCTGCCTTCATGGTCGCCACCTGTCCCCATCCATTCGTGAACGTGGCGCGTTAAGTCTCGATGACTTCGGGACCGGGTGCCCGAGTTCCTGTGCACCTGACGGCCCGGGGTTTCGCCCGTCCGGCACCGTCGAGCTTCGGGCGCAAGACCGCAGGAAGCACGGGGCCTCTGTCCGTCGAATACGATCTCTCCGTGGGGTGCTTGTCAGACCGCTGGGGAAAGCGGGCGCGGCCCTCGGCATTGAGGCAGCGGCCGGCCGCGAGGTCCGCGTGGCTCCCATGCGCCTGGCAGGCCAGACCGCCGTCCCCGTCGCCCTGGCCAGCGGGGGACAGATCGGCCTCGTCGTGCGGACGCCGCCGGATGGGCCACCCACCATGCTGTCGGCGTCTCTTTCTATCCCGGCCTCCGTCGAATCGAGCAGCCTTCAGCATGCCGGATTCCGTCGGGGCGCAGACACTGGAAGAAGGTGTACACTGCCTTCTTGTAGTCGCGGTCAGGGTGGGCGCCGAAACGGCGAGAGAAAGGGCGAGTTGACCCAGTCCCTCACGCAATCGTCGTGGCATCAGTGGGGACGGCCGTCCCGTCGGGTGTGGCGCTGTGGGGGAAAACGACCTCACCACGACGCCATCGGCCCGCTAACTCCAGTGGATCACATGGATCCCGGCGGCCGGTTCGCCGATCCGACACACGCATCGCGGCACAACGTTAGAATCACGGGCCGGCCGCGCGCCGGCGGTTGACGCGGACAGGTCCGATAGCTAATATAGGTGTGCTCGCCAGTTGGCGCTTTGTGCCGACGGCGCATTTTTTGGGAGGGAGTCGACCTTCGTGTCCACGTTCATGGCGCGTCGCCAAGACGTCGTCCGCAAGTGGTGGGTAATCGATGCCGGAGGCAAGCCTCTTGGCCGCGTGGCCGTTGCTGCGGCCGTGCTCCTTCGTGGGAAGCACAAGCCCATCTACACTCCGCATGTAGATACCGGTGACCACGTGATCATCATTAACGCGGCCAAAACGGTGCTGACCGGACGCAAGCTCGACCAGAAGATTTACTTTCACCATTCCGGGTACCCGGGGGGCCTTCGACGGGTGGTATACCGGCGTCTCATGAGTGAGCGTCCGGACTTTGCCGTGGAGAGGGCGATTCGCGGAATGCTTCCGAAGACCAAACTTGGTCGGGAGATGTTCCGGAAGCTCCGTGTTTACCGAGGGCCCGAGCATCCGCACGCCGGGCAGCTGCCCGACATCTGGGAGGTCAAGTAGTGGCGACCGCACTGCAGTTTTGGGGAACCGGCCGCCGGAAGAGGGCCATCGCCAGAGTCCGGGTCATGCCCGGCAGTGGCGAGATCCGTATCAATCGACGCCGTTTCGACGACTATTTCCAGTTGGCGCAGCATCGCATGGTAGTGGTGGAACCGCTGAAGGCGGTCAAGGGCGAGAGCCGCTACGATGTCATCGCCACCGTCCAGGGTGGCGGTGTGTCGGGCCAGGCGGGTGCGGTGCGGCACGGGATAGCCCGGGCCCTGGTCAGGATGGACCACAACTTCCGGCCGACCCTGAAGAAGTCAGGTTATTTGACCCGCGACCCGCGGGTGAAGGAGCGGCGGAAGTACGGACTCAAGAAAGCCCGCAAGCGTCCGCAATTTTCCAAGCGTTAGTCCGAGAGCGGCCGCCGGAAGGCGGCCGTTTCGTTTATATGCTGAGCATCCGCCGTCTGGCGCGGTTTTGATTCCGCGCAGGGCGTGGGGCCGCCGTCGTCGTGGGAGAGTGGGGCCGGACGTGGATCCGGCCGCCGGGTGCTATTTCGGTTGGGGGCTTGGCCGCGGTTTCGGCCGCTCGTGTCCCGACAGCCATGACCTCGTCCAGTCTGAGAGCCTCCCGCTGGCGCCGGCCCCGTCCGCCCGGGCGATGTCCACCACAACTCCGAGCCAGGAAGGGTCGAGCCGACGGGTCGTAGTTGAGGGAGACCGCGTGTGGTAGCCGCGCAGAGCGCTGGAGTGGAGGGGATGTGCCGGGCGTGAGCCCCGGCGCGGCGGAAGCGCTTGCCGGCCAGGCGGCTCGAGTTCACGCCCGCGCGGGGCTTGCCTCCCGATAGCTGGAAGACGCCCGCGGTATAATAGCCACCGGGGTGTACAGGTGACCAACAAGCACATCACCATTATCGGGGTGCCGCTGGATTACGGGGCCGATCGGCGGGGCGTGGACATGGGACCGAGTGCCATTCGATACGCGGGTCTCCACGAACGCCTGCGTCGCGTCGGACACGAGGTGACCGACGTGGGGAATCTGCCGGTCCCCGTGCCCGAAAGCCGGCCGCCGGCTGACACGCATCTCAAGTACCTGAGCGAGATCGTCAAGGTCACGCGGATTCTTGCGCGCAGCGTGGAGCGCGCTCTTTTGGAGGGGTCTCTTCCTCTCGTGCTGGGCGGCGATCACGCGCTGGCGATGGGCTCCATCGCGGGACTCACCCGCGTTCACAAGAATCCCGGCATTATATGGTTTGACGCCCATGGGGACTTTAACACGGACCAGTCTACCCCCTCGGGCAACATCCACGGGATGCCGGCCGCCGTCGCGACCGGGCTGGGCCACGCGGCACTGCTTGCGCCGTTCAAGGGCGCTTTTGCGCGTCCTGATCGACTCGTGTACGTAGGCACGCGCATCCTTGACCCCGAGGAGGCGGAGCTTATGCGCCGTCAGCGCGTGACCGTCTTCTCGATGTACGACATCGACAAGCTTGGGATGCGAGAAGTCATGAGCCAGGCCATCCATGTGGCGACCGGCGGTACCGATGCGCTTCACGTTTCGTTTGACATAGACGCCGTCGACCCCGTCTACGCACCCGGATCCGGTACACCGTATGCGGGCGGCCTTACGGTGCGCGAGGCTCATCTGGCCCTGGAACTGGTAGCCGAGTCTGGCCTTATGACCTCGTTTGACATGGCGGAGGTTAACCCGATTTTCGACGAACATAACCGGACCGGCATCCTGGCGGCCGATCTCATCGCGTCGGCGCTCGGCCAGCGCATTTACTGACCGTTCGCGCTCACACCCGCCGGATGCTCGGCGGGATGTTGCTGTTGATCGTCTCGAGCGAGTGCGGGCGAACGTCCGTGAGCAGCGAGGGAACCACCGTGGAACGCAGCAATCCCAAACAGGGCTTACAGAAGGGAAGCGGCATGGACATCAATCCCCAGTACATAACCTGGCGGCGAGACCTGCATCAGATTCCGGAGCTGGCTTTTGAAGAGTTTGAAACCGCCGACTACCTCGAGCGGGAACTTCTCCGTCTGGGGCTGAGTCCCGTGCGCCTCGGCAAGACCGGCCTGATGGCGGACATCGCCGGTCGCGCAAGTGGTCCCACGGTCGCGCTCCGCGCCGACATGGACGGCCTGCCTCTGGTCGAGGATTCGGGCGAGCCGTTTTCGTCCCGCCATGAAGGCGTGATGCACGCCTGCGGGCACGACATGCATATGACCATCCTGCTTGGCGCCATTGAAGGGCTCCTGGCGCGGCGGGATTTTCCCGGACAGGTTCGGATCATGTTTCAGCCCTCCGAGGAACGCCCGCCTGGCGGTGCCCCGGACCTCATCGCTCGGGGAGTGCTGGAAGGCGTCGATGTCGTGCTCGGCCTGCATGTGTGGTCAGGGTTTCCCGTAGGAACGGTTGGGATCCGCCACGGCACCATGATGGCTAACTCCGACCGCTTCCGGATCCGCATTCATGGGCGGGGTGGGCATGGATCTGAGCCAGACACCGCCAAAGACGCCGTGCTGATTGCAAGTCAGATCGTCGTCAATCTGCAGACGATCGTGAGCCGTCGGGTGAGTCCGATGGAGGCCGCGGTCGTGACGGCCGGCACCATCCGGGGCGGGGTCACGTTCAATATCATCGCCGAGGACGCCGAAGTCACCGGCACTGTCCGCACGCTTAATCATGGCACCCAGGCCCTGGTCGAGGAGGAAATCCGTGTGGTGGCGGAAAATACCGCCCGCATGCACGGCGCCACTGCCGAACTTGAGTATATGTACGGCTACCCGGCCGTCATCAATCACGGGCCGGTTGTAGACGCCTGGCGCGCGGCCGTGGGACGGGACGCGCACTTCATCGAGCCCTCCCCGTCGATGGGCGGAGAGGACTTTGCGTACTACTTGAAAGAGCGCCCGGGCGCCTTTGCTTTCTTGGGCGCGGCGCCGGACACCGAGGTGTTTCCGCACCACTCGCCGCACTTTCGTGTCAGCGAGGAGGCACTGCCGATCGGGGTCATGCTCCTCGAACGAGGGGCGCGGCACTTTCTGCAGCACCCGGAACAGGCGACGGCGCGCTGATGATGGCGTCAAGCGCCACCGTGAGCGCCTGACGGAGGATCTGGTAGGGCAGCGCCGGCTCCGACCCCCGCCGGACCTGCTCGACCAGAGCCGGCACATGAACGAAGCCGACGCGGGTCGGGAGACCGGTCGTGGCCGCCGTGTGGGCCGCGAGATAGAACGAGTGGTTGCACAAGAACGTCCCGGCGGTATTGGATATGTAACCGGGTACGTCGGCCCGCCGCCATGCGTCCCGGACGGCGGCCACCGGAAGCGTTGACCAGTAGGCCGCAGGCCCGTCCGGTGCAATCGGCCGTTCCGTCAGGGTGAGGCCGGCCTCGTCGGCAATCCCGTAGTCGGCCAGATTGATGGCGAGGCGTTCCACCGCCACCGCGCTCCGTCCGTACGCGAGTCCGATGCCGAGATACACATCCGGGCGATAGTGCAAGAGGAGTTCCGATACCTCCCCGACGGCCTCGGCCGAACAGGTCAGCACGCGTCCGGTGACGCGGGCCCGGTCCTCGGGGTAGGTGGTCTCGAGATCGTGCACCAGGCGCTCAGATGGATTCACCTCGTGGGTGCCGAAGGGGCCGAAGCCTTGCACGATCACTAGCGGCGCCATAGTAGAGGTCCTCCCCACTCGCCTCGTGGGCCGTCTGGTGTGTCGGCCTCGTCGTGGCGGTTTCGAAAGCAGTATACTCCCCATGATGACAGGAAAGAGTCCACCCTGGGAGGCGGCCATGGGCATCGTACGGCGCATGAGACCTCTCGGTCTCCTGGTCCTCATCGCGATGCTGGCGACAGCCTGTGGACCGGCCTTTGTACTCCCGCGCGTTCATGTGGCTCCGAAGCTCAAGCCGGAGAGCGACCATGCCATCCGGGTGCTGACGGCCCATCCCACCCTTATCACCAAGACGGGTGTGCTGTCGGTGAGTCCCGGGCCGCTCACCCGCGGAAACCTGGAGGTTCTCGTTCAGCCCATCGGGGCGCGCAAGCGTGTGCTGGTGTCAATTGGCGGCCTCGATTACAAGTGGCTCCGCCGTTGGCAGGTGGCGGGCGATCTGGTTCTCCTGGAAATCGGCACGCCGCCGTCCGCCCACCCGAAGAGCAACGAGTATCTCCATGTCGTGCTGGTGGCCGATGCGCGGACAGGGAAGCTCCTCTATCAGGGCCCGGTGGCCATCACGACCATCGTTTACCTCGATCCCCCGTACCTGGTCAAGGCGGGGCCGGCCAGTCTGCTGGGCCGCGCCCAGGCGGTGTGGCTCATCAACGTCGTCGCCGGGCGCCAGATTCGCGTGCTGTTTCCGCCTAACACCGTCGGCGTCGGGGAGGTGAAGAGCGGCCGCATCGAGTATCTGGTGCGTACAGACGGCCGGCTCCACCACCGCTCCCTGGCGATCCCCAAAACGGGCTGGCTTCCCTACAAGAACGTCAGCATCCTGAGGGTGAGCACGACCGGCCGCCGATCGGAGACGGCAATCGGCCGTGGCGGCACGGAGGCCGCCACGGCGCCGCCGAGCTCCAGCGGACGCTAGCTCCCGAGCGTCAAATGGAACGAGGACGGAGCGGAGCTCGTGGGCACCACTTCAATCCAGGTCTGTCCGGGGTCGAAGGGAGCCGGCTGGCCGTCGGGCAGAAAGAACCGGGTCGGCTGCCCGTTGCCCGCGTTCTGCCAGGTGCCCCGATAGTATTTGTGCCCCAGGAACAGAAGCGCCTCACCTGACCCTGCGGTGTTGATGTTGATCCAGCGATCGCTGGTGTTCGGATCGGCCATGTCCAGAGACTCGGTGGTGTACTGGATGACCACGTTTGACGCCACGACCGGCTGGCCTGAATTGGTGCCCATCACCTGCGTGTAGCCGGTCCCACACTCCTGGCACTCCACCCACCGGGTAAAGCCCTGCCGCGAGGCGTCCCAGCGCCACTGTTCAAGTGTGTTCTGCTGGTTCCACAGGAGCGTCAGGGTGCTGTAGCGGGGTGTTCCCGGCTTCTGCCGGGCAAACGACCATTGGGGCTTCACCTTGGGCGTGCCCCAGGTCTTGCGTGCGAACGCCGCGAGCGTACCGGCGTCGGCAAACAGGTTGTGCGGTGGCGGCGCGGAGGTGCGATAGAACAGATTTTGGTAGATGCCATAATCCGCGTCCACATTGTGAATGCCGTCGGCCGCAATGGCCGCGTAGGCGGGCGTGGAGCCGCCGGCATGAAAATAATCAGCCTTCCAGCTGTTCACCCAGTACACGAAGTAGGGCCGAGCGGAGCGAACCGGGCCAACCACCTTCGGGAAGCTTCCCCAGAAGAGCAGCATGAAGCGGCTATAATAGAAATTCTCCGTGTAAGCCTCGTACACGACGTCGGCGCTCTGGAGGCCCGCCTGCGGCCGCGCATACTGGGAGTTCTCAACCATGACCGCGATAAGCGGCCCGTGTGCCGTGCTGGGCTTGCCGGTGAGCGGGTCAAGCCGCTGGGGGGAAGCGGATGAATGTTTCACATGCGGCCTGTGGTGGGAAGAAGAGGGAGTCGTGAAGTTGCCGGCGCTTTTCGCTCCGCATCCCGCGGCTAACAATCCGACCCCGACAGTGAGCGAAAGTGCCATTATCCGATGCTTGACGGTCATGGACAGCGGCCCGGCTCGACCGGACCGCTTCCCTCCCTTCGGTGGACTCGCGTTCTTCAGGAAAGTCTCATTTCACCATACGCGCGGCTTTTGAGACTCGCAACTTTAACGAATCTCCCGCTGGCGTGGTTGCAGGCGGCCAGGTGGGATCTTATGCTCTTCCATATACGGATCGGCCAAATGAGGGAGCACATGCAGCTGGCGCAGGTGTACCAGCGATTGGAGGAGGCCCGGCTACGGGTCACGCCGCAGCGCCAGACTGTGTTGCGCCTCCTGTCCCGGCGACTCGCGGAGGAACTGTCGGCCGAGGATCTTCATCGGCTCGCGAGCGAGGACGGAGATCCGGTGGGATTGGCCACCGTGTACCGGACCCTCGATGTTCTGTTTGGGGTTGGCGTCCTGACCCAGATCATGAACGAGGACGGGGTGAGCCGCTACCGGCTCAACGTGGAGACCCTGCAGCCGCAGCAGCATCTCATCTGCGTTCGCTGCGGAGACCTGGTGGCGATAACCCTCTCGTGGCTGAATGGACTCGGCGAGCGCGTGCACGCGGCCACCGGCTTCACCGTGCTGGACCACGAACTGAAGCTCTACGGGGTGTGCATGGCCTGCCAGGGGAGCGGACGAAGAGGAGTCGGATAGGAGATGCCCGTGAAGTTTTACGGCTACGCTCTCTGAAGCACCTGCCAGAAGGCGAAGGCGTGGCTTTCGCAGGCGGGGGCGGTCTTCGAGGAGCGCGACTTGATTCGTAGGCCCCTCGGCCGGCTCGAGGTGGAGGACATGGTGACACGCGTCGGGGGCCTGGACAACATCCTTTCCACCCGGAGTCCCGCCTATAAGAAACGTGCAGGCAGCGTCGGGACGGATGACGGGTGGCTCCAGGCCATGGTCGAAGAGCCACGCCTCATGCGCCGCCCCATCCTTGTTACGGAGCGGGGTGTGGCCGTCGGGTTCAATCCGGACACCTGGTCGCGCCTGCTCGGCTAGGATTTCCGGGCCTCACGAACGGACGAACGCGAGCAGCATGAAACGCGGAAAGCGCACCTCCTCCGATAGGCCGGTAGTGTGCCCCCGTACTTCGCTCAGACCTTCGAGGTCCACAAGCCGCCTGAGCTGCAGATGTGCGGCCAGACCCGCATCGAGATAGTTCTGAAGCGTACGGTGATGAACATAGGTTTTGATGCCGTCTGCCCACAAGCCCCGGCAGGGGTTTCGCGCGCCGGTCGCAAAGTAGTCGGCCACATGATGATGGATGACGGCGGCGTACGGATTATCGAGCGCCAGCACCAGGCGGCCGCCGCCCTTCAGCGTCCCTGCGAGGGTGGCGATGAACGCACGGTAGTTCCGTACATCACTCAAAACCAGGCAGCTTCCGACGCTGTCAAACGCCCCCTCTTCTTCTAGGAGCGGGCGGGTGAGGTCCGCGACCCGATAGTCGATGCGTCCCTCGATATCCTTCCTGCGGGCAGCGCCGATGAGACGCGGAGAGATGTCGATGCCGGTCACCCGGGCGCCCCGCGCCGCCAAAATCCGTGCCAGATAGCCGTCTCCGCAGCCCGTGTCCAGGACTCGCGCCCCACAAAGCGGCCCCATGCCCTCCTACAGGGCGGGCAGGATGCCAAACGGGTCACCGTCGGCGCCGCCGGTCTCCCGCATGTCGGCCGCCGTGCTGGATGGGACAGCATACGGGTCGCAGTCACCGGGGGATGGGCCAAACTCCACTTTGCGTGACCCCTCTTCCCTCGTGCTTGCTTCTCAAACCAAATCGCGGAGCGGGCGCTCAAAGTTTCGGCGGGACGAAGATGGGCACACCGTATGAAAAGATCGTAGGACATGGTGGGACCGCTATAATGAGTCTCACATCAATCTTAAGGGGGAGACGTCATGTCCATGGTAGCGACGATGCCGACGACGGGTCCCCTGGTGGATCAGTACAACCGGGCCGTGAAGAAGCTCCGGGTCTCGCTCACCGACCGCTGCAACTTCCGGTGTGTGTACTGCATGCCCGAGGACGCCGAATTCATGGCGCGTGACGAGCTTCTCACCGCCGACGAGATTGTCCGTGCGGTGACAGCGTTTGCACGCCTCGGGGTGGAAAAGATCCGCCTCACGGGCGGAGAGCCGTTGATGCGGCCGGAAGTGGTGGAAATCACCCGCCGCATCAAAGAGGTTCCGGGAGTACGTTCGGTGTCGATGACCACCAACGGCTTCATGCTGCCGCACCGCGCCGCGGAGCTTAAGGAAGCCGGACTCGATGGGGTCAACATCAGTCTCGACACGTTGCGCCGCGATCGTTTCATTCAACTCGCGCGCCGCGACTATCTGGACCACGTGCTGAAAGGAATTTCCGCCGCGATTGAGTTCGACCTGCAGCCGGTGAAGATCAACACGGTGGTCATGCGGGGGGTCAATGACCAGGAGGTTCGCGATTTTCTCACATGGAGCCGCGAGCATCCGGTCGTTGTCCGCTTTATCGAGTTCATGCCGCTCGATGCCGACAACATCTGGGAGCGAAAACTGGTCTACAACCTGTCGGAGATTGTAGAGGCGGCGAATCAGATTGCGCCGGTGGAAGAAATCACCCAGGACAAGGCCGCGCCCGCCCGCACGTTCCGGTTCCTGGACGGGCAGGGCGAGTTTGGCGTCATCGCCTCGGTGTCGGAGCCGTTCTGCGAGTGGTGCGACCGGGTCCGCATAACGGCCGAGGGCAAGATTCGAAACTGCCTCTTTGCCACCGACGAGACCGATCTGCGTGAGCTCATCCGCGGCGGAGCTCCCGACGTGGACCTCGATCTACGCATTCGCGAGTCGGTATGGGCCAAGTGGGCCGGGCATCTCATAAACCAGCCCAACTTCGTGAAGCCGGAACGCACCATGCACCGCATAGGGGGCTGACGGCGCGCACCCTCACCCTGGAAGCGGAGCGGCCAGACCGGGGGCGGGCCGCGGCCAGCTTGGCGCCGCCGCCTTCGGGCGGCGGCTTTTGACACGTCCGCGGCGGGTGTTTCCGCTCATGCGAAATGCGAGACCCCATAAGGGCCTCAGCGTTGGGTGCAGGCCAAGTGTCGGACGTCCCACTTGGGCGTCCGCGCCCCGCCCGGTGAATTCCCGTCTCCATCGGACGGGCTTCGGAGTGATATCTGAACGGCTCGCGCGGACTCGCGTCAGACCCGGGCGTAGCTCCGGAACAGTGCGTCCCTAAAGGCGGTCAGCGCGTCCGCCCGTTCACGGTCGGCATGGCTGTACACCTGGATGAGCCCGGTCAGCATGCGGACCAGCATGAAGCGGGTGGGTGTGGGACTCAGGTAGGCCGGATTGTAGCCGAATCCGTTGTTCATCAGGAACTGGACGCACTCGGCCCGGTTTAGAATGCGGCCTTCATGGAACGCATCGATAAACAGCGAGTCGTTGAACTGCAGGAGGAAGTGGCCGGGCATTCCAATGCCGACCACCGGGATGCGGAGCCGGCGAGCCACCAGCAGGTAGATGGCGGCCAGAGAGATGGGCAGACCGAGCCGGCGATCGAGGACGCGGTTGATGTAGCAGTTATCCGGATCGTAATAATGCTCCTCGTTGCCACGGAACCCGAGTTCGCCAAACAGATAGTCGTTCAGGCGCTCGACCAGATCCCGCCCGCGGGGCATGGGGTCAAGCCGGGCCCTCAGATCGTCGGCCATCTGGTTTAAGATGCCGGCATAGTGTGCGCGGTTTAGGTTGGGGTACGCGGATTCCGCAATCAGGAACGCGCCCTCCTCCAGATCCAGCCATGCGGACGGCAGAGCGGCAAAATTGTGGAAGCGCTCTCCGAGTTCATCGAGGCGCACGGTTTCAAGAATCCCGTACACGCGCGTGCGCACGTGGGGATCGGTGTCCTCGCGGGAGGCTTCCAGGAACGGCCGCGCCTGCTGGCGGGCCTCCAGAAGGGTCTTGCGGGCAATGCCGGCGGTCTTGATGTCATCGTCACCCAAGAGCACGATCAACGCCTTGATCTCATTGTTGGTCAGGGTGCGCATGGCCATCTCCCCCTTTGCCATGAAGGCCCGATTCCGTCCACTTCCCGTCTCTCCAGTATATGGGTACACGAAAGCCGGCGCACGACGCCGGCCCCGCCGTGCTATAACATTCGAGGAGCACTCGGAGATTCCTTCAGCGAGTCGGCGCGTCGCCGCACCCGCTGCCGTCAGACGTTCCACATGCCAGTCGTGAACGCCCGCCCGAACACCCCGAACAGGAAGAACATCAAGATGGCCAGCACGACCGGTTCATTGAACCGTCCGTAGTCGGATGTGAGCGTCTCGCGCAGGCCCCTGCCCGGTCTGAGCCCCCGCTCGATGAGCACGACGGCCAGCGCCACCGCGCCATACAGGTAATGGGTCCACGTGAGACCCTGATGCCGGGTGGTGAGAAAAAGGACCACCCCGATGGCGGCTTGTAGAAAGATGCCGCGCTCCAGGTGGGTCGCGCCCTTCCAGAACCGTTCGGGAAGGGCAGACAGCCGTCGCGAGCGCACGGCCTCGATCGCGAGTGCCAAAGCTCCCGCGAGCAAGATAATGGCGACACCCAGGTGTACATAAATAAGCCATTGCATCGGCGAAAATCGCTCCTTCGTACTTGCGCCCAAGAAGGTCTTCGCCTCCTGCCCCGAGCTTCCTGCCTCGCGGCTAACCTCTGCCGTTGCTGTGAATTGCCGCTCGTCGAAATTTATCCGCCGGCCACTCTCCTATAATCAGAGAGTCGCAGGCAGTCAATCCGAAAGGGTGGCGCACATGCTCACGGATGCCGTGGTCGTGGGGGGAGGCCCCGTCGGGCTGGCGGTGGCGCTCACACTGGCCGGCGAGGGCGTGCGGGTGACCGTGCTGGACGATGAGAGCCCGCCCGATGCCAGGGCGTCCGGAGCCATCCCGCTGGCGGCGGTGGGAACGGAGCCGTTGACCGAGTCGGCCTTCCGCCTCGGGCGGGATGCCATGCTGCGCTGGAAGGCCTGGGCGGGTGACTGGCCGGAGATTCACCGCGCGCTGGTTCAGCCGGAGGGCCTCCTGGTCCTGGAGGACGATCGGGTACTCTCGATGGACCTCCTGCAAAAGGCCCGTGATGCCACCTGGGACGGGGTTCGGCGCCTTGATGGCGGAGAACTGGATAGCCTCCAGCCCGGCCTCCATTATGGAAGCGCGGTATACTTTCCAGACATCCTGCGGCTGGATGCGGAGGCGGGTCTGGCGGCCCTGCGAGAGGCATGCCAGCGCGCCCGCGTACAGATCCGCCATCATGTGCCCGTCCTCGGCCTGGAGATGAGGAGCACGCGGGTGCGGGGCGTGCGGATCATGGGCGAGGTGGTTCCTGGCGGTGTGATCATCCTGACACAGGGCGCGCTCGCGAGCCGCATGCTGGATACGCTTGGTCGGATGCTGCCCCTGCGCAGCGTCCCGGAGACGTGGGCGCTCACGCGGTCGGTGGAGCAGGTGGGGCGCCCGATCGTGGCGAGCGGCATCACGGTCCGGCCATCTCGCGGCGGGACCGCCGAATGGATCGCCCCGGCGCGCGTGCACGAGGGAGGAGCCCCCCGCGTCGATGCGGTGGAGCGGCTCCTGCAGCGGGGAGAGCGGGTATTTCGGGGCGCCGCCTCGAGCGAACTCCTGGCGGTGGGATACCGACTCACCACCCGGACCCCGGACGGCATTCCGTTTCTCGGACCGTGGCCGGATCTCGAGGGACTGTTTATCGCAGCGGGTCTGCGAGGTCTCGAGTGGCTGTATGCGCCCCTATCCGCGGAGTTGGCCGCCGGGTGGGCTGTCTCCACCGAGATTCCGATGGATCTGACAGCGTTTCGTCCGGACCGGTTCCGTCATGCCGACTGGCCCGACCCGGAACCCATCTAGCCCCTATCAGCTTAGGAAGGACATACGCGTGGACGAAATCTTGGCGTCTTTAGCTCAACTTGCGCGACTCACGGCCGGTGTGCCGCCCGCGCACCTGATGGCGGGATATCTGCTGGCGCAGCCGGAAAGAACTCGATTCGTGAGTCGCCTCGACCCAGAGGCGCCTCTCGGGATGGCGTTTGGGATTCACCGGCGCATTGAGGTACCGATGATGCCGTGGCAGGGCTTTATCCGGGGCGTCCCCATCCCGGATCCGCTTGTGTGGATCGATTCCGTGCGGGCGACCGCCCGCGACGCCATCGAGGTCAGGGTTTCCACCGACGACCTGGCGCTCACGAACCTGTTGGCTCCGGTCTACGCCCGCACCGGTCCTCGTGACGAACGGGTGGCCATCGAACGCCACATCACGAGCCTGCGGGCGGAGGTGGACCGGGCCCTTGATATCTACGCCGAGGTCAAGCGTCTTATGGAGGACCCGGATCACGAGGCTGACCGTGACCTTCCGCATTTTCTCAGCATGGCCGAGGGGCAGATGGAACAGCTTGGCCGAGAGCTCTCCCGCCTGAAGGCCCGGATCGAGGGACCGTAGGCGAGAGGTGCTACGAAGGGGACCACGGGTGTTCCGTCACATCGTCGGCCGCGCCTGCGCGAAGATCCAGCGGTGACCGGCCAGATCTTCCGCTTCGTACGACCGGAACCCAGCTTCGTGCACCGGCCGTACGACCACGGCCCCTTGTTCCCGGGCCCGCTCGAAGTGGATGTCCAGGTCATCCACGTACACCCAGAGCTTGACGGAGGACGGCGCACCGGTGTCAGCCCCGCGTGCGACGGTGAAGACCGAGGTTCCAACCCGGAACTCGATCCACGGGTTGTCATTGACGCCGTCGTCCAGCACATCGGGAGGCTCGAACCCAAACGCTCGGGTGAGCCACTGCGCGGCCGACCGCGGGTCCGAGTAGAGGACGACGGCTGACAGACGGGAGATGTCGACGGGAGTTCGGGATGCTTGCTCGCGACGCCCGATCCACGATCCGAACCAAGGCGGGATCACCCGCAGCCAGTAAGTACTCTCCGCACCGGCCCCGTCGGGCAGAGAGGCAGTCACTTCCACCCGGCAGGATTCGCCAAGCGCCTCGAACACGACCCGAATCGTGGCCCCATCGGGGGAGACCCAGGCCAGGTCACTTCCCGGGTTCCAGTCGACGATCCGTCCGAGCGTCCTCATATCGGAGCCGTCCTGATCGTACATCTCAAGCAGGCGCCCGCCCACGCCAGGCTCCATGCGCATGGCGACGGCGCGCGAGCTGTCAAAGAAGTTGACAGGGCCCCGCACCCACCACAGATCAAGCTCTTCGGTAAAGATGCGGAAAGCCTCGGCAGGCTGTACGGGGACCTCCACATGGACCTTAACGTTCCGACCGGCCATCACGCGCCGCCTCTCTCTCTTGTCTCCACGTGCCGCTGAAACGCGTGGAGCGCGGTCTCCCACTCGGTTCGGAGCTCGCGAAGCCAACTTTCGGCCTCCCCGATGCGGGCCGGGTCCAGCCGAAAAATACGGAGGCGGGCATCTTGAGCACCCCGGTCATCCCGTACCAGCCCCACCGTGGACAGGACCCGTAGGTGATGGCTCATGGCGGCGCGGGAGACGCCCGCCCGATCTGCGATCTCGCCGGCCGGGCGCGGCGCCTCCCTAAGAATCTCCAGGACCCGGCGTCTTGTTGGATCGGCCAAGGCGCCAAACACGGTGTTCAACTCGGCAGCCACAGAAGTCTCCTCTCGTAGAACGTTTACGAAGTATGAGATGATCAAACACATGGTGAACTATATAGTCAAGAGAGAAGGCGCTCTTGGCGAGCGCCTTCGTCCGGTGCTAGTTGTCGTTCAAACCCAGCGTTAACGTCGGAGCCGGCACGGCCTGATCGACGTTGGCGCCGACAACGCCGGTACCGACCGCAAAGAACTCAATGACGTGACTCCCCCAGCCGTGATTGCGCTCCTGAATCTGGACGGCCACGATGCCATGCGCGCCAAGCTCCTGCGCCTCGGACTGCATGCGCTCCATGGCCAGTTCGCGCGCGTCGTACAGCGCCTGCGTGAAATTGGTCATCTCGACGTTCTGACCCACGGTGCGGAGTGACTGGGCCAGGGTCTGATGGGCCACGTGGTATACGCAACTGCCCATCACAAGGCCCACCGGCCGGTAGCCGGTCTTCAAGAGGGTCCAGAAGTCCTGGCCAGAAAGGTCGCTTGTGAAGGGCTTCCCGTGAGCCGGTCGGTGGCTCTCTCCGAGCGAACGAACCGCCGTGCCCACCGCCATAAATTCCGCGAGTCCGGCTCCCCACTCGTATCGGTTTACGTCCAGACGGACGCCAATGACGCCGTCAGCGCCCAGCTGGTCGGCTTCCTCCTCCATCCGCGTCATGGCCAGTTCACGGGCGTGATACATGGCGCCCGACAGGACGGTCATCTCTTCGTTCTGGCGAAACATCTGCTGTTGGTAGCCGATGTGGTAGATGGAGCTTCCCACCACCAGCCCGAGAGGTTCGAACCCCGCCTCCCGCACCAACAGAAACTCGTTGACGGTTAGATCCGATGTCCACAGCCGGGAGCCGGCGGCAGACATCCGGTTTAACCGTTCGACCGCATGCTGGGGGAGGTCCTGGATGTTCTCCAGATTCCCGGTACTCATAGGTCTCTCACTCCTTCGGGGGCGTCCTTCAGCGACAGGATGGGAAGCACGCTCGGTCGCGGCGGAGCGCCGCTCCCGAGCTTACCGATGGCGGTTCCGGTCACGGTGAGGTGGAGGATGTGATCCCGGTGCGACGAGGATCCCATCCCCATGCCGTAGCCGCCCATGCCGTAATTGCCCACGGCCGGACGCTCCACTTCAATCTCTTCCACTTCCATGGACCACTCCGCACCCAGCACTCCATCGGCGCCGGCATGGCGGGCCTGCTCACGCATGCCGGCCACCACGAAGTCGCGCGCCTCGTAGATGGCGCGCGAGAAATCGGGGATCTCCTGATTAGACCAGCTCATCTCGCTCCATTCGGCTCCCCAGCTGGTCATGACGTAGTAAGCGGTGGTGGCAAAGGCCAGATCCATCGGGATGTAGCCGACTTGAACCAGACGAGCGGTGTCGAGGGCGGAGAGAGTTCCAAGGAAGATCTGATGGGGGACCGGCACGTTGCCGAGACTCACGGCCGTCCCCATGGCGGTGAATTCAAGCATGCCGGCTCCCCATTCGGGCCGGCTTACTTTCAACGTCACCTGCACCACACCGTGCGCGCCAAGCGCCTCCGCCTCCATCCGGAGCCGCTCCAAGGCGTTATCACGCGCATCGGTCAGCGCCCGGGTCAGCGGCCGTACATCACCGTTCTGCCACGCTCCGTAGAGCCACTGGCTGCTGAAGGCGGGGTGCATGGTCGAGGAGCCCATGACCTGTCCGAGCGGGATGAGGCCAAGAGTACGCGCTTCCAGAAAATCGGCGACGCTGAGCGTGCTGGTCCAGGCCAGCTCATTGGCCGCCTGGCGCCTGAGACGGTCTTGCGCCTCCAGCGGCAAATGCCCCTCTTCGAGAGCCTGGATGCTGGCCTGCTGCCTTGCGGGGTCGGGGCGGGGCGCATCCTGGCCGCGGGAGGGGGGTCGATTCCGGTTCCAAAAGGGCATCCGCTATCCCTCGTTTCGCTTTCGTGGCGCCGTCCGTCAGTTCAGGAAGCGCTCCAGCGCCTCGCGCGTGGACTCGCTCTCCTGGGCCTCCGACCACAGCGCCTGGGTCAGCTGCCCGAGCCAGTCTTGAAAGGGCATTTCGGCCGTTTTCAGCGCGATGCCCCGCACTACCTTGGCCACGCGATGAGAAAAATGGCCGGCCTGGTGCGTGGCTACGAAACTTTCGTCACCCAGCACCACTTCCAGTTCGGCCAACGGGCGGCGGGACGCGAACGGAAGACCGCCCCGACGAATGCGCACCGCATCGGTCGGCAGGGCCTCCTGAAGCTTGGCGGCCAGCACCTCGTGAAAGGCCTCCAGGTCGTGGGTGTCCTGGCGCAGGCTTGCCGCCAGCAGATCAAAGGACAGTTCCGCCATCGCACCCACCCCTTCCCACGTCAGCATGCACGTGGACGACGCCCTACAGACCGAGAAGCTTGCGTAATTGCGCCTCATGGAAACCGATAAGAACCTGACGGTCGCCACCCTCCGTCTCGATGACGGTGGTGGGGGTGCTGCGCGATCCCAACTTAATCAACTCGTCCATGGCCGCCCTATCATCCATAATATCGCGATCCTCAAACGCGATGCCATTTCGAGAGAGCCACGCCCTCTCCATCTCACAGGCGCCTCACCCGGGCTGGTGATAAACGATGACGCGCACAAGGTCCCTCCCCATGCCTAAACATCGGATCGATCGTGCTCGCTATTATAGCGGATGCGGCTCATCCTCCGGGGGTTCCGGATTGCGCCGGAAGGTGGACGGGGTGCTTTCGCCATGAAGGGGGAGACGAGCCGGGCCGATAGCCGCGGTGCCGAAGCGGGCCCGAATCTGGTCGACGGTATCGGCTATCACCCGCTCCCGCGGATCGTCGAAGAGATCCGCCTGCTCGCGGGCGAGCCCACTTACCCCGAGTCCGAGAAGCCGGACCGGCTCCGGCTCTCTACGTGAAGAAAAAAGCTCCCGGGCCGTCTCGTAGAGAACTTCCTCGCCGCGGCTTGCTCGGGAGAGTGTCCGCTGGCGTGTGTGCAGCACAAATTCTCGGGTCTTGTACTTCAGGGTCACCGTGCGGCCGGCCTGTTCCTGGGCGCGCAGGCGCCCCGAAAGCTCATGCGCCAGCGCCCTCAGGTGAGGCTCAGCCTCGTGGGTGGTCGTGACATCGTGGGCGAGCGTCCGCTCGACGCTGAGTGACTTTTCTTCTCCAGCGCGGCGGATGTTCACGGGGGTGTCGTCGGTACCGAGCGCGCGAGCCAGGAGCACGACCCCGATCGCCCCGTATCGGCGGCGTAGTTCCGCCGCGGGAGTCGCCGCCAGGTCACCGATGGTTTGAAGCCCTTCGCCCAAAAAGCGCGCGCCGAGCTTCGGACCCACGCCGTACAAGACCTGCACCGGCTTGGGCCAGAGTTTTCTCGCCACTTCATCCGGCCATAGAGTGGTGAGTCCATGAGGCTTTTCCAGGTCGCTCGCCTGCTTGGCCAGCATCTTGTTGTGAGCGATGCCGATGCTGACCGACAGACCGATCTCGTCCTGAGCGCGGCTCTGGAGCACCCTGCCCGCCACGACCGGATCGTCCCCGAACGGGCGGAGCACCCCGCCGCCCATGTGGAGCCAGGCCTCGTCAATCGAGGCGGGTTCCACCACCGGGCTGAAGTCGTCGAAGAGACGCCGGAGGCGGCGGCTGAAGTCCTGATACAGGCGGCCCTGCGGGGGGATCACCTTGAGGTCCGGACATAGTCGTAGGGCCTGGCCGAGGGGCATGGCCGTGCGGACGCCGTAGCGGCGCGCCTCATAGGTTGCGGTCAGAACGATCCCGTGGCGCGTGGCGGGGTCGCCACCCACCACCAGCGGCAAGCCCCGCAGCGCGGGATCGACCGCCAGGTGGCAGGCGGCAAAGAAGGCATCCGCGTCGACGTGGAACACCACCGCATCCATGCACTCTTCGCCCGCCCGTTCGATATCGTCAACCTCACCCTAATCCTCCCGCTCACGAGCGGCAAGAAGTGAGGGACGACCTCTATACTGACAAAGAGCGGCCCTCCCGGTCTGTGCGGGGGCGACCGTCGGAATCTCGGAAGGAGAGTGCCCAATGGAGCTCGGAGTATTGGATCACGTCGCCATCCGGGTCGAGGACCCGAAGGCCCTGCACGGGTTTCTGACCGACGTGCTGGGTCTTGAGCGCAGGGGGACCGACACCCGAGGGCTCTATGCTCTCCCGGGCGGCGTGACCCTCGCAGTTTTTCAGGTGGGCACCGAGGAAGGCGGGCAGGGGGAACGCGGCGTTTCGCGAGTGCCCGACCACCTGGCGCTCCGCGCGTCCAGCCTGGGCGCGGTGCGCGAGCGCCTCACGGCGCACGGCTACACACTGGACGGAGACATGGTGATGGCGCCCGGAGGGCTCTGCGTGCAGTTCGTAACCCGCGACTGAACGGCTACAGCGGTGCGGGCGGTGCCTGAAGGAGGGCGCCGCCCCGTCGTTCGATGAGCAGGTGGACCCCGTAACGGTCCGCCAGGGCCAGCAGGGAACGGGCGTCCATGGGCCCTACAAGGCGGGCGTCGGGGTCGTGGGGGGTCCCGGGCGGCAATTGCCCCCACAAAGCATTGAGAGACCGGGGATTGAGCCCTACCAGGCGTGCCGAGAGGCGGGGGGACAGGACTTCGACCGGCTCCACGGGCATGAGATGTTCCACCGGGTCCGCTGCCCGGCGCGCACGGGCAACCGCTACGAGGTCTGCCACCACCTGTGAGGCGGTGGCGTCTCCGCCGGCCCCGAGGCCCATGAGCGCGGTCGGTCCGCCCGGGGTGCCGTCAATCACGACGGCATTTTCGGCCCCCGACGGACGGGCCAGAAAGGCCGATGCGGGCAGGATGGCGGGGCCCACATACCCGGTGACGCCGTCCGTCGTCTCCCAAGCTTCCGCGACCAGCTTCACCCGTTCGTCCGGTCGGAGGGCGGCTCGCAGCATGCGCGGGCCGAGACGGGCAATGCCGGCACGCGGCCACGCTTCGGGGGGAACGGCGGCGCCGAACGCGAGCTGGGCCAGTACGGAGAGCTTTCGCGCCGCGTCGAGCCCGTCCACATCATCGGAGGGATCTGCTTCGGCGAAACCCGCCTGCCGGGCTTCCTCCAGGGCCGTCTCGTAATCGGTCCCGCCCGCGATGCGATCCAGCAAAAAGTTGGCGGTGCCGTTTAAAACGCCGCCCACGTATGTCAGGTGGTCGACGCGCCGCGAATCAAGGAGCGTCCGGATGATCGGCACCGCCCCGCCCACCGCGGCTTCGAACCGCAGGGGCGCTCCGTGCTGTTCGGCGAGAGCTAGAAGCGCGGGTCCGTGCCGCGCAAGAAGGGCCTTGTTGGCGGTAACCACCGGACGTCTTGAGCGCAGAAAGCTCGAAAGCACCGGAAGCCAGTCCTCTCCGCCGGCCAGTTCCACCAGGGCGTCGATACGGGCATCAGTCAGGACCTCGCCGACGTCGCGCGTGTAGCCGAAGATCGGGTCTGGGCAGTCGCGGACTTTTCGGGGGTCCCGCACGGCGGCGCGCAGAACGGTAACAGGCTCGCCCGCCTCCCGCGCGACGCGCGCGGCCCGGCCGTGCAGCTGGCGAAGGAGTGCCGCGCCTACGTTTCCGACCCCGATGAGCGCGATATTCATGAACGGTCGTCCGCAAGCGCCGTCTGCACGTCGGCCATAACCCGGCGCACCCACGCCTGCATGGGGGGCGAGTCGATGAGGAAGGCATCGTGGCCCACCTCGGACGGAATTTCGGTATAGCGGCTGTCCACCCCGGCTTCTTGGAGCCGTTGGTGGAGCCAGCGGACGTCCTCCGGCGGAAAGAGCCAGTCATGGGTGATGCCCGCCAGCCGCACGGACGAGCGGATGCCGGCGTCCGGAGAGTCGCGGCCGGCATAGAGATCGTACAGATCCATAGCCCGACTCATGCGCAGGTAGGTTTCCGCCTCAAAGCGCCCGGCCAGTTTGGTCCCCTGGTACTCAAGGTAGGATTCAACCTGGAACCGGGCCGCCTCCGGCGGTGCCGCGGGCCTGGCCCCCGACTGCCAGTCCCGCCCGAAACGCGTGGCCAGATGGCGGGACGACCGATAGCTCAGCATGGCGATCATGCGCGCCACCTTGAGTCCGCCTTCCGGATCGTGATGTTTTACGCCAAGGGCCACCGCCGCCCGCTGGGCTTGATTTAGACCGATGCTCTGGGCTCCGAGGCTTGCCGTCGCGCCTACCGCCGCGGCGAGTCCCACGCGGTCCGGAAACAGGGCCGCCCACTCCAGCGCCTGCATGCCGCCCACGGAGCCGCCGATGACGAGCGCCAGACGGTCGACGCCCAGCGCATCGAGAGCGGCCGCCTGCACCCGGACCATGTCTTTCACCGTCACCACCGGGAACGCGGACCCGTACGGCTGTCCATCGGGCGAAAGGCTCGACGGACCGGTGCTGCCGGCGGCGCCGCCAATCACGTTCATCCCGAGGACCCACCACTGCTCGGTGTCGATGGCGCGGCCAGGACCGATGAAGGTGTCCCACCAGCCCGGCCGATCGCCGGGGCCGTGCGAGGCGACGTGAGCGTCACCGGTGAGGGCATGCGCGACCAGACAGGCCCGGTGGGGCCGGGGTAGGCCGAAGCCCTCCACCCGCACCGTCACCGGGCCGATGGACGCGCCGAGCTCCAGTTCGAGCGGGGTGGTTTGGTAAAGGAGCAGGTCTTCGATCATCTGGCCTCCGGGTCTGGTGGGACAAATCCCGCTAAGCGTAGCGGGCGTCACGGGGGGGTGTCAAACCGCGCCGTCTCGCGTGCTATTGTGGGACAGGAAAAGTTTTTGAATCGAGGCGTCATCGATGAGTGAAGCTCCCGAAACCCTTGAGGGCTCCTTTATCTGGCACGATTTCCGGCGGCTCGATCTCGACGCCTGGGACCGGCTCGGGGCCAGCGGGCGAGAGGCGGCGCTGGAGGCTCTCAGTCGCCGCATCCGCCCCTTGGAGGGACAACAGGACGGGAGGGAATCGAGCTTCGGTCTGTATCAGCTGGCGGGACACAAGGCCGACCTCCTATTCATGCACCTCCGACCGACGCTTGCGGATCTGGTGGCGCTGAAGGCCGAACTCCTGCCCGAGCCGTTCTTCCGCACACACCCGCCGGTGTACTCGTACATCTCGGTGGTGGAGCTCTCCCGCTACGTGGCGCGCGGCAATCCCGATCCCACTACCAATCCGGCGCTTCGTGAGCGCCTGTATCCGTCTTTGCCCGAAACGGCCTATGTTTGTTTCTACCCCATGTCCAAGAGGCGAAGTGGGGAGGACAACTGGTACACGCTGTCGCGCGACGAGCGGGCGCACATGATGCGCGGACACGGGGCCATCGGGCATCGCTATCACGAGCGCGTGACCCAGATCATCTCCGGTTCCCAGGGCCTCGACGACTGGGAGTGGGGTGTCACGCTCTACGCCGATGACGCGATCGACTTCAAGAAGCTTGTGTACGAGATGCGGTTTGACGAGGCCAGCGCGCGCTTTGCAGACTTTGGCCCCTTTTACGTCGGCCGCCGGATCGGATTTGACGAGCTGAGTTCCTGGCTCCTCGGATCGGCGCCCGATGCCCGCTAGCGACCGGTTCTTGCAGGCAGCCCGCAACGAGCCCACCGACCGCGTGCCGGTCTGGCTCATGCGCCAGGCGGGACGCTACCAGCCTTCCTATCGGGAACTGCGCAAGCGCCATGGCATGCTGGAAATTGCCCTCTCTCCGCAACTAGCGGCCGAGGTGACCGTCCGCCCGGTACAGGACTACGGGCTTGATGCCGCCATTCTGTTCTCCGACATCATGGTGCCGCTGGGACCGGCCGGTGTCCGCTACGAAATCCGGGAGGGCGTGGGCCCGGTTGTGGAGGAACCGGTCCGCACCGGTGCGGCCGTGGCGGCCCTTGCCGTTTACGACGCGGCCCTGCGTGAGCCGGAGACGGCCGAAGCGGTCGAGCGGGCCGTGGCGGCGCTTGACGGGGTCCCCCTCATCGGTTTTGCCGGCGCCCCCTTCACCCTGGCCAGCTACCTGGTGGAGGGCCGACCAAGCCGGACCTACGCCGAGACCAAGCGCCTCATGTGGTCGCGGCCGGCCACCTGGGGCGCGCTCATGGACGTGTTGAGCGACATCGTGCTGCGCCATCTCATCCTGCAGGTGAAAGCGGGGGCGGCGGCGGTCCAGCTGTTCGACTCGTGGGCGGGCGCCCTTTCCCCGAGTGACTACGAGGCGTCGGTCCTGCCGTACGTGCGTCGGATCTTTCAGGGTCTGGAGCCATATGGCGTGCCCCGGATTTACTTTGCCGTGGGTGCTGGCCATCTGACCGCCTGCATGGCCGCCACCGGCGCCACCGTGCTCGGGGTCGACTGGCGGCAGGAGCTTTCGTCCGTACGCCGGCAGCTGGGACCCGAGCTGGCCCTGCAGGGAAACCTGGACCCTGTGGCTCTTCTGGCCCCATGGGCGGTGACAGAAGAACGGGCGAGGGCGGTCCTCGAAGGGATGGCGGGGGAACCCGGCTATATTTTCAACCTGGGCCACGGCGTCTTGCCGACCACGGAGCCGGATCAGGTGCTCCGCCTGGCCCGCTTTGTCCATGAACCGAGATTCGCAGCCCATCGTTGAGGAGCGTGTCAGATGGCCAAGGGAATCATATTGATGGCGCACGGGGTGGCACGGGACATCGGCGACATCCCCCGGTACTACGCACACATCCGCGGATCGCGGCCCACCAATCCGGCCGTGGAGGCGGAGCTTGTCCAGCGCTACCGCGCGATTGGCGGGCATTCCCCCCTGATTGAGATCACCCGGAGTCTGGCGAGCGGGCTGGAGTCAGTGCTGAAGAGGCGTCACGGCGCCGCGGCGGCACGGGTGGACTATGGCTTTCGACATTGCGAACCGTACATCGCCGACGCGATGAAGGAGCTGTCCACGGATCCGGACGTCGCGGAGCTCACCGGCCTCATCCTGGCGCCGCACTACTCCGATATGAGCGTGGGGGCGTATATCCGGGCCGGGGAGGCGGCAGAGCTTCAGCGGCCGCTGGTCCGCCGCTACATTCTATCCTGGCATACCGAACCATCTCTGATCCGTCTCCTGGCCGCCCGGGTCGTGGAGGCTCAGGCGAGCCTCGGGCCGCTCGGCCGCGAAGCGGTCGTCCTTTTCACGGCCCACAGCCTTCCCGAACGCATCGTGGGCGCCGGCGACCCGTACCCGGCACAGGTTCACGAAACCGGGGAGCTGGTGGCGAAGTCCCTGTCACTGCCCCGCTACGGCTTTGCCTGGCAGAGCGCCGGGCGGACGGCCGATCCCTGGCTCGGCCCCGATGTGCTGGAGCGAATTCGGGAGCTCAAGGCCGACGGTGCCGCGTCTTTGGTGGTCTGTCCCTGCGGATTCGTGTCGGATCATCTGGAAGTGCTTTACGATCTCGATCAGGAGGCGCGGACGGTGGCCCGGGACGCGGGCATCGCGTTTGCCCGCACCCGATCCCTTAACGACGACCCGGCCTTCGCGGAGGTGTTAGCCGACGTGTTGGACCATGAAGAGGGCCGTCTTGCTTCCGAGACCCGGGTGGGCGGCCACCTTGCCTAGGGTGGCGGTGGTGGGGGCCGGCATTTCCGGTCTGGCTGCCGCCCACTATCTCCGGACCTTGGGCGGCGGAGCCGTCGAGGTCACCGTCTACGAGAAAAGTCCCCGGGCCGGCGGCGCCATCGTCACCGATCTAAGCCAGGGAATTCCCCTCGAGGGCGGGCCCGATTCACTTCTGGTTCGAAAGACGGCCGGCGTGGGCCTCGTGCGTGAACTGGGCCTCGGCGACAATCTGATGGCCACCCACCCCGGCGCCCGCGGAGCCGATATCTTTCACGAAGGCGTTCTTTACCCCATACCGCCCGGGCTCATTGCCGGGGTGCCCAGTAGTCCGGCGGCGCTTTTGGACTCGGGACTCCTGGGCCCGCAGGGCAAGCGGGATCTTATGCGCGGCCGCCGGCCGCGGCCGCGGAGAGCCGGGGGAGATGTGAGCCTCGGTGAGCTGCTGGCCTATCATCTTGGTCCGGAGGTGGTCGATCGCATCGCGGCGCCACTCCTGTCTGGCATCTATGCCGGAGACATCTGGCAGCTTTCGGCACGGGCCACCTACCCGCAGCTTCTCGAGTGGGAGCAGCGCTATCGGAGCCTCATCGCCGGCCGCGCGGCCATGCCGCCCCCGCCCCCCGGTCCCCGCGCTCCCATCTTCATGACCCCGCGCCAGGGACTCGAAAGTGTGGTGCAGGCGCTTGTCGGGGCGCTGTCGCCACAGATTCGCCTCAATACGCCGGTGGACGCCCTGGTGCCGCAGGGGACGGAGTTTCAGGTCCATACCCGGTCCGGGGTGGATGTCGTGGACGCCGTCGTGCTGGCCGTGCCGGCGACGGAGGCGGCCCGCCTGTCGGCGGAAGTGGAACCGGCGGCGGCGGCTCTTCTCGGCACCATTCCCTATGCGCCGCTGGCGGTCGTGGGCCTCGTGTTTGACCCGGGCGACATTGAACTGCCGGTCGGAAAGACGGGAGCTCTCGTGCCCAAGGGAGAGGAGCTGTTCCTCACGGCGGCCACCTATGTCACCCAAAAGTGGCCCTATGGAGAGGAAGGAGCCGTTCCCGTGCGCGTGTTTTATGGCCGAAGCGGCGACGACCGGGCGGTGGCGATGAGCGATGAAGATCTCGCTGCCCTGTCGCTGACGGAACTCGCGCGTCTTACACCTGTACCCGGCTCTCCTCGCTATGTGCGGGTCTTCCGACACCGTCCCGGCATGCCGCAGTATACGGTCGGGCACGAAGAGCGGGTGCAGGCGCTGGAGAAATGCCTGGGCGGATGGCCGCGTCTTCGGGTATGCGGCTCCGCATTCCACGGGGTAGGCGTGCCTGACTGCATAAAGGACGGGCGGGCGCAGGCGGAGGCTCTGATCGGGCAGTTTGCCGGTGGTTCCCCGGGCATCAAGCAGGCATGACCCCCGACCGCTGTCCGCCCTGAGCGGAGCCCTTTTTGGCTGGAGACGCGGCCACGGTCGCCATGGTCGGGCGAAAGCTCAGACGCCGGCCGTACGGGGGTTCTTGCGGCCCATCTCTCCGCTCGCTGTGCGGAACACCGCCGCGATCCTCTCGCGCCTGGGGGCGTGCGGCCGCCGGGTGGTGTGAGGGCCTAGGTGTCGTGCCACTCCGATCGCAGGAGACCGTAGAGCAGCATGTCGTGCGCCTCGCCGTCCCGGACCAGGAACGAGCGGAAGGCGCCTTCCCGGACAAACCCCAGGCGCTCGTACAGGCGGATGGCGCGCGCATTGTAGTCGAACACGGTGATGGTGAGCCGTCTTAGATTCAGCTCGTTGAAGCTGAAGCGCAGCACGAGGCGCAGCACCTCGCGGCCATAGCCCTGGCCCCAGAAGGGGCGCCCGAGGGCGATGGAAAGGCCACCCACCCCCTGAAAGGGCAGGATGCCGTCGAGGCAGGCAACACCCATGACGGCGCCATCAAGACCCCGAACCGTGAATACAAAGCCGCCCGGTGGGGTGAGACTTTCGTAAGCCGTCCGGATGGCTTCGACCGTACGGGGACGGGCCACATCGGCGTCGTACAGGCGGAGATATTCGCTGTCCTGCTCGAAGCCGGCCAGGGCCCCGGCGTCTTCGCCCCGGAACGCCGTCAGGGCGACACGCTCGCCATGGAGAAAGTCCTTCATATGGCGCTCAGACTAGACTACAAGCGGCTTACAGACAATGGCCGGGCAAATCGCCGCCGTCCGCCCACAAAGACACTTCTTCCTTCATGCCGGCGAGCTGAGCCCGGGTCCTCTTTCCGGCCAGATCCCGCATCGTCGCGAGCCCCGCCCACACCATATAGGGCCGCATGGCCGGAAGCTCTCCACCCGCCTCTAGATACCCCTCGAGCCACTCGTCCAGGAGCCGGCATATCGCCGGGCGAAGCGGGGAGTCTTTGGGCGCGGCGTCGAGCCACAGGATTGACACCGTGCGGGCCACGTCACGCCGGTGGTCGCCCACCCCGGCGTTTACCCAGTCCAACACGCACGAAATCCTGTCCCCATCGGTGAGCAGGTTCAATGGATGGAAGTCGAGGTGCAGCAGGGTGGGCGGGCCGTCATCGTCACAGCCCGAAAGCGCCTCCTCTTCGGCGGCCGAATGGGGTCGTGCCCAGCCGGCGTCAAGCTCGGGGCCGAGGGCCAGTCGCCCCGTGCGGTGCAGGGCCGCCTGGGCGGCGCCGGCCTGACGGGCGAGAGCGGCCGCACTTCCGGAAGGATCCCCGAACGCTTCGGCCAGGACAGTCCCCGCCTCCCAGGTCGTGAGGAGAACCGACACGATGTTGGAGTCGGCGCGCCGGAGGACCCGTGGGCAGGGAACCTTGGCTCTGGCCGCCGCCTTGAGATTGCGAGATTCCCGGTCAAGAACCGCGGCGGCGGCGGGGGGGCCGTAGCGGAGCGCGTACACGCAGCCGTCTTCGTCATCAACGCGAACCACCGGAAGCGAGGATCCGCCGGAGGTCCGGCCCATGGCACGAGGTGTCATATCCAGCACATCGAGTGCTGCCTCCAAAAGCGGCTCGTGCATGTCCGAACGCCTCCTGTCACGGACAGTCTACAGGACGGAGAGGGCAGCCGGACGCCGGCCGCTGGAGCCGGTTGCGGGATGGGCCGGACGTCGCGAGAAACGGGGTTCATCATCGTGATCGTTATCGCCTGGGCGAAAGACGTCAGTACCGGTTCCACTGGTCAGCCGTGCCCCCATCTCTCCCGGTAGCGGCTTGGCGGACCGGTGGGATCCCCCTTTGCTTCCTGCCGGTGGTGAGGACGTCACCGTCTCCCGGCGGCGGTGGCGATATCATGTCGTTCACGGCCAGGCAGGATGGCTCCGGATGTTTTCGCGAAGAGGCGTGGAGGAGGCGAGGTTTATTTGGCGGACCCTTACACGGACGAACGGCAGGGGGTTCCGGGCGTAATCCCACCGATGCGGACGGCCGAATACTGGGTGGCGCGCGACCGGGCGAGGGAGGGCCCTCAGGATCGGGCGGTGGCCGCGTCCCTGGTCCGGAGCGGACTCCTCGATTTGGACCAGGTGGCGTCACTGCCGGAACCGACAACCGTGCCCCAGGAGCCGCCGCCGGGCTTCCGGGCCGACGGCCGACCCTGGGATGCAGATGCGTGGCAAGGGCTAGTCCGTCGGCTCCAGCGAACGCGCGTGATCCCGGGTGACCTGGGAGTGACGGTGGGGCGCGTGAGCCTTCGGACCTGGCCTACAGAGGAGCCCGCCTTCCGTGACCCACACGACCGGGAGTTTGATCGCTGGCAGGTGACCCGGGTCCACACGTGCGATCCCGTGCGGATCCTGGCCGCCACGGACGATGGCTGGCTGTTCGCCGCTTCGTCAATCGCTGCGGGCTGGATGCCGGCGGCCGGTGTGGCGCGTGCGGCGCGGGACATATGGGAAAGCCTGCGAAGACCCGTGGACCCGGTGGTCATTGTCGGCGCGGGTGTGGTCACTGAGGCGGAGCCGTACCACCCGGAGGTGGCACACCGGTCCCTGGAATTCGGCGCCTGGCTTCCTCCAAGCGGCGAGTCCAATGTTGGCGGGCAGCACCGCATGGGTCACATCGGGGTGTTGTGTCCAGTTCGCCAACGCGACGGATGGCTTGAACTGCGGCCCGCGCTTATAAAGGATGATGGGCGCGCACGCCAGGGGTTCCTCGCCTGTGAGCGAGCCTCACTCCTGCGGACGGCCTTCAGCCAGCTGGGCGACCGGTACGACTGGGGCGACCGTCTCGGCCACCACGACTGCTCCAGCCTCGTGATGGACGCGTACCGCACGATGGGGGTGCAGATTCCCCGCAACTCCCGGGTGCAAAGCCTTTTTCTGCCCCACCGGATCCGCTGGACCCCGGCTGATGACATTCGGCGGCGCTTAGGGGAACTCGAGGAGGCCCGTCCGGGCGATCTGCTGCACATGCCGGGCCATGTTCTCATGCATCTCGGCTCGGTGGACGGCGTGCCCTACGCGCTTCATGCGTTTGTCGGCTACGGGATGGAACAGGACGGTGAGACCGCGCCGGTGCTTGTGAACGCCGTCGAGGTCTCGCCGCTCACGCTCAGGACACGCCGGGGTCCGCGGTTCGTTGAGGTGCTGACCGGCGTGTCGAACATTCTCTAAAGCCGGTGCTCAGGCTTCTGGCAGGAGGACGATCTTGCCGCGTGCACCGGGCTCCATAACGGCCCGGTGCGCGGCCGGAGCGTCTCCGAAGGAAAAGCGCCGGCCCACATGGGGATGCAGGGCACCTGTCTTCAGGCCATCGTAAAGCGCCCGGGCGATGCGGGCCGTCTCCTCGGTGGTGGTCCGTCCTGCCATCACTCCCACCAGAGACGCCTCGCGGCCCATGAGGTCGCGGGGCGTAATCTCGACCGTCCCGCGCGACCCGACCACGACGACCCGCCCGCCTGCCGCGGCCAGGGGGAGCACCCGCCCCAGTGACTCATGGGCGGCCATCTCAATGATCCCATCAAAACCATGCCCGCCTGTGAAGGCCATGAGGTCTTCGTACGCGTGGTGGTCGGCGGCAGCTGCGCCCTGCTCCCGCACGAGGGCCCTTCCTGCCTCGGTGCTGGCCGTGCCGACGGTCCTGAGCCCCGCCATGACGGCTAGCTGAAGGGTTGCGATGCCCACGCCGCCGCTTCCCCCATGGACGAGTACATAGGCCCCGGGGACGAGGCGGCCCGCGATGAAGAGGGCGCGATACGCGGTTACGTAGGGAACGCCGAGGGCCGCGCCCGCCTCGTAAGATACCCCTTCCGGAAGAGGGTGTACGCGCCTTGGTTCTGCCAGCGCCAGCTCGGCGTAAGTCGCGGTGCCCTGTACCCACACCCGATCGCCAACCTCAATACCGGTGACGCCGGTTCCCACCGCCTGCACCTCGCCGGCCCCATCACTGCCGGGCGTATAGGGCAGGTCTGGCAGGGAGGCATACTGGCCCGCGCGGATATATGTCTCCACGGGATTTACTCCCGCGGCATGAATGCGCACCAAGACTTCACCGGCGCCGGGTCTAGGGTCGGCGGCCTCCCGGACGGTCAGAACCTCCGGACCCCCGAACTGCTCCACCTGTATCGCCCGCACGGCAGGTTCCTCCTCTATCGTCAGACGGCGCTTGAATCCTATGAAAACCATAGTAGCATGGGATTAGATAGTTATAGAGGTCAGTGCCGAGGAGGGGACGCGGTGGCGAGTGTACGCGATGTGCGAAGCGGCGCCCACTACACGGTGGGGGAGGCCGGCCCTCTGGCCGAGCTGGACGCCAAGCTGTTCATCGGTCAGCCGATGGGGTTTTCCAGCATGGAGGTGTCCTTGAATCGGATTGCGCCGGGCACGGGATCTCCGTTCATGCACCAGCATCGGGAGCATGAAGAGCTCTATCTCTTCTTGCAGGGACATGGACAGTTTCTGATTGACGGCACCGTCATCCCGGTGGAGGCGGGAACCCTGGTCCGCGTGGAGCCGGAGGCCCGGCGTGCGTGGCGCAACAACGGTGACACGGATCTGGAGTTTATCGTGGTGCAGGCGAACCGTCATTCCCTGACAGGCCAGGACGGGGTCCGTCTGGAAGATAAGGCTCCCTGGCCCGAATAGCGGCCACCACCTCGGAGGAACTCGCATGGATCTCGAAGACTTGGCCCTCTTTCGGGCCGTCGTTCGCTGTCAGAGCATTACGCGGGCCGCCCGCCTGTTCGGCATGACGCAGTCGACGGCCAGCCGCCATCTGCAGCGGCTCGAGCGCGCCATGGGCGCCTCGCTTCTGGACCGGAGCACCAGTCCGGTCCGGCCGACGGCGCGCGGTCAGCGTCTCTTGCAGTTTGCCGAGGTCACGCTCGACCGCTTCGAGGCATTGAGAGTCGAGACTGAGAACCCTGCCGACCAGCGGGGGGAGCTTCGCATCGGTGCCAGTTCGGCGCCGACGATGGGACCGCTGGGCGTGTGGCTCTCGGAGTTTGGCCGCAGCCATCCGGGAGTGAGGGTCCGGCTTTCCCTGGCGGGATCACACGCCGTGGAGCGCTCTGTCCTCGCGCATCATGTCGGCGTCGGATTTGTGGGGGGGACCCCCGAAGACTGCTGTCTTGATGTGCTGCCGGTGGCTCGAGATCGCATTCGGCTTATCTTGCCGAAGGCGAGCGCACCGCAGGGAGCCGATGTGGATCCGGCCTGGCTTGGGGTGGCGGCCTTCATCGCCCGCGATGAAGACTCGGCCACCTGGGAAATTGTCCGCCGCCGCTTCGTAGAACGCGGTTGGGAACTGCCGTCGGAGCCGGTGCTGGTGGCCGATTCGGCAGAGGCGCAGCTGTCTGCCGTCCGCGCTGGGATGGGCGTCGCATTCGTGTCCGAGGCGATCCTGAGCCCGCAAGACCCGACTATCGTGGCGTGTGACGTCCGTGGTTTGAATCTTGAGCGCACGCTTTTTCTGGTGAGCGATCCGGCTCATCTGCTGCGGGACCCGCTCAGTATGGAGTTTCGCCGCTTTATCGCCGAGCGCACGGCGCTTCGCGAAGAGGACCGGCCAGGGCTCCGGGTAGCGGGCGGCATGACCGCTCATCGCTGAGGCGAAGGCGCCACGATTTTTTGACTGAGTGAGGAGTGAGTGGGCTGCGCATCGCAATCATCGTGCCCGACGGGACGCCCGTAGCGGGCGGCAACTGGACGACGGCGCTCAGGCTCGAAGCGGGGCTTCTGGCGCGCGGGCATGACGTGCACTTCTCGTACCTGAAGGACGCCCGTCCGGAGGCGGCTGACGTCGTGCACGCTCTGAATGCCCGCTCGGTCGGTGTGCCGCTTCTGCGGGCAGGCCTCAATCCCGCGTCAGTACTCGTGACCTGGACCGGGACGGACCTGTGGCACCCGGAACCTTTTGCTGACGCTGACCGGGATCTCTTGCGGATGGCGGCGGGCCACACCGTGCTGGGCCGCGACGCCATCGTGCAGGTAAGCCACAAGCTCGGTCTGCCCGCCGACGACATCGTGCTGGTGCCGCCCGGTGTCGACACCGAACGGTTTTCTCCCGCCGGCCCTCGGGTGGACCTGCCGCGGCCCACGCTGCTCCTTCCCGGGGCCGGACGACAGGAGAAAGGCACCCTCGATGCCATCGACCTGGTGGATGCCTTAAACCGGCTCCTGCCCGTTCATCTCGCCATCGTAAGCCCCGCCCGGGACCCGGATTACTGGGGCAAGGTGGAAAAGCGTGTCATGGATTCGCCCGCGACGCATTGGTACGGCACCGTGGAGCTTCGTGAAATGCCGGCGTGGTATCGAGCGGCGGACCTCGTTATCAATACGTCCTACACCGAAGGTCTCTCCAATGCGCTGCTGGAGGCACTGGCATGCGGTCGGCCGGTGCTGGCGCGGGACATCCCCGGGAATCGGGCGCTCCTTCATGGCGCGGGCGCCGGTCGGCTGTTTCGCACGCCCACCGAATTTGTCGATTCCGCCACGGAGCTGCTGACCCAGGCGGACGCGGCGGAACGGCTTTCGAACCGGGCCCGTGCACACGTGCTCCGCCACTTCACACTCACGCGCGAGATCGACAGGTTTCTGGCGTTGTACCGCCGCATGACGGAAAGTCCCTGCGAACAGGGAGCCGGGCAATAGCCGGGCTGCGTGATCCACGCGACCTCAGCGCCGCGGCCCTGGTGAAGCCGCGGCACTGCGCCGGGTGCGGGCGGCCCGATCCCTGGGAAGATGCCGGGCAGGGGCGGGTCCGGTGCCGCGCCTGTGGATTTGTCGTGTGGTCAAACCCCGTGCCGGTGGCGCTGGCCGTGCAGCCGGTCGGGGCGGGCGTGCTTCTGGTGAGGCGTGCGCAGGACCCGGGCCGTGGGCTGTGGGCCCTTCCCGGAGGGTACCTGAATCCCCATGAAGCGCCGGACGATGCGGCAGTCCGCGAGCTGCAAGAGGAGACCGGAGTCGGGGGCCGTGAGCCCCGTCTGGTGGCGGTGATGGGAGGTCTGCGGGACAACACCGTGATCATCGCCTACCGCATGGAACCGTTGACGGAGCTCGACCGACTCGTGACCGACTCCCCCGAAGAGGTGCTGGACGTGCAGGTGTTTCTGCTCGATGAGCTCCCGCTCCTCGCCTTTTCCGCGCACGAGGAGATTCTGGCGGCCGTCTTTCAAAACCCCTGACGGCGCGGTTCGAAGCTTCCCGCTGCCGTCGCTGGACTTAAGTCAAACCCTCCGCCGGCAGGATCCCTCCCCGAAGAAGGGACCTGCGCCGTCCCGACGCGTCGGGTTCGACCATCCCGCGATGGGTGTCCCTCTCTCATTCCACGCGTACGATGCGGCGTAATCCCCGTCGTCTCACGGCAGACCGATCGATTGTTTGTGGTCGTGCGGGTGTCGTGGGTTGACGGATGGGGGAGGGGGCAATCGAAACGCGTTCAGAGCGTCTGCGTCCACGCGCGCCGCAGCAGATCGACGGCCCGAGATGGCGGCCATCGCGAAAGCGAGGCAGCAAATCGACGCAGGCTGTCGCGAGCTGGGAGACTCCCCGAGGCGACGGCTCCCAGCCACCCAGGATAGCAGCGGGCTCGGGGCGTACATCCGATAGTGGACCCGACCCGTCGTCAGTGCGGCCCCTTGAAGCGGTCCAACGAGACGATGACCTCACAGAGCCAGGCTGGCGGACTCGCCTGACTCTTCGGCGAGATGGAAAGCGCCGCGGAACGGCTGCGGACGCGGCATGACCAGCTGTTCGCCGCCGCGACGCCTGACTCGCCCGGCGGGAAGGCGGATGCCGCCTTCGATGTGGATTGTGGGCGATCCCGGTCAGGCCTTCCGAACCTGTTCACGAGTCCCGCGTCGCGTGCGATGCGCGGAGCGCAAGACAAGCGTCCTCACCACAGGCTTCGTACGTTCAACGGTGCGGGAATGGCCATCGCCAACCCGATCTTCCCCGACCGACACTCCGGTGGCCGCCATCGTTGCCATTCCGCCCTTTACGAGGCGGTATGTCTTCGTGGAACGGAAAACCTCCGCGAAGCCCCTAATAGCTGGAGAGGCCCGGAGGACGCTCCGTTGGTGGGAGGGATGGCCCTTACGAGCGTCCCCGTGCCGTCCGCCGACTCCAGGTGGGGCTCCGGGCCGGCGTCTTTGACCGCCGGCTGCCATGCTGGCCGGCCGGCTCACCCTGGACGCCGACGTCTTGGCCGCGCATCAGCCGCTTGGCCCCAGCCATGGGGAGGCGGTATGTCAAGCGATGAAAGAGGTTCCTTGAGCTTCTATAGGACGCGGGCGCTCACCTGGTTGCCATCCGACCGGTCGGCGTTCGCCAACTTCTCCACGTCCCGTACAAACAGAGACCTAAGCCGACCATCACTACAACCCATCTATATGTCACGAGCGAGGAAGCGAGCCTCCAAGCACCCGGCTTGGATTGCGGAGTTATCTTGGGACTTGCAAGCGGCGATCTGGCGGAGCAGCACCACGCAAAACGGGTGGCCGACATTCGACCGGGTGAATCGGATGACCTGATAGTGACCTCGTACAGCCGGGGGATCCAATGTCCCACGCCCATCAGCAAGAGCCCGCTCCCCCCAACCACCCCGCCAACCTTCCTGGAGACCTGGTGATTAGTGGCTCGTGGACGACTCCTACGGGTTTCGGAGCGCCCAAACCTGTGGCCGGTGGTCCCCGCCGGGGACCGCGCTGGTCGTTCACCGTAACGCGACGTCCGGGATCACGGGGTTCCCCGGCGGGCGGTCTCGGTCCGCGGTTTCCCGTTACGGGTCGGCCCGGCTGAGGCCGATGGCGGCCGGGAACCCTTTTCGGCGGAGCGAAAGCCCGACCCGCGGGTGCTGACGATGATGCCGATTCCGGATACCCAGACGGTTACCAGTGCGATGGCCGGTGACGCATGCCACCATAAGGAGCCCATGGCCCATTGGGCCAGCGCATGGAGCGTCGCGAGCGCCGCCAGGGGGATCCACCAGGGACGCCCCCGGCTGGTGTACGCCACCAGGCCGAGCGCCGTAAAGAAGCTCAGCGACGTAGCGTCCGAGTAAAAGCCGACCGCCAGGATCCCGAAGCCCAGAACAGCACAGGCCCATAGCGCTCTTGAACCGCCGCGCCGATTGCGCAGGCCCACCAGGACGGTCGCAAGGAACAACCAGGCCCACGGCCACCAGATAACCCACGGAATCTGGGCGTGGATGTGAAAGAGATGGTTGAAGGCAACAGCATCCCACACGGCCGCCACCGCGGTCCCGATGTAGAGGGCGGTCGGCATCCGGGGCTCCGCTTGACTACTCAGGGCGCCACCCCCCTGGGCCACCTTACCGGCGGTCCTCAGGCTTCCTCTAAATGCTACCGGTATGCCCGCGCAAGACGACGCGGGCACCGGTGCGACGGAACGGGTTCAGTGGTCTTGATGCCGGTATGCCATCCGCTGTCGGGTCACGCTCGATCGGTGGGATAGATTATCGCCGTCCGCCGTGAAGGGGCCTTCTTCCGCCGACCGCACCGACGAGGGGTTAGGACACGCCAGCCTTGAACATCATGATCCAGACCGACATGCCGATCAGTCCGAGCGCGATGAAGAAGGCCAGCCCGAGCGGAACGATCTGCCAGGCGGGGCCGCGGCTCTCACGGATATGCATGAAAACACCGAGCTGCAGGGCGGCCTGGCCGACGGCCAGCGTCAGGATGACCGCGAGGAGCACGACCGGCGGCATGAGGTGACGGGTGACCAGAAAGAACGAGCCGAAAGTAAGGATGATGGAGCCCGCGTAGCCGAATACCTGGGCGACGGGAAAACCTTCCGCGTGGACACGCGGCTCGAGAAACGCGAGGCCTTCCTCCCGGGCGCTCTCTTCGGGCGCCGTCCGCGGTTCCGCCATATCAGTCTCCCCTCTCGCAGCCTATCAGCCGATCTTGCCGCCGAGGTATACAAACGTGAAGATGAACACCCAGACAATGTCTAGAAAGTGCCAGTACAGTGAGAACGTGTACAGCTTGCGCGCCGTGACCGGGGTGATGCCCCGTCGGGCCACCTGGAAGAGGAGCGTCACCGCCCACACGATGCCGAAAGTCACATGGGCTCCATGGGTGCCCACCAGCACATAGAAAGCGGACAGGAACGCGCTCTGGTGCCAGGTGAGACCCTGGCCCACCATCGACGTGAAGTCGTGGATCTCGCTTGTCACGAATCCGGCACCCAGGACGAGGGTCGCCGCGAGCCAGAAGAACAGCATCCGCGTCCGTCCGGTCCGCATCGCCCAGATGGCAAGTCCCACCGTGAAACTTGAGGTCAGGAGCAGGAGGGTCTCCAGGAGCACCGGACCGTAATGAAACACCTGGGCCGGTCCCGGCGCCAGGGCCACCCGCGAGCGATACACGGCGTACGAGGCAAAGAGGCTGGCGAAGATGAGCACGTCGGTGACCAGAAACATCCAGAAGCCAGTGATCTTGATGCTCTCGCGGTCGTCTGCGAGTTCGAGGGGAAGCCCTGGGGCGAGCCCCGTCTCCTCTTCTGCCAGTGGAAGACTCATGCCTGCAACCTCCCGAGCGAAGCCTCCGTGCCGCGAATCGCGTCTGCGCTGAGCATGGCGTGTTCTTCATAGTTGAAGCCGGAGTAGATGAGCGTACCAATCACGCACAAGAGGCCCAGAATGGCGACATACCACCACGAGAACACCATGCCGAACCCGAACAGGAAGAATGACGCACCGAGCAAGAAGGGCACCGGCGTACTCTTCGGCAATTCGATGGCATGGATGTCCGAGGCCGAGAGGCTGTTGGCGAGTGTCGCGCCGGACTCTTTCATGGCCCACCAGGGGTCGCGGTCGTTGACAACGGGAATACGCGCGAAGTTGTACTCCGGCGCGGGCGAGGGGATGGCCCACTCGAGCGTGCGGCCGTCCCAGGCATCACCCGTAACATCCCGCTCTCCGTGTCGGAGGCTCCACACCACGTTGTAGACCAGGACCAGGAACGCGGCCCCCATGCCGAAGGCTCCGATGGTGGAAATGACATTCAACATGTGCCAGCCGAGCCCGAACGGATACGTGTTCATCCGGCGCTGCATCCCCTCGAGGCCCAACAGATACTGCGGGAAAAATGTCACCCAGAAGCCGAGGAAGAAAAGCCAGAAAGCCCACTTGCCCTGATGTTCGTCAAGCTTCATCCCGAACATCTTGGGCCACCAGTAGTACATCCCGGACAGCAGCCCGAACAAAGTTCCCCCGATAAGGACGTTGTGGAAGTGGGCCACCAGAAAGTACGTGTTGTGGAACTGATAGTCCACCGGCACCGTGGCCAGGATGATGCCGGTGGCGCCACCGATCACGAACGTGGGGATAAACGCCATCTGGTACAGCATGGCCACGGTCATTCGGATGCGGCCGCCCCACATAGTGAAGATCCAGTTGAAGATCTTCACGCCGGTAGGAATGGCAATGAGCATGGTCGACAGGCCGAAAAACGCGTTGACGGCCGGGCCTGCGCCCATGGTGAAGAAGTGGTGCACCCAGGTTCCGTACGCAAGGAACATGATGGAAACCAGTGAGGCCACCATGACTTCGTACCCGAACAAACGTTTGGACGAGAAGGTAGCGACCACCTCGGAGAAGATGCCGAAGGCTGGCAGCACGACGATGTAGACCTCGGGATGGCCGAACAGCCAGAACAGGTTCACGTACATCATGGGCATGCCGCCGTGGCCGAGCGTAAAGAATGACGACTGGAAAAGGCGGTCGATGAGCGTCATCGAAAGGGCCACCGTCAGCGGTGGAAAGGCGAAGATGATAAGCGCCGAGGTCATGAGCGCCGACCAGGCAAATAGCGGAAGCTTCATGAGCGTCATCCCGGGCGCGCGCATGCGAAGGATGGTGACGACAAAGTTGATTCCGGTCATGGTCGTGCCGATGCCGGCAATCAGCAGCGACATCAAGTAGTAGTTCTGACCCACTCCGGGCAGGAAGACATTTTCGCTGAGCGGGGGGTAGGCCGTCCAACCGGCGCTTGGCGAACCACCCACGACGAAGGACATATTAAGCAGGAGCGCGCCGAATGCAAAAAGCCAGAAGCTCATGGCATTGAGCCGGGGGAACGCGACGTCGCGCGAGCCGATCTGGAGCGGGATGACCGCGTTGAACAGAGCGAAGATGAACGGCATGGCCATGAAGAAGATCATGATGGTGCCGTGGGTGGTAAAGAGCTGGTCGTACTCAAGCGCCGACAGGAGGCCCTGATGCGGCAGGGCCAGCTGGGTTCGCAGCATGAGGGCATCGACCCCGGCCCGAAACAGCATGGCCAGCGCGCCAATTAGATAGAGGACCGCAATCTTCTTGTGGTCGACGGTCGTGATCCACTCGGTCCAGACGTGGCGCCAGCGTCCTTTGATGATGAGAATGTAGAACAGGATGGCGCCGGTCGCGATGATGAGCACATCGGCACCGAGCTCCGTTGGCCGACGGGTATTGGCCGGGAACAGGGTGTGGATGAGATAGAGCATCCAGCCGGGCAACGCCACGTTTAATTCCTCCCGTCACTCAACCTGCGCAAGCGAAATCAGGGTCGCAGAGAGTCAACCCTTGCGGGGATCGTTGTGCATGGGCGTGTACATACCGCCCCGAAGGACGAACCCCGTCTTGGTGCTGGGGAAAGTGGAGGCTGGGTATGCTCCGTAAGAACTCTCCCCCACTACGTTGAACGTTAAGAGCCGGTGATAGTCCCCGAGCGTCATCGGCGCCGCGGTTCGGTGCAGTCTTCGGGCCCAGGCCGCGAACTTGGCCGGCGACACGGCCTTCACGTGAAAGAACATGGCGGCAAATCCGGTGCCGGAGAAGTTTCCGCTGTGGCCCCAGAACAAACCGGGATGACTGGCCTCGAGCCAGAGCGGCAGGACGCGTCCGGGCATGGTGTACTCCATGCCGCCCAGCTGCGGGACCCAAAAGGTGTTCATGGGCGAGTCGGCGGTCAACTCGAAAAGCACCGGCTTACCGGTAGGAATGACGAGATAGTTGACCGTCGCGATATGTTGGCCCGGATACTCAAACAGCCACTTCCACTGCAGGGAGGTGACGTCGATGACGACCGGGTCGCGCGTTTTAGGTAGATGTGCCAGCTGGTAGGTGACGCCTACCGTCGGGATCGCGATGATCGTCAGGAGAATGGCAGGCACGATGAACCACAACGGCTCCAGCAATCGGTGGCCATGCCAGTTCGGCATGTACGGCGCCCGGTTGCCGGGGCGGTCCCGGAAGCGAATGATGGCGATGGCGTAGAGCACGAACACCGATACGATGACGATGCCCATGGCGATTCCGGCCAGCTCGAACAGGTGAAGCTCCTTGGTGGCGACCGGCCCCGCCGGTCTCAGCAAAACATACTGCGGACCACACCCGGTTGTCAGGAGACCCACAAGGAGCGCCGCCCCGAACAGCCAGCGACGGCGAGAGGACCGGCCAGGAAATTTAGGCAGGGGCGCCTTATCCGAGTCCACCATGCCGCACGCTCCCTCCCCGGAACAGTCCGCTTCAGGGTAGCACGTGAAACCCATTATGTTTCCATACCGACATGAAGTTTAAACTTTGGCCGGAGACTGTCGCCTGCAACTCGTGTGGCAATTGGTACATCATCCGCTCGTCCCCGCCGCTCCGGTCGCCTCTCAGAAATCGTGGGCACCTGCTTCGGACTCGCGGTCGAAAAGATCCCGTCGATACCGAAAGAGGCTTGGTATCTTAATGGGAGCACGACCATGACGGCGTTACGGTGGCGGTCATGCTGCACGCAGACCGCCGGCGGGTCCGATGGGGCCGCATGCGGCGCAGTCATGCGAAGAGCGGCAGTTGGAGGCCGCCTCATTAAGAAGACGGCGGCGATGAAGGCGGCGCTCGTTTCTTCTTGCCGAACGTTGTGGGAGGTGGTTCCCTCAAAGAACTACGACCCCGGCCAACATGACTCGGGAGGTTTTCGTGAACGGAGTTCCGGCCAAGGCATCCGGTCTCCTTATCTTATTAGGACTCGCGACCGGCTGCGGCATGCCCGCCGCCACCCCTCACCACCAGCGCTCACGGGCGGCCTCCGCCTCCCCGGCAGCGCAAGCATCTCTGAACGGCCCCACCCTGGCCCGCATGCAATGGACGGGACCCGCGCACCCTCAAGACACCAGCGCGCTTCTGGGAGGCGTGCCGGACGGCGGCGTCGTGGAGACCGAAGGCAACCGGGTAAGGGTAGGACACGCCGGCTCGTGGACGGATTTCTCTTTTCCGCCGACCATTCTGGCTGGCCGGGCCGTGTTCACCACGGCGGCCGACGGCATGGTGTACGTCCAGGACATGACCAATGCGGGCACGTCCTTCAGAGCGTATCGAACAACCAACGGGGGCCAAACATGGAGCCTGCAGGCCACGGGACTCGGGGCTCCCGGCGAGGGTCAGCGGGTGGTTCGGTACGGGGGCACGTTCTATGCCGTTAACTCACCCGGGCAGGTGACAGTCTTGCCAGGTGAGGGTGCTGTACTCATGAGTCAGGGCGGCATACACTGGGCGACCGTGCCCGGCCTGCCGGCCAACTTTACGGCCACCGGGCTTGCGGAGGGGCCCGGCGGCACACTCGTGATTGCGGGTGCGGTCGGGGCTGCCGGTGAAATCCTGCAGGGCCGCCCCGGCTCTTTCCGGGTCGTCCTGAAGGCGCCGGAGCCTCTCGCCGATGTAGCGGTTCAGGGGCTTTTCGGACTGGCCGTGGGCGGGTCCCCGCCCATCCCCGGCGTATCCGGCGACACGGCCGGCCAGGTGGTCTACGCCAGTGCCGACGGAGGCGCTCAGTGGCGTCAGGTCGAGTCTGCGACGCACACCGCCTCTAATCTAAGCCGTGTCTTCCTCACCCCGGGCGGCACCGCGTACGCACTTGCGGGCGAGGTGGCCGCAGGGGCCAACGGCCCTGGATATCTGGCCCTGTATCGGAGTACTGACGGAGGCAAGAGTTTCGTGCCCGTCCTCAAGGGTCAGCTGGCCGGCGCCTTCGCCGTTTCGTCCTCGGTTATCTACGCCGCCACCCGAAACGGACCGCTGTGGGAGTCAACAGACGCGGGAGCCAGTTGGACTCTAGCCGGCTCGGGCACGCTTCCGGTGGACTGGGCGACATTCTTATCGCCCACCGTCGGATACGCGGCCGTGAACACGGGCCTCGGCGAGGTGCTGGTGAAGACCGAGGACGGGGGCCGGTCGTGGGTTTTCCTTCGAAACTTGGGTCCGGACTTTCCCATCGCCTGGTTCACACCCCGGTCCGGCGTCGTGGTGACCGCGGGCGCCCGTCTGGCGAACATCTCAAGTTCGACCCTGACGGCCATGTCCGGTCCCGGCAGGGACGGTCCGGGGGTCGCTGCGGCCGTCTTCATCTCGCCGTCTGACGGCTACGCTGTTACGGCAGTGGAAAAGGGTCCCGCCGCCCCGACCCTGTATGGCACCCGGGACGCGGGCCGGAGCTGGCAGGCGCTTCCAAGCCCCCTCCACAACCTTTTCGGTCTGACGGCACTTGGTCGTGACGTGGCCGGGACGTCCGGGAATCAGTGGGAGTGGTCGTCGGACCAGGGCCGGGTATGGCGGACCGGGACGCTTGGCAAGACGGCTTCGCCGGGACCCGCCGCGCTCAATCCCGATGGCAATCTCTGGCTCGTGGGATTTGGGGGACCCCGCATGACGCCGACCGTCTGGGTCGTCCACCCCGACGGTCGGTTCCGCCGCTATCCGGCGCCGACACTCATCAACCAACTGGGGTTTGCGAGCCGGCTCTTTGGTTTCATGGTCTCGGCTACGGGTACGTTGTACGTCACCGACAACGGGGGCCAGGTATGGACCGCGACGGCCATAACAATGCGCCACGCCTTATTGTGGTCCATGAGCGCAGGTATCGGCGCCACGGCACGGTGACGGTCGCGACGGCGTGTTGTTCTATACGGGAGCGACCGGGGCCGTACCCGGCGGAGCGTCCAGCGGCTCAACCTCGACGGCACGCACGGTCTCGCGGAGCACGTGGCCGTGTCGACGCTCCAGGCGCTCAAGCGCACCCGCATCATGATGGTCGCGGTAGGGCTTCTCCATATCGGGGGACGACATCCGACGGCGGTAGGCGATGACGAGCGGGCCGAGCCCCACCACCGCCACCAGGAGCAGGATTAGCCCCAGGCGGATGATGTCGCCGGCCGTAGCAAGCGCGACATGAGGAGCCATTGAATCCTCCTTACCGGTCTCGAGAAGGCCACCGAGTACCGATGAACGGTCCAAATCCACTCATCATCCGATTCGCGTCTACGGGGTCATTTATGACTTGGGCGTTGTTGACCGATAACTAAACGCGATCGTAGAAGGTTATTGACAGATCATATTCTGCATGACAGCCGCGGCTCCTCCTGGAGAAGGCCCGCAATAAAAGGTTTTCCTCGGGGCGACTCCCGAAGTTGTGGCGGCCTCCCGGTGCGGAGGATGTCCAGAAGTGCGGAGGGTGGTGTGATGGGCGCGGACACGGCGTTTCAGGTCGTGGTGCTGAACGGTGGCTCCAGCTCGGGGAAAAGCAGTCTTTGCCGTGCGTTTCAGAACCTCCGGCAGGAGACCTGGCTCAGGGTGGGCGTGGACACGGTTTTCGACATGGTGGCGCCGCGGGTGGCAGAATCCCTGATCGGGGCCAATGGGACGGTAAGTCTCGAGGTGGAGGAGTTTCGGAGGGCCGAGGAGTTTTTCAGACGGGGCGTGGCCGAGATGGTGCGGGCGGGCGCTCGCGTCCTGATTGACGAGGTGTTCCTGTCCGGCCCTGCGGGTGCAGACCGCTGGCGCGAGGCGCTCGCGGGCGCGTCCATTCTATGGCTCGGGGTTCGATGCGACCCGGCTGAAGCCGAGCGGCGCGAACGCGCGCGGGGCGATCGCGTGCCTGGCATGGCGAGAATTCAGGCGACGCTTGTGCACCGGGGGATGCACTACGACCTCGAGCTTGATACCACTGCCACTGACCCGAAGAGTCTTGCCGAAGCCCTGGCCGCGCGCCTTGCAAGCAGCGGCCAGGGCTAGGATGACTCACGGGCTCTCTGGCCACGAGGCGTGCAGCCAGTCCGTGTAGAGGGCGCGCTCGGCCGGCGTCGCCGCGTCATCCCGCCGGATCCGGTAGGTGTCGGGCGGCGCCGTACCCACGGTGACAGACGCCGTCTCAAGCCGCCCCCGCCGGAACAGCTGCACCGTGACGGGCGTCCCCGGCGCGTAGTCCGCCCGGACCCGCGCCGTCAGATCCTCCGGGGTCGTGATGCGAAGCCCGTCCAGGGCCACCACCTCGTCGCCGGGATACAGCGCGCCCGCCGCCGGCCCCGGGTCGTCCACG
>JAJZYZ010000065.1 GCA_021797815.1 Bacillota bacterium
CCCCCATTCTTACGCGAGTAATTATACCGTAGGCGGTACCGAATTCTTCTCCAGACGGCCCCGTTGCCGTCCGCGGGACGGTCCGCGATAATCGCGGCTAGAAGCCGAAAACTTGCGGAGGTCACGTGGGACGGGTCTTGATTCTGCTGGGCGTGGCGCTAGTCGTGGCGGGGCTCCTGATGGTCGGACTCCAGCGCATCGGACTCGGCCATCTGCCGGGTACCCTGCGCTTTGGCCGCGGCTCCACACGCATCTTGTTCCCGCTCGGAGCCTCCATCGTCGGAAGCCTGATCCTGACCGTGGTCTTGAACCTGCTCCTGCGGCTCTTTTCGCGCTCCTGACGCCCCTTTGTGCCTCCGTCGGCCTGTGGCTGCGGGCCAGGATTGATTGCGGTCCTATCGCGGACCCCGACGACGCTCGGCCCGACAACCGCGTCGCGGAGCTCCCCCGCCGCGGAGTCCCTTTACGGTTTCGGACCAGGCGCCCGGGTCCCCGCCCCTCCGTCACGCTCGCCAGCCGACGGGCGCTAATCGTCGCCCGCGCATAAGAACCGCCACAGCCGGGGACGGCCCGGGCGTGCTGGCGCGTGAACCAACGGGTCGCCGTCCGGGTTTTCCGCCGCCGTCTCCGGTCTATCCTCCCACTGTCTCCCTCTTGTCGTGCCTGCGCCGGAACATGCGGTGCGGCCACGAACTATTGAAAAGGGGGGAGACGCGATGCCAGATCAGGACGCGGCCACCGTCAGTCTGGTGCCTGCCCGGATGGACCGGCTGCCGTGGACCCGGTTTCACTGGCTCGTGATTATCGGCCTCGGGGTGTCGTGGATTCTGGACGGCCTCGAAATTCAGATCGTGTCCAGTGTGAGCCCCGTCCTGCAGCAGCACGGGGCGCTCGGGCTGAGCGCGGCCCAGGCCGGCTTTGTCGGCACGGTGTATCTTCTGGGCGAGGTGGCGGGGGCGCTCGTCTTCGGGCGGATTACCGATCGCCTCGGGCGCCGCCGCATGTTCATGTGGACCCTCGGGCTCTATCTTGTGGCGAGCGGCGTGGCCGGTCTCTCCCCCACGCTCTGGTTTCTCCTCCTCTTCCGGTTTCTGGCCGGTGCCGGCATCGGCGGCGAGTACAGCGCCATCAATTCGGCGATCGACGAACTCATCCCCTCGTATTACCGGGGCCGGGTCGACATTGCCGTGAACGGAACCTACTGGCTCGGGGCCATGATCGGATCCGCCCTCTCCGTCCCGCTTTTGAACCCCCACGTACTGCCGGTCGACCTTGGCTGGCGGATTGGCTTCTTCCTCGGTCCCCTAATCGGCATCGGCATCATCTTCCTGCGCCGCCACATCCCGGAGAGTCCCCGCTGGCTCATGACGCACGGACGCGGCGAGGAAGCCAATCGCATCGTGGACGGAATCGAAGAGCGGGTGCGGGCGTCCGGAGTCAAGCTTGACCCGGTGCCGGAAAGTCGGGGCATCGCCATCCGCGGCCGCGGCACCGTCTCCTACGGGACCATTGCCCGGACCATGTTTCGCGACTACCCGTCTCGCTCCTTCCTGGGCTTTTCGATGATGGTGACGCAGTCCTTTCTCTATAACGCCATCTTCTTCTCCTACGCCCTGGTTCTGGCGCACTTCTACCACATCCCGGCCGACCGCATCGGTCTCTACTTCTTCCCGTTCGCGGTGGGGAACCTGGCCGGGCCGCTCCTAGTCGGGCGCCTCTTTGACACGGTCGGACGGCGGCGCATGATTACCCTCACCTACTGTCTGTCGGGATTCTTGCTGGCCGTCTCGGCGTGGTGCTTTCACCAGGGACTGCTGTCGGCCACCACCCAGACCATATTCTGGTGCGTCATCTTCTTCCTGGCGTCCGCGGGCGCCTCGTCCGCCTACCTGACCGTCAGCGAGATATTCCCGCTGGAGCTTAGAGGCCAGGCGATTGCCTTCTTCTTCGCCATCTCGCAGCTGGTGGGCGGCGTGGCCGCCCCCACCATCTTTGCCAGCCTGGTGGGGACGGGCACCAACCCGGGTCCTCTCACCGCCGGTTACTACGTCGGGGCCGGGGTGATGTTCCTCGGCGGTATCATCGCCTGGTTCTTCGCGGTCAATGCCGAGCGGAAACCGCTGGAGGAGGTGGCGCGGCCGCTCTCCGCGCTGCCTACGCCCGCGGTGGCGCCCGGGGGCCGCTAGAGCGTCAGCGGGGTGTCTGAAAAAGGTACAGCGACCAGCCCAGCGCCTCCCGTCCATGCTGCAGATACGCATCGCGGGCCTCATGCTGGCGGGACAGAAGTTCAGGGACGTCCGGGTCTTCGGGATGTTCGCGCGCGTAGCGCTCGGCCGCCTGCCACTGGAGCGCCTCATAGCGGTCAAAGTCGTCGTGGCTCGCGGCCAGCGTATAAAGAAGCGTGAGGCCAAGCTCGAGCCCGGCGTTCACGTTGCCCGCATGGGTCAAGAACGCGTCCGCCCCGAGCGCCGCCTGCTCGGGATAGGCGGGGGGCGGGGTCTTGCGCCAAAACGGCTCTCCCACGACGATGAGGCCGCCGGGGGCCGCGAGTTGGAGGAGCCGCTCCAGCGTCTGTCGGTACCCGCCAAAGATAAAGGTCGCGCCCAGGCACGCCGCCAGGTCATAGCGGGGGTTGGGGACGGGCAGCGCCGCGCCGTCTTCGAGCGCAAACGCCACCTGGCCCATGAGGCGCCGGCGCCGTCCCCGCTCGCGGGCCTGCTCCACACAGTAGGGAGACAGATCGACCCCGAGCGCCTCGACCCGGGTGCGCTCGGCCAGGCGGAACAGGAACTCGCCCTTGCCTGACCCCACGTCCAGCACCAGCGAGCCCGCCGCCAGGTGGAGCAGCCGGATCAGCTCGTCGAGCTTCTCGACCGTCAGGGGATTCATCACGACGTGATCGCGGTGGCTGATGTCATAGAACTTGAAGCGCTCCATCGCCCGCGCCCTCCTTCGTTCTGCACGCCTCGTGGATCGTCTGTTCCTGAAAGCGGCTCCACATTCTTTGGTCCGCGTGTCTTCGCGGGGAAGGCTCCCGCGGCCAGTTGAGGGGGCGGTCCGCCTGAACGATGTCACGACGCCCAATGACGCCGGTCACAATCGCCTCAGGCGAGCCCCCGCCGTCATCGGCTCGCTCCTCCCGAGCCCGGCGCCGGTCGCGCCTCGCGACCGGAACCACGCCGCCCAGATCCCGGTCACGCTTGGCCATGGCGGCGAGGGCTTGCAAAGGAACCGGACGACAGGGATGCGACGCGGCATCCGGGCCGCGACTCTGCCAACCTGACGGCACCGATCGGATCGCCCGGCATCGAGGCGCTTTCTGGTTCATGCCGTCAACCGCCGAAGATCCGGCATTACCCGCGCAGGTATTTGATGTAAGTAGTTCTCGAAGAACGGTGAGGTGGCCAGATCCACAATAGCAGGGATCCGCCGGGGGTGAGCAGTATTACGCCCGGACGGCCGGTTCTTTGGCAGGTCCCGCGGGCGGGCCGGAAAAGGAGCCGGCCGGTCGGCCTCACCCGGATGGACGGGGCGCGGGGCTCGCAAGCGTCCGATCCGTCTCAGGCTGCCGTCGTCCCCCAAGACGGCTCCCCGCGCCTCCCGGTCGGGCCGACCAGAGGGCCAGGGCCGCCAACAGGAAAAGACCCCATCCTCCGTAGACGAGTCCAAGCCCGAACCGCGGCATGAGAAAGCCCGACAGTGGAAAGATTGCGATCATCCCGAGACTGAAGAGGGAGTTCGGGACCGACAGGATACCGGCCCGCAGGTGCTCCGGGGCCCGTCGGTTGAGCTCGGTCACAAAAAGCACGTCGGTCCCGCCGCTGGCGGCGGCCGTCAGCGCGTACGCCGCCACCGCCCACAATCCGGCCGCCGCGCCCACCCCCCACACCGAAAACGCCAGGACGACGGCCAAAAGCCCGAGCGCCCTGAGCCGGCGCCCGAAGCGGTGACTGAAGGCACTCGCCGCCGCCGACAGCAGATCGGCGCCGCCAATGACCAGGGTGGCGCCAAACACACCGAGCCCTTTGTCCACCAGGGTCGCCTGCGCGTAGAGATGATTGCTGGTGGCGACGATGCCCAGCACGGCGCCGAACAGCACCAGTCCCGCCAGCGCGGACCCCCGGCGCACGGTCCGTACGGTCTCCCGCACCTGAGCCAGGAGGGCGGCGGCGGGCGGAGACGCCGACGGCGCGGACCTGGCCATGCGGGGCACCCGGAGCACCAAGGGGATGGCGAGTGCCATCGCCGCCGCCTCGCCGGCGTACGGCCAGATCCATCCATGGCGGACGGCGAGATAGCCGCCGAGAACCGCCGCCACGGCTCCCGAAAGGAGTCCGATGGCGTCCATCCGTCCGTAAAGCCGCGCATAGCCGGCGCTGCCGGCCGGCGTCTTTTCGCTCAGGCTGTGAAGCAGGGCGGCGTCGGCACCCCCGATGAAGGTCCACGACAGGGCGCTCAGGCCAAGGACCACGCTTCCCGCCAGCACGTGGTGGGGCGCTACCAGATAAAGCACGATGTCCAGCACGGCGGCGAGACCGAGTCCGGTCACAACCGAGGTGCGCCGCCCAAAACGGTCCGCAAACGCCCCTGTCGGCACGTCAGACGTGAATGACACGACGTGGTACGCCGCCTCCGCCAGCCCCACCTGTCCCAGGGTCCAGCCTACGTGGAGCAGGTAGAGAATCCAGAGGGCGCCGGTCAGTCGGAACCAGCGCAGCGCGACAAAACCGTAAAAAGAGCGCAGTGCCCGCGTCATCCCCACCGGATTCGAGCCGCCGCGCCCGATCCCTGCGCGCCCTTCGCCCTGTCCGGAGACGGACTACATGTTGACGCCCTCATTGCGCCCGATGCCGCGGATGATGTGACGCTGCAGGATGAGAAACAGCACCACGAGCGGACTGGTCGCCATGAAGCCTGCCGCCGTGAGACGGCGCCAGTCCACGGAGTGCGCCATCTGCAGGCGCGACACCTCCACCTCGATCGGCTGCACGTTGTGCGTGACCGTGACGATGAGGGGCCACTGGAACGAATTCCAGGACCCGATGAAGATGTAAAGCCCGATGGTGAAGATGGTGGGCAGGGTCAGGGGAATGGCGACGGACCACAGGAAGCGGAGATGGCTCGCGCCATCCATCCGGGCCGCTTCCCGGTAGGAGTCGGGCATGGCCAGAAACTGCTGGCGGAGGAGGAAGATGCCGAACACCGAGCCCCCATAGGGCAGGATCTGCGCCCAGCGCGTGTTCAGGAGGTGCATCATGTGCAGGATCACGTAGTTCGGGATGAGAAGCGCCTCACCCGGCACCATCAGAACCACCAAGAGGAGCACGAACACCAGCTCGCGCCGCCGGAAGTGCAGGAACGACAGGGCATAGGCGGCAAGGATGCTGGTGATGAGGGCAATCAGAATGGTGGTAAGCGTGATGAAGGTGGTGTTGCCGAAGTACATGAGCCAGCGGCCCATGTGCCACATGCGGATATAGTTGATGAAATTCCAGTCCGGCGTGAGGTGCGGCGGGAACGTGAACACGTGCGCTTTGGTGTCGAGAGATGTCACGAGCGCGATGTAGAGCGGGAACAGGAAAGCGAGCCCCACGACAATCGCCACAAGTGCCCGCAGCACCTCGCCCACCGACCAGGACCCGGGCCGCCGTCGGCGGTTACGGCCTTTGGCGCCCGCGTCCTGGCCCGCCTGCAATTCCACCTGGGCCAGTCGCTCCGTACTCACTGGTAGAACACCCACCTTCGCGACAGCGCCCCCTGCACGAGGGTCAGGATGAGGATCATGACCACCAGAATGATGGCCATGGCCGCCGCGTACGAGAAATGAAAGTACTGAAACGCCGTCAGGTACATGAGGAGCAGGATGGTCATGGTGGCAAACTCCGGCCCTCCCGTGCCGCTGGAGAGCGCGTACACCTGGCTGAACGCCTGCAGGGTCGCGAGCGTCGTTACGATGGCCAGAAAGAAGATGACGGGTGACAGGAGCGGAAACGTCACCTTCCAGAACTTCTGCCAGCCCGTCGCGCCATCAATGGCGGCGGCCTCCAGCACCGAGCGGGGCACGCCCGCCAGCGCGCTCAGGACGATGACCACGTCAAAGCCAATTCCGTGCCACAAACTGTAGAAGGCGACCGACGGCATGGCCATCTGCGGGCTCAGAAGCCACTGGGATACGGGCAGGTGCAGCGCCGTCAGGACCGCGTTCAAGATGCCGTACTGGGGGTCAAACATCCAGAGCCATCCAATGGAGGTGGCAATCACGGGGGTGATATACGGCAGCAGCACCACCGTCCGGATCATCGAGAAGATGCGGCGATCCCGGTACAGGAGGAGCGCGATGAGGACGGCCCCCACCAGGGTCGTCGGAATCATGAGGACCGCGTAGTAAAGGGTGTTGCGAAATGCCTGCCAGAATATGGGGTACGTAAGCGCTGCCTTGAAGTTGTACAGACCGGCAAATGTGGTGTCGATGCCCGTCAGCTTATAGTGGAAAAACCCCAGACCCAGGGAGACCCCGGCCGGGATGTAAACGAAAACCAGCAAGAACGCCACCGCCGGGGCCAGGAACAAAAGTGCCCGCACCCCATCACTGAGACGGCGGACCTGCTTTAGCGGGGGTCTTGCCCCCTGGGCCACCGAACCTGCGACTGTCCGCTCCATGGATGCCATGTCCCCCCAACGAGGGGCCGGGGAGCCGGCCCCTCCTGAGCGCTTCTGCCTACGTCGGAACTCTAGCCGCGGGTCTGCCCGCTCAGATAGCCGCTGCCCACGCTGTCCATCTGCTTTAAGGTCTGGGACACCGAGAGCTGTCCCTGCAGGCCCTTCATCAGAATCGACAGCATCGGCGGCTTCGAGGCCTCGAAGTTGGCCACCCGACTACGAGGCTTGAACCACCAGTAGGCCGGGTTGGAGTAGCTGGCCGCCCACGCCGGGTTCTTGGCGTAGAAGCTCTGCATCATCGCATATCCGGCCGGACCGAGCGGCAGGTAGTTGGTGTGCTCGTTCCAGTAGGTGTTGGTCGACGGCGAGGACATCCACTTGATGAAGGTCCAGGATGCGGTCTTCTGAGCCTTCGTGCCCACGTTGAACATGGTGAGGGAGGCGCCGTTGATGTACTCTGCGCTGTGGCCGGTGGTCCCCCGTGGAGCGGGCACCCCGCCCATGACGAACTTGCCTCCGACCGACCCGTAGTCGTAGGTGTAACCGGCCGAGGCGTCAATGAGCATGCCGACATAGCCGGTGCCGAAGTCAAGCTGGTACTCGTAGCCGGTCGTCATGATCATGTAGCCGTTCTTGACCCAGCCCCTCAGCATCGAGACCGTGGCTGCCGCCGCCGGATTGTCGAGGCTGTAGGCCTTGCGGTTGGTCTGGCTTGAGAAGATCCTGCCGCCATCGGCCGCCGTGATGGTCAGGAACTGGCGGAGAGACGGTGTCCAGGCGAGCCCATGGTACTTCGGTCCGAGTGCTGTGATCTTGGCCGCGTCCACCCCCACCTGCGCCCAGGTTCGGGGCGGCGAGGAAATGTGCGCTTTCTTGAAGAGGTTGGCGTTATAGTACAGCACCACCAGGGACTTCTTCTCGAGCGGCATCAGGTAACGGTTCTTGCTGCCGCCGATAAGCATGTCGTTCCACACGACAGGATAGTAGTCTTGTTTGATCTGGGCGGCCGTGAGGCCGTTCGGCCCGCTGATATAGGAGTTGAGCGGGACGAGCGCTCCCGCCTGCGCCAGCTGCGGCACGATGTAGGAACTCACCATGCCCACATTCGGCGCCTGGCCGGCCTCAAACGCTGCGAGACCGTGGTGGGAGGCGCCTTTGGCAATGAAGGTGACCTGGATTCCGGGATGCGTCTTGTTGAACTGCTTAACTTCCGCCTTCACCGCCGTGTACAACGCGCCCGAGCTGTGACCGGCCCAGTAAACCAACTTGACGGGTCCGGTCTTGCTCGACCCGGCGGCAGAACTGCTCGGGCTCCCGCAGGCGGCCATCAGCCCTGCCAGACCCAAGCCGATGAGTCCGAAGACGGCGCCCCGACGCAGGCCCATCTGCGTATTCACGGAACTCCTCCTTGCCTTCATGCACGTACCGATTTTCGGACTCGAAGGAACCGTTTCAGGGATTGGGGGAACCACGGACATGTTTCACCATACCCAATCCGGTCGCTCATGCCATCACATTAATCCAACCTTAATCCAAGCTAAATCTTTCCCGCGTATCGCGGTAGTGCCCGTCCCGGAAGGCCATCGCCGGCGCCGCGGCATCGTCGTCCCATCCGAATCGAATTGATGGGAAAGCCCGTACAAACGGCGGCTGACAAGGGAATCACGGCCAGGATTAGTTGCCGCGGCCAGCCGCTGCAGGAAGCTATGTCGACGGACCCGACAACCTTTTCCGAACAGCGTCAATATTATTCCAGTTTGGTTGTGTATCGCAGTCATCAAGTTTAGATAAGGGAGTTAGGCGGTGTTCTGGTAATCTGTACGGTAGTCCCCTCGGTCGGTCCCTATCCGTCTCTGTCCGTCCCTTTCCGTCGCGATGGATGGCCCGCGCATATAGCGAAGGAGGCGCCGCGTATGAGTACCGGCACGGAGCCGCTCCCTACCGTCCGTTCACTGGCCCGCAGGAGTGGATGGGCGTTCCTCGCCATCGTGATAGTCGCCGCCCTCCCGGCCTTCATGGAAGGGTTTGACGGGAACCTCTTCAATTTCGGGGCTCCCTTCATCGTCCACCACATTCACGCCTCGGCTTCCCTTCTGGGCACACTCGCCACCGGGATGGCCATCGGCATCGCGCTCTTCAGCCTGGTCGGCGGTTATCTGTTCGACCATTTCTCGGTCAAGTACACCATCATGCTGTCGGTCGCCATCTTCGCCGTATTCACCGTCCTCACGGGATATGCGACCTCCCCCACCATGCTGTTCGTCTCGCGGATGCTGGTCGGGGTCGGCATCGGCATGTTCCAGCCAGCCATCATCGCGCTGTTAGGCGACATCCTGTTTGAGACGCGGGGCCGCGCGGTGTCGGCGTTTGCCGTCTTCTTCGGCGGCGGCAACTTCGTCGGCCCGTATGTCATCCAGCCCTTTTTGCCCCACTTCAAGACCCCGTTCATCATCTCCGGAATCGTCTCGCTTCTGGTCCTCATCCTTTTCTACATGGTCATCCCGAAGACATATAAGGAGCAGACCCGTGCACCGCGGAGGTTTCGAGGCATCTTCAACCGGAACGTCAGCATCTTGTCGTTCTCCATCTTCTTCTTCGGCATCGCCCTGTTCGCGTTCCTCGGCTATGGCTCGCTGTACCTCCTGAAGGGGCTCAGTCTCCCGACCGGGCAGGCAGCGGCCATTCTGTCCATGGCCGGCCTGGGCGGACTCATCTGCGCCTTTCCCATCGGGTACCTGGCGGACCGCTTCGGCCGCAAGTACATCGTGAGTCTGGCCGCCCTGCTCATTTCCCTGGGGGCTGTGGGACTGTTCCTGGTCTCGCGAAGTGAGGCGCCGCTCATCGTCCTCACGTTTGCGTTCGGCGCCGGGTGGGGCATCTACGTCGACCTGGTGTCGACCCTCGGTCAGGACTCGGTCAGCGACGTGCTGGCCGGCACGGTGACCGGCTGGCTCCTCCTGGTGTTCAACGTCGGCGCCATGCTGGGCGGCCCTCTCTTCGGGGCGCTCCTCCCGAACGGCTTTGTCACCGCCGGGCTCCTCAGCATGGGCGGGGCGGCCGTCATCTCGTTTATCCTCACCCTGTTCACCCGCCCGATCAAAGAAAGCAACATCATCCTGGAAGGGGCCGATCTCGCGTCCGCCCCGGCCTCGGGCGGCTAGGCGCGGCGTGGATCAGTGAGAACCCGTGAAGAGGGCCCGGATGCTAAGAGGCATCCGGGTCCTCTTCGGCTGCGGTCCGGCCGGCCGCGCGACCCATGTAGGGAGCGGGGCGTCGGGCCGGTGCGCGCCCGGGATCACATGATGCTGTGCACGAGGCCTGCGACCCGGTTCTTCGGCGCGATGCGCCGCCGTCGTTCCGGCCACATTTTGGCGAACCATCACCTTCCGGTGATTCTCGCAGTTCTCTAGTTAATGACACTAGTAGTCTCAGATATTGGCATTAACCGACTATCTGGTAGTCTGAAGGATAGTCCCGCCGCGCTGTCAGCTACCCCGGCATGACATCGCATCCCCGCGAAAGAAGTGAGTGAAAGGAGACCAAGGACTTAAAGGACGTCAGGAAAGCAGAGGGAGCACAAGCAGCAAAGGAGGCCCGCCCATGAGTACCGGCACGGGGTCGCACCCCACCGTCCGTTCAATGGCCCGCAGCAGTGGATGGGCGTTCCTCGCCATCGTGATAGTCGCCGCCCTCCCGGCCTTCATGGAGGGGTTTGACGGCACCCTGTTCAACTTCGGGGCCCCGTTCATCGTCCACCACATTCATGCGTCGACGGCGCTTTTGGGTACACTGGCCACCGGACTGGCTGTCGGCATCGCGCTCTTCAGCCTGGTCGGCGGTTATCTGTTCGACCATTTCTCGGTCAAGTACACCATCATGCTGTCGGTCGCCATCTTCGCCGTATTCACGGTCCTCACCGGACTGGCCACCTCGCCGACCATGCTCTTCATCTTTCGCATGATGGTGGGTGTCGGGATCGGCATGTTCCAGCCGGCCATCATCGCACTGTTGGGCGACATCCTGTTTGAGACGCGGGGCCGGGCGGTGTCGGCGTTTGCGGTCTTCTTCGGCGGCGGCAACTTCGTCGGCCCGTATGTCATCCAGCCCTTTTTGCCCCACTTCAAGACCCCGTTCATCATCTCCGGAATCGTCTCGCTTCTGGTGCTCATCCTCTTCTACGTGGTCATCCCGAAGACGTACAAGGCGCAGACGCGGGCTCCGCGGAAGTTTCGAGGCATCTTCAACCGGAACGTCAGCATCTTGTCGTTCTCCATCTTCTTCTTCGGCATTGCGCTGTTCGCGTTCCATGGCTATGGCTCGCTGTACCTCCTGAAGGGGCTCAGCCTTCCGAGCGCGAGGGCCGCTACCATCCTGTCCATGGCCGGCCTGGGCGGACTCATCTGCGCCTTTCCCATCGGGTACCTGGCGGACCGCTTCGGCCGCAAGTACATCGTGAGTCTGGCCGCCCTGCTCATCTCCCTGGGGGCTGTCGGTCTGTTCCTGGTGTCGCGAAGCGAGGCGCCGCTCATCGTCCTCACGTTTGCGTTCGGCGCCGGGTGGGGCATCTACGTCGACCTGGTCTCGACCCTCGGTCAGGACTCCGTGAGCGACCTTTTGGCCGGCACGGTCACCGGCTGGCTCCTCCTGGTGTTCAACGTCGGCGCCATGCTGGGCGGCCCTCTCTTCGGGGCGCTCCTCCCGAACGGCTTTGTCACCGCCGGGCTCCTCAGCATGGGCGGGGCGGCCGTCATCTCGT
>JAJZYZ010000066.1 GCA_021797815.1 Bacillota bacterium
GGCTTCGGGCCCCGGATGTGGATGTGGCCGGCGTGAGTCTCGCGGGGGCGCCCGGCATCATCATCGGGCAGACGCCGGACATCGCCTGGGGGGTCACGAACGTCAACCCCGACGTTCAGGACGTTATTCGCATCACGCCGGACGCGAAGCGGCAGAGCTTCATGACCGCCGCGGGTCGGGGGACGCTTTATGCCCGCTCGGAGACGCTGTTCGTCCGCCGAGGCAGGGCGGAGAGTCTCTTGTGCTGGGACACCGATTACGGCCCCGTCATCCGAGAGCTCCCGAACGGGCAGATGCTGGTCCTGCGCTGGAATGCGCTGACCGAACCGCCCGCCCTGCGGGCGGTGTACCGACTCAATCGCGCCCGTGATTGGAACGGTTTCGAGGCCGCGCTCCGGGACTGGGAGGCGCCCGCCCAGCACTTCGTCTATGCCGACCGCCACGACCATATCGGGTACAGGCTCGGGGGGCAGGTCTTCGAGGCGGCAGATGCCGAGCGCCCGCCGGTGCTGGATGCGGGCCGCGATTGCCTGGATGCGCGTGTCGTCATGCCATTCTCCTCGCGCCCGCATGTCCTGGACCCGGATGACGGGCTCCTGGTGACGGCCAACAATCCACCGGTCTCCGATTCCCATCCTCACCGGGTGGAGGGAGCGTTTACCCTGGGGATCCGGGCCCGCCGGATCACCGAGCGACTCCGCGCCACCAAGCCTCACAGTGAAGAGACCTTCGCGACGCTGCAGGATGACGTTTTCGCAGCGCCCCTGCTCGCATTTGCGCAGGCTCTCCTCGCTCATCCGGAGCTTCCCGCCGAATGGCGCCTCGTTCTTGACGGTTTCGACGGGCGGGTGTCCGCCGACTCCGCCGCGGCAACCCATCTCCACCTCCTGGCCGAGGCTTTGCTCCCGGTTCGGGTGCAGGAGGCCCTGGGGCGTCCGTTCTTTCCCGACCATCAACCCGGCGAACCTGGTTCGCACCCCTTCCCAGAGCGCTTCTTCGATCTGGTAGGTGAGCGCCTGGTGCCCTGGGTGACTCGAAGACTCCCGACCCTGGACTTGGTCCGGGCGGCCATGGCCGCGGACAAGATCGGCGTCGCCGCCTTCGGACCGCGACGGGAAAGTTGGACCTGGGGCCGCGCCCACCGTCTCCGCCTCTTCCATCCGTTTGTGGGGGTGCCGCTCCTAAAGCCCGTGTTCGGCCGTGCCGAGGTGCAACTAGGCGGCGACCACACCACGGTAAGCCAGGCCGCGTATCCCGTCGGGGCGCCTCTCGGCTGGCCCCGCTACGTGGCCTACCTGCCCAGCATGCGGGTCATCTTCGACCTGTCCGACCCTGCCCGGTCGGCGCTTGTGCACCTTACGGGAAGCTCCGGCCATCCCCTCTCACCTCACTACGACGACATGCTTCCCGCCTATCTGAACAACCGCCGCGTTCCCCTGGGCCCCGGCATGGAAGCCCGAGAGAGGGTCCTTCTGACGCCCGGCCCCCAGCTTGCCCCACCGCCGCCGATCCCTTAGGGTTGAGGGACGCGCGTTAATCCGAGACCGGAAAGGCGAGGAGATGGCAATGACCGCACGGCACGCCCGCATTGAGACTGGCAAGGGACCCATCACCATTGAACTGTACCCGGACGAGGCACCGGGAACCGTGGCCAACTTCGCCAAGCTGGCCGAGTCCGGCTTTTACAACGGACTCACCTTTCACCGCGTCATCCCGAACTTCGTCGTCCAGGGCGGATGCCCACGCGGGGATGGAACCGGGGGACCCGGATACACCATCAAGTGCGAGACGGAGGGAAACCCGCATAAGCACCTTCGCGGCAGCCTCTCGATGGCCCACGCCGGCAAGGACACGGGCGGCTCCCAGTTCTTTATCTGCCACGCGCCCCAGCCGCATCTGGACGGCGTGCACACCGTGTTCGGCCGCGTAACCGACGGCCTGCCTGTGGTGGACGCCATCCGCGCCGGTGACCGGATGGAAACGGTCACCGTATCCGAGTAGCGAGAGTCGCCGCGGCCAGCTCACGCCGGCTTTATGAGTTCTCGAAGAGGAGCCGACCGGACAGGGTCCGGTCGGCTCCTCTTCCCGGTGGCGGCCGCACGACTCCCGGACAGCACGGGGACCGGGGCGACCGCGGTCTTTCTCATCCCGCAAAGCCAAGGAGCCTAGAAGCCTCCCTGGGGACCGAGAGCACCCCCATTCCCGACCGTGACCGTGTCGCCGGCCGGTGCCGGCTGCGGGCGCGTTCACGGCCGGTGTCCTTCTCGCGACGGGCCCGAAAGCCTGTCACGCCGGGCCAGCGTGGCGCCCCAGACGAACGGGCTCAGTCCGCCACCCTTTCGAGCTCTGTCAAACGTGGTCCAGCGGGACCGGGCTCGGCGAGGTGCGGCGAGGGAGATCCGGCCTGGAACGTGCCCAGGCCGCAATGGCGGGCACCGTCGTCCAGTGCACTCCCGGATAGCCTCGGATGTGGCGGATGAGGCGCTCGACCACCTGAAGATGGCTTGGGCGCCCGCTGATGAAGGGATGCAGGGTCAGCACGTAAGCGCCGCCGTGCTCCCAGTAGCCGTCAAATTCACCGGCCCACAGCCTAAAAACGGTGTCCGGGTCAGCGATGGCCTTGTCGCGGTTGGCGCGGGAGTGATTCCAGTGCTCCGCATCGTCGAGGATCCAATGAATCGGCACCTCAACCAGGTCGCCGGCCGGCGTCTCCAAAATATAGGGTGACTCATCGTCCATCAGACTGGAGTCAGAAGTCACTCCCCCACGCACCAGCACTTCCGGCGACCAGCGGTTGAGCTCCCAGGAGGGGGCCCGGTAAAAGTCAGGCACCGCACCCAGAAGCTCGCCGAGAATGCTCTGGGCGCGCCGCAGCACCTCTTCTTCCTGATCCCGGGTGAGCGTGTCCAGCGACTCGTGGAGATATCCGTGAAGCCCGAGGGGGTGGCCGGCCGCCTTGATGGCCGCCACCCCCTCCTGGTGAATGCGCGCGGTGTACCCCGGCATGTAGAACGTGCCGGGCACGCCCCACCGGTCAAGGAGCGAGAGCACCCGGTAAAGACCCACCTGCGGCCCGTACAGCCGCTGGTGGAGCTCGCTCAGCTGGTTTCGCGCCCGTTCGGGCGCCCGTACGTACAGAGCGGACTCCCCGTCCACATCCCAGCTGAGCGCTACGGCCACCCGTGCGTTGTTCGGCCATCGTGCGTCCACGGTCTCAGTCTCCTTCCCGTGTTTGATGCTCCACCGTGACGGCGCGCCGCACGGCCATGGCCACCGCATGCGCCGCGAGCGTCCCTACCCGGGTCGCGCCCGCCGTCCCGTCACCCACCGACACGGCAAAGATGGCGTCCCCGTCCGCGAGCGTGTGCACCGGATCGATCGCACGGGCAAGACCGTCATGGGCCATGCGCGCCACTCGCCGGCACGCCCCTTTGTCGAGCCGGGCGTTCGTCACGACAACTCCCAAGGTCGTGTGCGTCCGGTCCTCCGGCGCTAACACGCCTCTGCCGGCGGCGATGGCAGCCGCCACATCGACGACGTGTCCTGCCGGATCCCGGGGACCCGCGAGAAGTGTCCCGTCTTCGCCGCGCACGCTTCCCAATGCGTTGACGACCACGAGCGCTCCCACCGCCAGGTCATCTCCCGCCACCAGGGTGACTGCCGCCTGCCCGGACGGCATGCTGGTTCCACCGGGTCCTCGTCCTACCCGCGCACCGGCGCCGGCTCCCAGACGCCCGTCGGTTCTCCTTCCGCCGGCCAACGCCCGCTCGGCCGCCTCTCGCCCCATCTCCGGTCCGGGCGGGCGCTTTTTCTCCTCCAGGTCAAACAGGCACGCGGCCGCCACGATCGGCACCCGATGGGGGCCGGCCGGAAATCCGCGGCCGGCTTCCCACAGAGCTTTCATCACCCCGTCGGCCGCCGCCAGTCCAAAGGCGCTGCCACCCGCCAGCATCACGGCATCCGGGCCTGGCACCAGGCGATCGGGATAGAGCGCGTCGGTCTCGCGGGTGGCCGGCCCTCCACCCGCCACCTCCACGGATCCGGTCGCTCCCGGTGAGAACAGCACCACGGTGACGCCGGTCCCGGTCCTCTCATCGCCGGCCGTCCCGACTGTCACACCGCCCAGCCGAAGTTCTCCCCACCACACTTGGTATGGGTCGTCACCGCTCATGCGCCGACCCCCCGGTCAAGATTTTGCCGCGTCCATAAATGCGTCGGGAGAGAGGACAGCGTGCACGCCCCGCACCTGATTCACCATCTGCGTGATGCGAAGATCCACGACCACGGTCGCGACCGCGAGCGCATGGACCCGGTCGGGAAAGAGTCCCCGCGCGACCGTCAGATCAAGCATGGCGTCAAGCGCGGCCGCGGCCGCCCGGTCCAGATCTTCATCGAACCCGAAGGTGATGAGACCGGCCGGCGTCTCGGCATAAACCGAACGGATGGGCGGGTCGGCTACGAGGTCAAAGGTGAGGTCCACGCACTCCATCGAACATTCGATGGCGATGCCGCCCACTTCTCCGTCCCCCTGGGCGGCATGGCCGTCTCCAACCGAAAAGAGTCCGCCGTCCACGGCCACGGGCAGGTACAGAGTGCTCCCCGTGACCAGCTCCCGGCAGTCGATATTGCCGCCCTGGGCACCAGGGGGTCGCGTGGGCTGGAGGCCCGCCACATCCGCCGGCATGCCCATCACGCCCATGAACGGCTTCAGCCGCACCCTCTGGCCCAGGCTGTTGGTGCCTGCCCCGCGATCCCGGTCGAGGTCCCACACCATCCGCAGGAAGGGAGCGTCCTGGAGCCCCATCTCGCGATTGAGTCCCCAGGGCCCGCCGCCCGCCCCCGACTCTCCCCAGGCCGCCGGACGGACCGTACCGACGTGAACGGCCAGCATATCCCCCGGTCGGGCGCCGCGAATCGCGATGGGACCGGTGAGAGCGTGGCCACGGTCTCGCTCCGGGTCGCGGGGCGAGAACACCGTCCCCTCCCGGTCCACCCGCCAGCTGGAGACGAGCGTCTCAAAGCGCACGCGGTCGCCCGGCTCGATGCTGAGGAGCGGTGCGGCATCGCGGTCGTAGGTTCCATGCAGGGTCCGCCGGCTCACAGGAAGTTCGTGCATGCCACCCGCCATCGCTGTCCCCCCTGCCGGGCGCTTCTCCCTTGGCTTGCCCGATTCCTCCGCGGTACACAAGAAGGCCCCCCGGCGCCTGCCGGGGGGCCCCTAGCGAAGGACCTACTTGCCTTTGATGGTCCAGTACTGATACAGGGTCGACCCGATGGGGTTGTAGTTCGCTACGACCCCGTGCAGGCTCGGCGTGATCGCCTGATAGGCCGAGGGCGTACCGACGCCGATGTACTCCGGCAGCCACAGCACGGGCAACTGACGCGATACCCACGCCTGATAGGCGTCCATCCGCGTCTGCTCCTGAGCAGGTGTGCCGGGACTCTTGGTCTCGGTGACCAGGTGGTCCGTGGTTGTGTTCGAGTACCCAGGCGGCGTGTAAAGGCCACCCGTCTGGTAGAGCTCGCCACCGGTCGGGTAGAAGTCAGGCCCGTAGTACCAGCCGGCCCCCCACCACTCAGCCTGATACTGGCTGGGCGTAAGGGCGATGACCTGGTTGAACGGCATGGGCCGGAGGTTGACCTGAATACCCTCTGACGCCCAGTCATGCTGCAGCAGCTGCACCAGGTTCGTGTCCGTGACCGTACCGGACATGTAGACCAGTGTGAACGAGAGCTTCTGCCCGTTCTTCACCAGGACATTGCCGGGGCCCATGGTCCAGCCGTTGCTCTCCAACAGCTTCAGGCCGGCACTAGGGTTAAACGGCCACCGATAGACGGCGCTCGCGTCGTAGTAGGGCGTGACCGGCTGTGGAGGCACCGGGCCGTACTCGCTGTGGGCGTAGCCATGGTAGATGTCCTGAATGATCCCGGCCTGGTCGATGCCCATCTGCAGAGCCTTGCGGACATCCAGCTGGGCAAACACCGGACCCATGCCGCCGGGCGCCTTGCTCGACATGTTCAACTGGATGTAGTTGATGCCGAAGGCATAGCCCTGCGGCACCACCCGGTAGGTCTTCTTCAGAGCCGTCTGCGCCGACGCATACTCGGGCGGCAGATCCGCCTGCGAGAACGCGTTCTTGCGCAGACCAAGATAGACACCGGAGTCTCCCGTCTCGTAGTCGAACTGCAGCGTCTGAATCTGTGGCTTGTGGCCCGAGTAATTCGCGTTGGCCTTGAACGTCCAGTACTCGTCGTTCACGAACTTCGTGAGCTTGTATGGACCGTCCGTGACCTTGAACCACTTGCTGAACGGCTCGTTGGCCACTGACTTGATGAACGTGAGTTCCTTGGTGATGTTGGTCGGATACTGGTTCCACACCGACTCCGGCACCGGCGCCAGCTGCGCGATGCCGTTGATCTCAAACCAGACCGGGTTTACCGGCTGGGTGGTCTTAATGACGACGGTGTGAGAGTTGGGAGCGGTCACGCTCTGCCACTCGGCCGGAATGCCGCCCACGCCGGCTCCGCAGTTCTGCCACACGGCGGTCGACAAGGACGTGTTCTTCAGGATGTCCCAGGAAAAGAGGACGTCCTTCGAGGTTATGGGCTTACCGTTCGACCAGTGCCAGGATGGCTTCAGGTTGACCGTGAAGACGGTGTCATTGTTCGACGGAACGACGCTCGACGCAATCGAGTTAGAGTAGTCGATCGTGTCGTGCTTGGATACGTACAGAAGCGGAGCGTACAGCAGACTGATGCCGAAGTTTGACGTGCTGCAGGTTTGCAGGTCGGTGTATGCAAACCACCAGTTGGGTTCAGTCTGGATGCCACCGACCAGGGTGACCTGCTTGGCGGGTCCCGCTGTCGTAGACGGGGTGCTGCTGCCGCAGGCAGTCAGAACCAGGGCCAGTGCGGTCACGCCGGACCCCACCAGGGCGGTTAGACGACCCCTGCTCGTTCTCATGGGTTACCTCCTCGGAATTCGGGGATGGCAAAGAGGCCGGAAAGAGACTGAGGATTAGACACTGGCGGATACGGCCCATGGCCGGGAGGTATTTAGTTTAATTTCAGGGTATCCTAAAGGATTCCTGAAATTCCGTCAAGGGGCCTCATTTCAATCGCGGTTATTCGCCGGGACATCCACCAAAACCTTCCCCGTGCTGCGGCCCGATGCGACAAGATTCAAGGCTGCCGACGCCTCGGCAAGCGGGAAGCGGCCGCCGATGGGAACCCGGATGCGGCCGGCCGCCAGCCACTCCAGGACCTGGCCGAGGGTCGGCGCGACAAACTCCGGCCGCGTGCGACGGATGTGGCCGAAGCTGTAGCCTATGAGGCGCTGGTTCTTCGGATAGAGGGCCCCGCCCGACAGGTGCCCGTCCGTTCCCGCCGCCTGCCCGTAGACAACGAGCCGGCCGAAGTCGGCCAGACATGCGGCGTCCGCCGCCAGGCTTTCTCCCTGCAGAGCGTTTAGGACCAAGTCGACTCCTCGGCCTGCTGTCTGCTCCCGGATGGCGCCGGCCCAGCTTGAGGGCGGCCCCGTGAGGACCGCGTCGGCGCCCAGCTCATACACGAGGTCCGCCTTCTCGGGGTGGCCGACCTGGCCGATGACGGTGCCCGCCCCCAAAAGATGCGCCATCTGGATGAGGAGGGATCCCACTCCGCCAGCCGCCGCATGCACGAGAACCCGGTCGCCGGGTCGCAGCCCGCCCGCGCGGGTGAGAAGCTCATAGGCCGTGCACCCCACCAGGCCGATGCCCTGGAGGGCGTCTGGAGACACACCCTGGGGCGCCGGACTCAGCAGGCGGACGTCAACCAGGGCGTACTGCGCGTAGGATCCGGACGGAAACGCGACTACAGGCACCCCCAGCAATGATCCGGGTGCCGCCTCCCCGGCGGCGTCCACCACGCCGTAGGCGTCCATTCCCGGCACGAACGGCAAGGGGCGCGGGCTGTGGTACCCGCCCCGCACCATCATCACATCGGCAAAGTTGACAGAGGCGCCCGCAATGCGGACGCGCACCTGGCCCGGCCCCGGCTCCGGCTTCGGAATCTCCCGCACCACCGGCGGCGTCCCTTCTCGCTCTATGAGGACGGCCTTCATCCCCGTTCCTCCCTTGCCACAGCGTGCACCGCCTGCACCAGCCTGTCGATGTCGTCGTCGTTGTTGTAGATGTGAAACGACGCCCGCAGGTTGCCATCGCGGGCGGCCACGCGTACTCCCCGCGCCGAAAGCGCCGCCGCCACGGCCTCCGCCTCCAACCCTGACACCTGAAAAGCCGCGATACCAAGCCGCGACCGTCGGTCGCGGGGTGTCACCACGCGGATGCCTTCAAGTTCCGCGAGGCGGGCGAGCGCCCGCCCGGCCAGCTCGAGAATCCTCTCCGTGACGCGCTCGAATCCGATGGCTTCCAGATATTCCAGCATGTCGGCCGCGGCGTGCAGGGCAGGGTAGTTTACGGATGCGGCCTGAAAGCGCTGGCTTCCCGCCCGATAGGGCATGTCGCCGTCCCAGGGCATGGCAGGGTTATTGAGTGAGCCGTAGCCCACCCGGTCCGGGGTAAGCCGGTCCGCGACCGATGGGTCCACGTAGAACACGCCCAGGCCGAATGGCCCGCACAGCCCCTTGTAGATGGCGCCGGAGTAGAAGTCGACATGGGTCAGATCCGGCTGCAGGAGTCCGAGGGCCTGGATGCCATCAACGGCCAGCAGAATGTCGTCACGGTGCAGCCGCTGTCCGAGGGCGGCCAGATCGATCCGAAATCCGCTCTGATAGAACACATGCGACACGGCCATGAGCCGCGTCCGCTTCGACAGTTCATGCTCGATGGCGCTCTCCGTCAGCACCCCGTCCTCCGAACGTGCGGCCCGCACCTGCACCCCGCGCCCCTGAAGCCGCAGCCACGGAATCAGATTGGAGGGAAAGTCGCGGTCGTGCACCACCACCTCATCCCCCGCCTGCCAATCGAGGGCATTGGCGGCCGCGTTGATGCCGTCGGTCGTGTTGGCCAGGAACACGACGGCCCCCGGATCGACTCCTAGGAACCTTCCGAAAGCCGCCTGGGCACGGGCGCGGATCTTAACACCGGCATCCGACCATGGGCGCTGGCGCTCCGTGAAGGCCCGGATCGCGGCGTCGCGAAGAAAGTTCGGCATGGGGCCGACGGCCGCGGCGTCAAGATAGACGGTCTCGGCGGCTACGGGAAACTCGAGGCGTACATCGTCCCAGGACACGTCCGACATGGGCTGCTCCTTCACGTACAGGCGCGGACCGCCGCCAGAACCCCGCCGCCGTCCTTACCGCTCTGGCCCTATCCCGCATCACAGGTGGAACCGAGCCGCATGGCGCCGAAGGCGAGCCGCCACGCTTCCACGACGTCACGACCGGTCACCTCGACGGTTCGCGGATCGATCCTCTGCACCATAGGCAGGAGGCACGCCACCTCGGCGTGGGTACTCCGCTTGAACTCCATCCGGAAGGTCGCGGCGCCCTCCACTTTTTTGACCGGGATCGCGTTGCGCGCGGCCACCGCTTCCGCGACCCCTTCACGGATGAGCCGCCGGACTTCCCCGAGCGGCCGTGACCGCACCACACTGCCATCGAGGGCATATTTCACCACGAGCGTTCGGGTGCCTGGCAGCGTCGCCTGAATCTGCTGCGCCAGCTTGTCATCGCCGCTGACGAACACGACTGGCACCCCGAACTGGCCCGCGATGGCGGCATTGATCTGGGACTCCCCCACGAGCTCGCCATTCAGCCACCAGTTGTGGATCTGGCCGCCGGAGATGGTATGGTCCATGGTGGCCTGGGCCGTTCCCGCCCAGGCATGGTAGCCGATGAAGACGGCCGCGTCGGCCTGATCCACGCCCTCGACCATGCACAGCTGCTTGTTGAAGCCCGAGATGAGCTCGGCCCGCTCGTCCAGGTGCTCATACATGACATTGCGCATCCCGTCGTGAGAGTCATTGACGACCACCGTGTCCGCTCCGGCCTGAAACGCGCCCGCCACGGCCAGATTGGCCTCCTCGGTCATGAGGCGGCGGAAACGGTCGTAATTGTACCGGCCATGCAGGATGTCGTCGGGGCCACTCACGCCCGCGATGCCTTCCATGTCCACCGAAACCAAAACGCGCATCGTGCTGCTCCCTTGCTCTTTGGTGTGAGCGATCGTCAGCGGACCGCCCCGCGCATGACCACGGGCCATTCCTCGACGATCGTTCCGCCTTGCGCGACCAGGAACCGATCGTGGAGGTTCATCATGGTGCAGACATGGTTTGGAATAATCGTGAGCCGCTCGCCGACGCGAAGGCCAGTGGGGCCGGCATTCCGCGCCCGCACGACCCCGTGTTCTTCACTGAGCGACGCCAGAATCAGATCCGGGCGCTCACGGATATAGCCGAAACCGCCATCGGCGGGCCCGTCACCGGAGAGGGTCTTGCTGCCCGCATCCAGCACGGCCCGGTCGCCGGCCGGCGTGCTGACCACGGTCGCCACCGCGAACGCGGCGCATTCGGCCTCCGTGGCCGCGCCACACATCATGGTGCAGTAATCCTTATAGATATAGGTCCCCGGGCGGATTTCAGTCGCTGTCTTCAACCGTTCGCCAAACGCGGCCGGGATGCTGCCGCCCTCGGAGATGATGCGGGGCGCGAGCCCCGCACGCAAGAGGGCCGTGGCCATCCGGTCCAGCACCGCGTCTTCGGCGTCCACAAGGGCCGGTAAATCGGCACGGGCCCGGCGCCAGTTGATGTGTCCACCAAAGCAGGTAATGCCAGCGTAGTCGACCGGACCATCCGCCAGCCGGCGCGCGAGACGTACGACATCTTCTTCGGTCTCAAGACCGCAGCGATGAAAGCCGGTGTCCACTTCCACCAGCGCGCTTAGGGACCGGCCGGTCCGCTCCGCCACGCGTCCCAGGAGGTCTGCGCCCGCCTCGGAATCCACCGCGACCACGGCTTCGAGGCCCCGGTCGACAAGCTCGGCGAGCCGGATCTCCTTCACCGCGTCGACCAGGGGGTAGCCGATGTACTGACGGGTGATGCCTGCCTGCAAGAGCGCTTCCGCCTCCGTCAGCTTCGCCACCATCACCCGCGGCGCCCCGAGTTCCAGCTGCCGCCTGGCCCAGACCGGGCTCTTGTGCGTCTTCGTGTGCGGCACCAGGTCCTTGCCGAGACTTCTGGCCAGCTCTGCCATCGCGACGAGATTGAGTTCCGTCCGCTCCCGGTCCACCACCACCACAGGGGTGTCCACCGCATCCCACGCCCGCTCGCTCATGCGCCGCACCTCCATTTAAGCGCCGCCTGCCATCCCCACGAACCTTCGCGAGCGGATGATGAAGCCCCTGCCTGCCACGGCATGGACCTGACCGAGAAGGACGTCAGCGCGGGACGGCGGCT
>JAJZYZ010000067.1 GCA_021797815.1 Bacillota bacterium
CACTATGCGAACTTCTGTGGTGCGAAGCAGCGATGCCCAGCTTCGCGAATGCGGCCCGGTGTGGCACGCCGTCTCCGTGGTGTTGTTGACCGCGGGTGCCGGCCGTTCCTCAATGCGGGCTGTGACTGGGGCCCCGCGGGTATGAGGACTGGTTGACAGGTACGATAGAAGATACAATGGGCGTGATGCCGTCATCAAGGGAGGTCGTTGGTTGCTGACATTTGTCCGCGCTACCGAGGCGGATCGCGACAGGGTCCGTCAATTCTTAGCCCAGTTCACGGACGATTATCTGGCAGAAACATACGCGCCTCACCTGAACCAGCGGCGTGGGGGGCTTTATATGGCCCTCGATGGCGAAGAGCTGGTTGGCACGTGCATCATCTCGCTGCCGAAGTCCCAGGAAGCCTACCTTTCCGGTATGCGCATCGCTCCTAACCGCCAGGGCAATGGTCTTGGAGAGGAGTTCGGCCGCTTTCAATTGCTGGAAGCGCGCCGCCTCGGCGCCACGCTCGTGCGTGTCTTGGTGCACGCGGACAACGAGGCGTCGGCGCATGTACTGGAAGAGAAATTGGGCTTCCGGGTTGTGGACCATTGGGCCGTCGGAGAGATTAGCCCGATTCCGGCGCCAGTGGAGCGTCCGCCCGATGCTGGCCCCGCATGGGCCATCGATCGTGAGCGGCTGGAGTCGTTCACCAAAGGTTGCGCCGGAGAGCTCTGGGGTGTGACCGAATGGCAGCCCGAGAGTCTCGACATCGCCGATGTCCTGCGCCGCATCGAAGATGGCGGTGCCGCCGTCATGCCGCAGACCGGTGAGCTTGCGGCTCTCGCGCTCACGCGCATCCAGTCGAAGGAGACGCTCTACATCCAGTACTTCAGGGTCCTGGGCCAGACGGTGGGCTCGCTTTTGGACTATCTTTGGAACGAAGCGCGCGCGTGGGGCGCGAGCCGCTGCCGGTTTGGACTGAGCCAGGCGGCGGCCGATGCGCTTCGAAGCGCGGTGCCGAACTGCGAAATCATCTGGCGGGGACTCGTCATGGAGCGGAACCTGGCCATGTCACCCGTTGAGGCCTGAATGTTTGCGGAATCTTCGAGGCCTGCTTTTTACTCCGCTCTGCGAACCCTTTGGTAAACGGCGTCCCGGTAGCGCGGTGGGCAGTCTCGATAGGAGTATCAGTGACGCGTCGGGCGTTGCAGGGAACGGTCAAGCTCGCTATAGTGATGTTGTCAATTCACGGCAGATCTGGACCAGCCCATTTAGGCGTGTAACCGAGGTTGTCCCGTGACCGTTGGTTCTGATAGCGTCCGTTCACCGAAAAGCGTCATGGTGCCACCGGAGTCGGGGGCGCGATCCAAAGATTTGGAACCGGAGACCGGCCGCACTGGGCGACAGCCTGGAGATGGAGCAGCCAGGGGAGGGTACCGAGTGACCGCGCTGGTGATCTTGCCTACATATAACGAGCTTGAAAATTTAAGGCCGTTGGTGGAGACGATTCTCGCCCAGGGGTCCGAATTTCACGTTCTGGTCATTGACGACGGATCGCCCGACGGCACCGGAATCCTCGCAGACCATCTGCAGGGCATCCATCCGGACCGTATGGCCGTCATCCACCGGGAAGGCAAGTTTGGACTTGCCACCGCATATCTGGCCGGGTTCCACTACGGAATCAGCAAAGGTTACGATTTTCTCTTCGAGATGGACGCCGACTTCTCCCATCGCCCCGAGTACCTGCCGCTGTTTCTCGAGACGGCGCGTAAGACGGGGGCCGACGTGGTCCTGGGGTCACGCTATGTGGATGGGGGCGGGGCCGAGAACTGGTCCTGGCACCGACGCCTCATGTCACGCGGCGGGTCGTGGTATGCCGGCCAGATGCTGCGCCTCTCGCAGCGGGATCTGACGGGCGGATTTAAGCTGTTCCGTCGGGAAGCGCTGGAGTCCATTGACCTGACGGCCGTGCAGTCGACCGGCTACGGCTTCCAGATTGAGATGACCTTCCGTCTGGTCCGCAAGGGGATGAAGGTCGTCGAGTACCCGATCGTGTTTCGGGATCGGGCAGCCGGGCAGAGCAAGATGTCGCCTGCCATTTTCGTAGAAGCACTGTTCATGGTGGCCCGCCTGGCTCTGACCGCTCCGGCGGCCGTGGAGACGGGTGCTATGGGAGAAGAGCGCGCCCGGCCTTGAAGCGGCTGCCTCCTTGGTTCTTTCGGCTCGTCCGCTATGCCCTCGTGGGCGGCACGGGGGTTATTGTCAATTTCGCCGTGCTGAAGGGCGTGTGGCCCGCTCTCCATTCTTCCCCCGCAGTGGCCAACGCCGTGGCCACTGAGGCCGCGATTCTTTCCAACTACGCCCTCAACAGCCGTTTCACGTTCCACACCTCGTTGGGCTGGGGCACGTGGTTTCGCTACAACCTCGTATCGCTTCTAGGCGGAGCCCTCCAGGTCGGGGTGTTTACCCTCCTCGTTCACTTCCATGTGTACTATCTCCTGGCCAACTTGCTCGCGATCCCGCTTAACACCATCGTCGGCTTCGTGCTCTCCACACGCTGGGCATTCAGAACCCCACCCGCCAATGCCGAACCAGTCCTCGACACCGCTTCGCGCCGCGGTTGAGGCGGGACTCCTGCTCCTCGGAGCAGGAGCTGAGGTGGCACGCGTCGAGGACACGATGATCCGCCTGGCCCGGGCCTTCGGTCTGGAGGCGGAGGTGATGGTGCTTCCGACCATGATCCTGATGACCGCCGATGGCGAGAGCGTGATGCGGCGGGTTCGAACACGGCGCACGAACCTGGCCGTCATCGAGCGCGTGAACCAGTGGTCGCGGGAGGTGGCCGCGGGCACCCTCACGGCCGATGACTTGGCGCGGAGGCTCGTGGGCGTCGGCGAGTTTCATCGCTATTCCTCGTCGACACAGGCGATCATGGCGGGCCTCGCGGCCGCGGCGCTGGCCCTCCTGTTCGGCGGCACTCTCTTTACCCTGCCCTGGGCCTTTCTGTCCGGTGTGCTGGCCCAGGTTATCCGTCTGGGATTCCGCCGCGTTGGCAGCGGGGTGCTCGGGGACCTCGCAGCCGCCGCCGGTGCGGTCCTGCCAGCCTTCCTGGCGGCTTCGTTTCCGGGCACGCATCCCGACCTGGTGGTGGTCGGCGGCATCATGGTGCTGGTGCCCGGGGTACTGCTGACGACCGGTGTGCGCGACGGCATGTCCGGTGACCTGCTCTCGTCCCTCGCACGGCTTCTGGAGGCGGCCCTTATCGCCGCTGCCATCGCCGGCGGCGCCTCTTTGGCACTCTTTGTCTTTGTCCATCTGGGCGGGCGCTGGCCATGACCTTGACCATCGGTGAACATCTCCTGCTGGCCGGCGCCTCGGCGTTTTGCTTCGGCATCCTCTACCAGGAAAGTCGGGCGACGGCGCTTGTGGCGGCAGTACTGGCCGGCGTAGGATGGGCGGCGTCGGAGGCGTTGAGTGCCGTGCCCCACCTGGCCGTGCTGCCCGTGTTCTTGGGCGCCCTGGTGGTGGGCGGGGGAGCGGAGGTGCTGGCCGTCGTGCGGCGGGAGCCGGCCACGCTTCTTGTGGTACCGGCCATCATCCCGTTTGTCCCTGGCTACGCCGCCTATCAAAGCATGGTGGCTTTTATCCAGAACCAATTTGTGCTCGGCCTGGAACGGGGTCTCAGTGCCCTTTTGACGGCCACCGCCATCGCGGTTGGTCTGGCTGTTTCGTCAAGTGTCATGCGTCCTCTGGTGCGGAAGATGCCAGGCTAGCGGGCAAGGCGTCCTGGAAGGGAGTCAACGTGAAGCAGAGTGGGAGCATGCGGCTTTCGCGCAACGTGGTGCCGCGCCGTTACGATCTTTGGCTGCAGCCTGACCTGGAGACGGGCGTCGTCACGGGGCATGTCGGGATCCTGGTCCATGTCGAAGCTCCGACCCGCTCCATGCGGCTTCACAGCCTGGAGCTTCAACTGTCGGACGTCGTAATTAGGGCTGCCGACGGCCGCGACGACCCGGCGACAGTGTCCTTAGACCCCGGCCTGGAGCAGGTGGAACTGGCATTCGTCCGCGACATTCCGACGGGAGACGCCACCTTACGGGTCCGGTTTGCCGGGCGCCTATCTGACGGCCTGGCCGGCTTCTACCGGCGGACGCTGGCAGGCCCGGACGGGCGCACGGCCGTTATTGCCGCGACGGAGTCGTTTCCGACCAACGCTCGGCGCATCTTCCCGTGCTGGGATGAGCCAGATTTCAAAGCCGTGTTCGCCCTGCAGGTGGTCGCCGACAACCTCCTCACCGTGCTGGCCAACGGTGCGGAAGAAGAGCGGGAGGCGCTCCCCGGCGGCCGTGTACGGGTGCGCTTTTCCGAGACGATTCCCATGTCCCCCTACCTGTTTGCGCTGGCCCTCGGCCCTTTCGAGCTTTCAGAGGCGCGCGACGTGGGCGGCATCCCGGTCCGCATCGCGGCGACACCGGGACGGGGAGCGCTCGGCGACGTGGCCTTGGACGCGGGTGCCCATGCGCTCCGCTTCTTTACCGAGTACTTCGGGATGCCGTGCCCGGCACCCAAGATGGACCATGTGGCGCTCCCCGACTTCTCCTTAGGCGCCATGGAAAATCTCGGCTGCGTCACCTATCGCGAGGACACCCTGCTCGTGCATCCCACCGACTCCTCCCTCATCGAGCGGCAGGCGGTGACGTCCACCGTGTCGCATGAAAGCTCCCACATGTGGTTCGGGGATCTGGTAACGATGCGGTGGTGGAATGGGGCCTGGCTCAACGAGGCGTTTGCCACCTTCATGGAACGTCTGTCCAGCGATGCCGGACATCCGGAGTGGGACGTGTGGACCGAGGCGCAGCTGGACCGCGAGCAGGCCCTGTCGGTGGACGGACTCCGCGCCACGCGTCCCGTCGAGTATCCGGTGGAACGCCCGGAGGATGTCTGGGGGATGTTCGATACCCTGACCTACCAGAAGGGAAGCGCCGTCCTCCGGATGATGGAACAGTATCTGGGCGCGAACGCCTTTCGCGACGGCATCCGCCTCTACCTGGAGCGGCACCAATTTGGAAGCGTCGAGACCCACGACCTGTGGGATGCCCTGGAGGCGGCGGCCGGCGAGCCGGTCCGGCGTGTGATGGACGGCTTTGTGTCAACAGGTGGGCATCCGGTCGTGAACATCGCAAGACGGGGCCCGGACGAACTGTGGCTGTCGGCCGGCCGCTTCAGCTACGACCCGGAGCAGGAAGCGCCTTCGGACTGGACGATTCCCGTCACGGTGGGGGTTCACCATGAAGACGGCCGCACAAAAACGCACAGGGTGCTTCTCGGGACAGAGCCGGTGGCCATCTCACTTCCGGGAACCGGTTCTTGGGCTGTCGTAAACGAGGGGGCGGCAGGATTCTTTCGCGTGTCCTATGACCCGCAAACGCTAGCCGACCTGACCGCCCGCTTTGAGGATCTGGGTCCAGTCGACCGGTTGAGCCTTTGCCACGACGTCTGGGCCGCCGCTTTATCCCGACGCCTTTCGCTCGAACCGGTGGCGGAGCTCCTCCGGCGGCTTTCGTCCACGCCGGAGCCGGAGCTCTTTTCCTGGGCCCGGGGTGTGCTGGCCGTCCTCCAGCGGACGGCCGATGCGAACGAACGGATTGACGGGTTCGCACGCCGGCTGGCGGAGCCGCTCCTTTCGTCCATCGGCTGGGAGAGCCGCAAGGGCGATCCTCCCCGCTACGGCCGCCTCCGGGCCGAACTTATCCAGCTCCTGGGAACGGTGGGCGAAGACGCGGCGGTACGGCAGCACGCGCTCTCCCTGTTTCATGCGGACGGGGCCGGCACGCCCCCTGACCTCGCGGCGGCGGTGGCCGCCGTGGCGGCGTGGGCGGGCGGCGCCCGCGAGTGGGAGGTGATGCGGGAACGGGTGGTGGCCGCCCGCACCCCGCAGGATGTCCGGAGGAACCTCGCCACCCTCGCAAGCTTCGATGACAGGGCCCTTCTCCAGAAAACTCTGGGCTTCGTGCTGTCGGACACGGTGCGCCTTCAAGATAAGGGGCGCGGCCTCGGACGTGTGCTGGCGAACCAGCACGGAGCGGAGCTGGCATGGGACGCCGTCGAGGCTCACTGGGACGTGCTTACCGGAAGCGGCGCTCCGAACGGGCTCGCCCCGGTCGTGTCGGCCCTGGCGGTGGTGACCGATGACCGGGTGACGGACCGGGCGTGGGCGTGGCTTCGCGCCCACCCGCTGCCCCTCGAGCGGCAGATTCGGCAGGCCGAGGAGCGAGGGGCGGTGGAGCGGGCCTTCCGGATGCATCACCGGGGACATCTCGAGGCGGTCCTGGGAGGGAGGTGACATCGGTCCTGACAGCGGAGTCCTGGCCAAGGGGGGACGGCTTGCCCCGGCGAGGCGCTATGCCGGTCCAATCGAATCGGGTCCAGGGGCCGGCTCAGGTGGCCGACGCGCCCGCTTCACGCCGGTCGGTCCTGGTGGTGAGCCGGAATCGCTTATGCATCTTCTCATCTCGGTGTAGCATCTGGTGCAAGGGAGGCTCACCGACATGGACACACTTCCAGCCTTTACCGTGACCGGACTTCATGACGAGCCGGTTACCGATCGCGACATTGCCCTGTCCGCTCCCACCTTTCTGGTTCTTCTTCGCGGCCTCGGCTGACCGTATTGCCGCCGCCATCTCGGGGAGATGGCCCGGGAGTATCCGGCGCTTCAGGCTGAGGGCATCGAAGTCTGGGCCCTTGCGCCGGACTCGCCACAGGCCCTGGCCCGCTATTGGACCACCCATGGTCTGCCGTTTCACGGCGCGTCCGACCCTTCGACGCGGGCGCTGTCTGCCCTTGGTCAGCGGGTAAACTGGCTCAAGTTCGGACGGATGCCAGCCCTTCTCGCCATCGGTGCCGGAGGCACGATCCTGGGGACCCATTTTGGGAACTCGATGCAAGATGTGGGAGACACCGCCTCGTTGCGCCGCCTCCTGACGCCCGAGGCGACGTGAGGCCCCGTTCACCGTGAGGCCGAGACCGGGGCCCCCGGCCTCTTAGGAAGCATTCACCCCGTGGCTCGGGCGCGCCGTCATCGGCCGGTCGGCTGACCGCGGCGACGGTCCGGGCCTGCACGGGCAGCCGGTGCCGGGGCCGGGAGACGGCTTTTTGCAATCGCAGGGGCTTGCCTCCCGTCTCTTAGAGCGGGAGCGGCGTCGTCGCTCAGTCGTCTTCGTCGATGTCCCACGGCCCGAGGTCAAAAAGGGCCCGATAGCGCTCCAGGCCGCGGGCCCACGCCCGCAGCTCCGGACTCGTCCAGGGCGGAGTTTGAAGCGCGGCCGCATACGCGGCCCGATCGTGAACCGGCGATCCATGTGAAATGACCACGCGCGAAAACGGGAGCTTCTTCAACGCGTCAAGCTCGCGCAGCGGAGGCTCCTCGTTCCACGGTGTGGACCAGACCCTGAGCCGTCCCCGACGCTCGGTCATGGCATCGGCAAACACAATCGTCTCCACGCCCGGGATGTAAAGCGGCGTCTCTTGGCCCCATCGCCCGTCCGAGAGGACGAGCATGTTCCCGGGAAGCTCCATGCCCGGCGTTATCATTTCAAGGTCGCTGTCCGGGAGGTCATTTTTCCAGAACAGGCCAGGTCCGTACGCGGGGATACCGTAGCGGCGGACGAAGACGTCTACGTCCCGCACGTGGTCCGGCTTCAAGATCACGACCATGGTGGGCGGTTTTTCGTCGAGCCGTTTCCAGACGTCGCGCGCGTCGTCGTCGGGGGCAAGCGGATCCAGGAGCGCGACTTCCCCCTCGGACTCCACCACGGTCGTCGTGACCACCGGCTCCCAGTCATCCCCCGGGTGCCAGAACGGGTGGTAGATCCGCCAGATCCAGAGACCCGGGGCAACATCCTGCACGCCCAGAAGACGTCCGGCCATCAAGTCCACTCCCTTCGTAGCGATTCTCCCCGCAGGGTCGCACCCATACCTGTCAAATTCGATCAGATTTCGCGCGGGCGAGTTGCTGGACAGCTTTAGGCGGCCGCCACATCTCGCTCACCCATCTCGGGTCGGGGGAGGACCGCCGCGACGGGCGGTAAACATCGGAGGACGGCCCCACGCGCGCCATCGCGAGGGCGTTGCGAGGCGAGATGTTCCGGCGGGACGACGTGCCTGTCTGGCGGTCAGCTGCGCGAGCGCGGCGGTTGATGGCGGATAGGAGAAGCCCGGACGCGGGCCGCAGGAGCGGATGACGGGGAGGCAGATGCCGCCTCAGAAGGCCGCCCGGCCACGCCCCGAGTCAGGCCTGATCATTTGTCGGCCATGGTTCCCTGCGGACAGTCTTGGCGACGGGTAAGGCTCACAAACGGGCTAGCGGCGGCGGAGGCGGATCCGGCGGACGGCGTGCTGCTCGCCCTTTTCCAGCACCAGGGTGGCGCGGTTTCGGGTGGGCAGAATGTTGGCGCGCAGATTCGGTCCGTTGGTGTCGTTCCAGATACCGACCGCCACCGCTCGCGCCTCGGCGTCGGAAAGATCGGCGTAGCGGTTGAAATACGACTCTGGCTGCCGGAACGCTACATCGCGAAGACGCAGGAAGCGCTCCACATACCAGCGCACGACCAGCGCCTCCTGGGCATCAACGTACAGGGAAAAATCGAGGAAGTCCGAGACAAACACCTGGTCGGCGGTGCGGCCATGGTTAGTCTGCAGAATGTTAAGGCCCTCGATGATGAGAATGTCGGGGGAACGCACAACCTTCGTCTGCCCGGGGAGGATGTCGTAGCGCAGGTGCGAGTACACGGGGGCCGGTGTCTCGGGCTGGCCCGACTTCACGCTGGCCAGAAAATTGATGAGAGCGCGGACGTCATAGCTTTCGGGAAACCCCTTGCGGTTTAAGATTCCGCGCTCGGTCAGCACCCGGTTCGGATAGAGAAACCCGTCGGTGGTGACGAGGTCCACGTCAGGATGATGGGGCCAGTGGGACAGTAGCTCGCGCAGGATGCGGGCCGTGGTGCTCTTGCCCGCGGCGACGCTGCCCGCAATACCGATGATGAACGGGACCCGCTGGGCGTGGCGTCCCAAAAAGGTGTTGCTTGCCCGGTAGAGACCCTGAGTGGCGGCCACATACAGGTTCAAGAGGCGCGAGAGGGGCAGATATACGTCCACGACCTCATCCAGGTCCAGGCGCTCGTTGAGACCGCGCAACGGTGCCAGGTCCTCTTCCGACAGCGTCAGCGGGGTGCTGTCGCGAAGCTCGGCCCACTCACGCCGGCTGAACTCGAGATAAGGGGAGTAGGCGGTGTCCTTGATCCGCGGACCGGCCAAGTCACGCACCACCCCTCTGCCGACGTTACCTTGACACCCTCCGAGTCGGGACCGCCTGCTCCGGCAGGGTCGACCGCAATCGCCGCACCGGCTCAGTATAGCAAAATCGAATGGAGCCGGACCTGGATTCTCGACGGTGCGGGCTCGGGCGCGCCAGGCGGCCGACCGTATTTGAGCGCTCAGTGCAGGTCGTGTCGCCGCCACCCCCGCTCGGCGAGCCACACGACGCCAGCCACGTATAAAACCCCGTAGACGGCGATAAGAGGACTCGTGACGCTGCCGGCCCCGATGGGTCCGAGGAGCGCCAGGGGAATCGTCGTGCGAATGGAACCCATGGCTTCGAACAGCGCCCACCGGTACGCGGCATCGGTGGGCAGGACGAGATTGGCGACGGCACTCGTGTAGGCAAAGGCGGCGGCGTTCGACGCCCCGAAGAGGCTCGACGCGATATGGGCCAGCTGCCCGATGCTGCCGGCCAGAAAGACCAGAAAGTAGAGACCGAGGACGGCGATGCCGTTCGCCATGGGCGAGAGCCACAGGGAACCCAGGAGCGCGAGTGCGGCCATGGCCAGACCCTCCAGCGCAAAGAATCCCCACCCGGCCATAAGCTCCAGGGCGGTGGCGGGAAGACCGAATCGGACGCCGATGGCGAGGATCACCACACCGTACACCAGGGTCGCATACAGCACGGTCGCGCCGCCGTAGCCGTAAAACCGTCCCCACACCATGGCCCGCCGCGAGACCGGCCTCACCACCAGGGCCAGAAGATCCCGATCCGCTGACAGGGCGCCTGCGGTAGCGAAGGCGGCAAAGAGGGCGATGAGCCCGTAATTGATGAAAAACGCGATCCCGAGGGCAGACGCCTGCGCAAGAGCCGTCCCGTTCACAATTCCGACCGGCCCCGTTTGGAAGCTCACCTGGCCGAGCACCCACCAGAGGAGCCCGCCATAGAGCACGGCACCGGCAACCGCCATCTGCACGAGGCGCTTGCGCGCAATCTCGACCGCCGTAAACCGGGCCCACACCCTCACGGCGTCTCCACCTCTTCCAAGAACCAATCCTCGAGCGTCCGCCGCACCGGAATGACCTCGTACACGGACAATCCCAGCCGGACCAGATCCCGGTGGAGCTCCGGCATCTGGTCCCGGGACAGAGACACCTCCAGGACCGCGCCCCCGTCCGCTCGTGTCACGGCCATGCCCCGGGCCCGCAGGTCGTCCAGGACGGCCTCAGAGACGGGCCCGACGGCTATGCGAAAGCGTGGAGCGGCGCCCTCCAGCACCGCCGACACGGGGCCCGTGTCGCCGAGGCGGCCGTGATGGATGAGGGCCACGCTGTCGCACAACCCCTCGAGGTCACTCAATAGGTGGCTGTTCAGGAAGATGGTGACGCCGCCGGCGCGAAGCTCACGCATCAATTCGGCCATCTCATGACGCCCACCCGGGTCAAGCGCCGAGGTCGGCTCATCCAGCAGCAGAAGACGCGGCTCCCCCACCAGGGCTGACGCCCAGGCGAGCCGCTGTTCCATGCCCTTGCTGAAACCGGCGACGCGACGGCGGCCCACCTGGCCGAGCCCTACCCGGTCCAGAAGCGCCTCCGCCGCCTCCGGTGAAAGCGGTCGGCGAAGAAACGCCGCGTGAAACCGGAGCGTCTCGGCGGCCGTGAGCCACGGCGACGAGCGGAACAGCTCTGGCACATAGCCAA
>JAJZYZ010000015.1 GCA_021797815.1 Bacillota bacterium
CTGGAGCCGCTGGGACGGTGGACGGGTGCTCCACACGCTCCTACCGGGGATTGCCGGCCGTCCTGCGCTGTCGCTCACTAACGGGAACTGGAGCATCGTGCCCCCTCAAACGGTCGACTGGGCGCTTGCGGCCGGGCTGACTAGCGCCGCTCTGGTCAGCATGCTCGTGACGGCCGGACCGATAACTTTCCGTCGAGCACGAACGCGGCAGACCCACGCGCAGGAACGGCCGTCGTCATAATACTGAACCCGCAGAGCCCGGGATACGCCGAAGACACACCAGATCAACGCGAAGCCTTTGACCCCGCTCAGCACGGAAACCTTGCGCCGCGTAAGGCCACCGGGGTCCTCGCGCTTCCCCCATCGCCCTGTACCACTCTCGGAGTTACATAATATCTCTTATCAGACACACAAACCCAGTGAGCACAGCGCCGGGCCGCCCGGTGTGTCGCCTACCCCTTTAGTAAAGGAAGCCAACGTGAACGGTCCTGGGTTTTGGGATGACAAGGACGTTGCCTGTTTCGTCTCGGTCGCTGCTTGGGCGCTCGCTGCTAGTACAACCCGCGATGCTGACATTCACGACGGGTTTACGCTGATCCCGTTATCTCGACCTTGGCTGGCGGTCCGCTTACCGACGCCTCGAGGCGCCTGACACACCTTCTCGCGAAGGCTCTGAGGCGTGTGGTGGCTGGCTGGCGGAGACATATGGCGGGACGGTGCCGACAGATGGAAGCCATCGCTCGCGGCCGATCAAGCCGGTGCATGAATCCGCGCGTCGACCGAGCCGGATTTCAGCTATTCATATGGCAATTATTGTCTGGCTGGTTAGGAGCGACGCCATGGGGACCCGGGACCCGCGCAGGACCGTCTCAGAGGACGGGAGCCCGACGGGCTTCACTGTGGCTGGGCCTGGCCAGGAAGGCGAGTCAGGGGTCGGCTCCTGGTGTTCGTGCGTGCTTGCCCTGAGGCGCGCACCGTGGTCACCAGGACAAGGTCTTCCGCGCCTCTCGACTGCAACCGGCCGACGCGGGACGCTTAGGTCCCCCACCGTGTCACGCCCTGCCCTGCATCTCTCTATGCGGGGTCCCCGCGAGGACATCGACACCAAATTGGCGCAGGACCTCGACGGCTTCCCTCACGGGCAGGCGGGGCATCCCGTATTCGGACCGGAGCACGTCCTCGATCTCCGCAATGGTGCCGAGCTTCCGCTTCTCGACCCGCCCGTCCGCGTGGTGAATGGACAGAGACCGGTTGATGAGCGTGAGGATGCGGCGCCGTTCCGGTTGCCACATCTTGCAGCAGAGAATGGACGTAAACACTCGCCCGGGCGTATTGCTGAGGACGATCTCGCCGTCGACGGCCGCCAGGGTGACTGGATACTCGGGATTCATGATCCACCGCTCATGGCTCCCGCCCGTGTCCGTGTCCATATGGTACACGCTCGGATCGAGCGCGTCGGGATACAGATGTGCCCGCGAGCCGCAGACATCGAAATGTCCCTCGCCCACGATGTCTACCGGGGAGTCCGTCGGAATTCCGACGGCCACGTCCACATACAGCTGTCGTCCGTCCAGCCGGACGATGGTGCCGAGATGGCCGTTCTTCTCAGGCACCCGGCTCTCCCCCACCGCCACGTTGTAGCAGTCAAACCCCAGCATCGCGAGGAGGTTTCGAAAGTGACCATTGCCGCTGTGGCACAGGCCGCCGAAGTCGAGCGTGTGCATGTGTTCGGCATGCGTGGCCGCATCCGGGATGTACCAACCGTTGGCGGCATAGCGGCGAAAGTAATACATCTTGGAGATATTCTCAAACGCCAGGGCCGAGAGACGCGCACGGATGAGCCGCGTCAGGTAGTCAAGGCTCGGCGCCTCCACGTTCATGCCAATACGGTCGAGATAACGCTCCGTCCACGTGGGCATCACGGACTTCATCGACATCCCCCGTCAAAAGCGCTGCGGCACCCTAAGTGTACCAGGCAGCCTCGGGAAACGTCGGTGAGGGCGCGGCCCCGCACGGTGGGCGTACCTAAGACGGCGCCAGGCGGCGACGCTATGCCTCAGCGGGTCTGAGGCGGATGCTGAGGGCGGTGCCGCTGACCCCAAAAACGGCGGATGAGAGCCCCGTCACTCTTCGACCACCATGGTCCCAGATTGAGCGTCGCGTTGGCCGCGACAATGACGATCGCCCAGGCCATGAGATGCATGTTGACGATACCGGCCAGCGACAGACCGCTTAACACGGCCGCGAACGCAAGTTCGGCCAGGGTGCCCGCCCACACTGTCTGCAGACGCCGACGGAGCGACAGGCCGGTGAGATCCAGCGAAACGCCGATGGCCACCCCGCGAAAGACGAGCCCGCGAAAGTGTCCCCCCAGGCCCACAGTGGTGACGATATGACCGAGTTCATGGGCCGCCAGGAGCGCCGCCGCCAGAATCAGCACTGTGAGCATCGAGCTCATCCCCTTCCTATTTTACGCTGGTTTTGCGACCCGAACCGTCTCCGGGCGAGCGCCCCATGGTTCTGAACCTGCCGTCTTGCGGCGGTGTCTGGAAGAGCCTTCAGGCCGCGTCTTGCCACGCCCTTCCCAGGAGCAGGGGGCCAAGAGTGCTCGCCGGGGCACCGGTCAGGTTCGACAGCAGTGCCACCGCGATGCCGTGGTCGGGCAACACCGCCATGTACGACGCCACCCCGCTCATGTCGCCGGTGTGGTACATGCGGCGCGCGCCGGCGTACCGGTCGAGATACCAGCCGAGACCATACCAGGGGCCCTCGGTCGATCCCTCCCCTATGAGGACGCGCGGTGTCTCCATACGACGCCGCCAACCCTCAGGCAACAGTGCCGCGCTGTCCGATCCCATTTCGATGAAAGCCCCAAGGTAGCGCGCCAGGTCCTCCGTTGTCGTGCGCAGGAATCCGTCCGCCAGCGTGGCCGGTCCCTGCGGCCACGCTGGAATCTCCACCGGGCGTCCGTCCCCGCCCATCTCAAAAAGCGCGGTCACCGGTCCGTCCGCCGCGTCCGGTACCGAGACGCGCGACCGCTTCATGAGCCGCGGCTCAAACACATGTTCGCGCAAGTACTCCTCGTAGCTCCGGCCGCTGAGGGCTTCAATCACATGGCCGATGAGCGCGTACCCTTCGTTGGAGTACTGAAAACGCTCCCCCGGCCGCCCAGCCGGTGCCAGCCTCTCCCGACGCATGGCCGCGATGAGATCGTCGACCGTCTCCATCGGCGGGCCGATAGGCCCCACCTCGGCCTGGTACCGCCTCTGCTGCGCCGCGGTGTAGGAATTCCACTTGGTGGCCAGGTTGAACGCCCTCGAGTATTCCGGAAGGCCGCTCGCGTGGGAGAGCAGGTGGCGAAGCCTCACCTGGTCCCCATTCGGGATGACGTGTGAAAAATCCGGAAAGAAGTTGACGAGACGATCCTCGAGATCCACCCGCCCTGCGGCCGCCAGCTGCAAGAGAGCGGTGGCGGTGAACGTCTTGGTGAGGGACGCGATGCCAAAAACGGTGTCTTCATCGACCGGTTCCACACCCTGTCCATCGCGCGATCCCCAGTTGAGAAATTCCACCAGGCCGTCCGGCCATCGAATCAGCCCTGCCATCCCGGGAATCTGGTGCCGGACCCGTTCCTTCTCAAGATGCTCGTACAGGCCCATCGTCGTCCGTGTCATGCTCGCCGCTCCACCTTTCGGAATGCCGCACCCTTAGATCTCTTCGTGAACCTCGGTGGAAGTCTGTCTTTGTCGCCGGTTCCGGACCGCACCGCCGCCGGCCGATTCCGGGCTATAATAGCTCGACGCGTCGAATCGGGGAGGCAGGGCGATGTCGGGGATCGGGTGGATCACCCCCGGCGTACTGACGGGTGTCGCGGCCGCGGGCGTCCTTTATGCCTGGCTCATGTGGGGACCGCCGCGTTCGGCCCGTCCGGATGACGAGGTGCCCACACGGGGCCAGGCCGTGTTTTTCTACGTAGCCCTGCTGGCCGCCTACGCGGCACTGGGAAGCCCGATCGGCGTGCTGGCGATGAGCGTATCGTTCACGATGCACATGTTCCAGCATATGCTGGCGGGACTTGCTGTTCCCCCTTTTCTCATTCGGGGCATTCCTGCCTGGGCCTGGCGGCGGTTTTTTTCGAACCGTCTCGCGTCTGCCGTGTGGGCGCGCCTCACCCGGCCCGTCACGGCGATTCTCCTGTTCAACATCGTCTTTGGACTCATGGTGTATCCCGCCGTCGTGACGTCCATGGTTCACTCGATGGGCGCGATGCTGGGCTGGCATCTTCTCCTTATGGCGACGGGCGTCTTTATGTGGTGGCCGGTCGTCAGTCCCTCGGAGCAGTTCCCGCCCCTGCACCCGGGGCTGCAGATTCTCTACCTGTTCCTGGACGGCCTGCCCATGATCCTGCCGCTTGCCCTCGTGACGCTGGATACGACCCCCCTGTACGCCGCCGCCTATGGCCATCGCGCCCTCTTATGGGGGCTCAGCCTCGACCGCGACCAGCAGCTCGGCGGCATCTTGTGTCTGACCGTGGTCCACTTTACGTACGGCGGCATGGTCTATCCTCGGTACGGAGCCTGGGTGAGGCGAGAGCGCGCCCTGGACGCTTCCCTTGAACCTGCCCTGGTCCATCTCCCCCGACGGTCCGTGCCGGCGGTCCTCACCGATATCCAAACGCCGCCGCCCGCAGCCGCCAAGGTCGTCCCCTGGCCCGGACCGGTGCCGCCCGAAGGCTAGAGAACCGCTCACAAGCGTCGCGGCTCGTGTTACTGTCGAGGCAAGACCCGTCCCCTCGGGAGCGGTCGGTTAGGTCGGTTAGATCCGTCAGATCGGTCATAGCGGTCAGGTCGATTAGATCGGTTAGAGTGAGAGCATGGCGACTCGAGGAGGCTTATGAAGATGGCCGAGATTATCATTTACGGCACCCCCACCTGAAGCGACTGCATCGGGGCGAGAGAGTTTCTCTCCCAGCATGGACATCCCTTCACCTATCACGACGTCGTGGAAGACCCGGCGGCGAGGGAACGGGCCGTGGCGTTGAACGATGGTCGGTTCGGAAATCCCACCATCCTGGTGGATGGCACCATCGTGATGGCGGGCGGGGTATTCACTCCTGACATTTTCTCAGGAGTAGACGGCCTTCCCACCGAAATTCAAGAAGCGTAGACGACTCTCCCCGGGAAACGGCCCGCCAGCGGCGCGGGCCGTTTGTCGCGTTCGAAAGCGTCCCGGCGCCTGTGCAAATCCCGAATGCGCCATGAGGCATAATGAGCTCATGAACAAAGAGCGGTTCGTGGTGGTCGGCGGTGACGCCGCGGGTATGACGGCCGCCTCCCAGGCCAGACGCCAGGCCCGTGAGCTGGAGATTGTGGTATTTGAACAGGGAGCCTACACGTCGTATTCGTCGTGAGGCATTCCCTATCTAGTCGGCCAGTTGGTCGACGACACCGATGACCTGGTCGTCCGAACGCCCGAGGCTTTTCGTCGCGCGGGCATTGATGCCCGCATCCGCCACCGCGTCAGCACCGTCGATTTGAGGCGCCGTGCAGTTGAGGTGGTCGACCTCGACGAGGGGCGGACCTACTGGGAACCGTATGACCACCTCCTTCTGGCCACCGGCGCCCGTCCCGTGGTCCCCGAAGGAATTGATCCCGGTGTGGCCGGCGTGTACACCGTAAAGAGCCTCGACGATGCCCGTGCCATCAAGCTGGCGCTGCAGGCCGCCCCGGGCGCTTTTGTGGTGGTGGTGGGCGGCGGCTACATCGGGGTCGAGATGGCAGAGAACCTGCGAAGAACGGGCCGCTCGGTCACCGTGGTGGACCGGAACGCGACCCTGATGGCTCACCTCGACCCGGATATGAGCGCGCTTGTCACGGCGTCGGCCATCCGTCTTGGCATCACCCTTGCGCTCGAGGAAGCCCTGATCAGTCTTGACGCGCCGGGGGGCGTGGTCCGTGGCGTCGAGACCGACCGGGCCCATCATCCAGCCCAAATTGTCATACTGGGCCTCGGGGTGCGGCCCGATGCGGCGCTCGCGGCGTCGGCCGGGGTGCCACTCGGCGCCGCCGGCGCCGTGCACGTGGACGAAGCCTGCCGCACCGGTGTCCCGGATGTCTTTGCGGCCGGCGACTGCGCGGACGCCTATGACCTGGTCGGCCGTCGACACGTGTACCAGCCGCTCGCCACGCATGCCAGCAAACAAGGGCGCGTCGCGGGTCTCGCCATCGCAGGGCGGCCTGCCCGCTTTCCCGGAGTGACTGGCACCTCGGTGACCCAGATCGGCTCCTCCGATGTTTCACGCACGGGACTGGGGGAGCGTGAGATCCGCGCGCTCGGGCTCGACGCCGCCTCCGCGGCTATCTCCTCCACCACCCGTGTCGGCTATATGCCCGATTCTTCGTCGATAACGGTCAAGCTGTGGGGCGAGCGCGGCAGCGGCCGCCTGCTCGGCGGTCAGATCGTGGGGGGCGCGGGTGCCGGCAAACGCATCGACGTCATCGCCACCGCGCTCAGCGCCGCGATGACGGTCGAGGACCTCCTGGGCCTGGACCTCGCGTACTCCCCGGGCCTTTCCGACACCTGGGACCCCGTGCAGGTGGCCGCTCGGGTTCTCGTGCGCGATCTTTAAGGCGGGGCGTGACGCCGTGTCCGACGGCTCCTTGCATACACGGATGCGCACGAAATGGGAGGGGTCATGTACACACCTGAAGCTGAGAAGAGTGTCCGCCTCTTCTTGAAGTACGGCCTGGTGAGCGATCCGTGGCAGGCTGCCAGCCGCGGTCAGCCAACGCTGGATCCCTCCCTGGAAGCCACACTCAGCTCCGCGGTCGCGGAGATCTCCAAGGAGCCGATCGACCGTCTGGTGCTGGGTTCCTGGCCCATCACCCAGGCCCAGGTCGAGACTGGCATCCGTGAAGTGCTGTTGTCGTCGGCCTCGTTCGACGCCTATCTCGCGACCGGCAGGGCTTCTCTGACCGCGGCCAGCCTCAATGAGGCGGTTCGCCGCGTCCGCCTTTTGGTGCGCGACGGGGGCCTTGGCCGCCTCATGGTGGGGTATGGGTACACGGCCCTGGTGGAAAACCTGATGGCCGTGCGCCACTACCGGACCATGCGGGAGGAAGATTTCGTATCCGGACGGCTCCACCGTCCGTGGGTCACGCGCACCCTCGAGTACGAGCTCGCGGCCGGCATGGCGCTTGGACACTATGAGCTCATCCCGGGTCCGGAGGGGCGCCTCGTGAAGCTGACCCGCCGCGGCGCCCAGCTCTGGCGCGACGCGCAGGAGCTCTGGCGCGTCACCGGCTACGCCGACACGCGCCACCGCCTCTCCATGATGGCGGAATTTGCCAACCTGGCCGACCTCGACGAGCTGACCAACCTCATCCTGCCCGACTTCATGGATCTGCGGCGCACCTTTGTCGAGTACTGCCGCATTCCTTCCGGAACGCGGCTTTTGGAGGTGGGGTCAGGGTCCGGGATGCTCACCTTTGATTCCGGACTTTACGAGACCCTGATGCCGTCTTCCCTCACCTGTCTCGACCCTTCGCCCGTCCTGACGGGACTGGCGGTGAAGAAGGCCGAACGTGCGCGGGCTCAGGACGTCCGCTTTGTACGGGGGGTGGCCGAATCCCTTCCGTTCCCCGCCGAGAGCTTCGACCATGCCCTGGCCTTCGCCGTGATGCAGTACACCGATCGGGGCCAGGCCCTGCCCGAGCTCTACCGTGTGCTGCGGCCGGGAGGAAGCCTGGCTATCTCTGTGCCCCTTGACTTGCCGGCCCTGCACCAGGCCGCGATGCAGCGCTGGTTCAAACCGCTTCAGCGTCCTTCGTATGGCAGCTATGTCTTCGTCTCGCCGACCGACATTGCAGAGCACGCAGCCGCGGCCGGATTTCGCGTGCTGGACGTATCAGACATGACCACCTCGCTCGACTACTCGCGGCCCGAGCTCACCGTACGCATCATGATGCAGTTTCAGATCTATCAAGACACACTGTCCTCCCTCCCCTATCAGGCACGGCTCGATCTCCGCGACGACCTTGCCGGCCGCGGGCGCTACCTCCTGAGCCGCGGCGCCAAAGTACGCTTTCAGGCTCCCATGCAGTTCATCCGACTCCAAAAGCCGTGACCTCTTTGACTGACCCCGGGGCCCGGTCGATTGATGTTGATTACACGTTTGTACGATTTTAGAAGGAAACTGTACGGTATTTGGGGAAGCTTTCCCCTACAGTCCCATCAACGCTCGGGGTGATTCCGATGATTGGACCCCGCATCCGTCAGTTGCGTGAGCAGATCGCCATGAGCCAGGCGAACCTGGCCGACCGCATTCCCCTCTCGCAGAAGCAGGTGTCCCGTATCGAGCGCGATAGCTTCGTGCAGCTCCCTCGTCACACGCTCATCCGCATCGCCGAGGTGCTGGGCCTTCCGCTGGCGACCGGTGAGGTGAACGCCTGGCTCGGCCAATGCGCGTACGCACCGCTGGTGCGGCCGGGTCTTCCTCTTCCGGACGGGCTCGCGAACTGGCTCGCCTGGGCCTCTTCGCTGCCGGTGGCCGTGCTGGACCCGTCGGGCCAGGTCCGCCATCACACCCGCGTCTTCGGCGAGCTGTGGACCCACGAGTGCCGCCGCTCCGGGAACCTCACGGTCTGGGCGCTGGAGCCGTCGTCCCCTCTTTGCGAACGCGACCGCCGCCGGCTGCTCGCGTGGCATTGGGGCCTCTTGCGGTACACACGCTCGGAGCCGTGGGTCGATGACGTGGAGCGGATGGTGGCCCGCTTCGGACCCGAGGCGCTGGCTCTTTGGAACGGCGTCGAGCACGATGCGCTGCTGCCAAGCGATTTCTCCCAGAGCCCCTGGCACCTTCATGACGAGACGCTCGGCGAACTGTCGTTCCGGGTGGACATCAGCCAGCCGGTGTGGCGGCCCGACCTACAGGTGCTGATCTTTCATCCTTTCGACGCCCGGACCCGCCTGTGGTGTGAGGAACACCTGACCCTGGCTTCCTCCGAGACCCTCTCTGCCACCCTCCCCTATCCGGCTTCCGGGTAGCCCCTCGGAGGGGCGGCGGCCTTTGAGGTCCCCCGAATCTCCACAAAGCGTTACAATCTATTGCATGGCTAAATAGCGCCAAGCGGCTTCGGGCGCCCTCAGGGCGGCCGCACGGCCGAAATTTCCAAGACGGAGTGGTGCGCATGATCTACAGGCACGATGTGTTGGTCGTGGGAGCCGGTCTGGCCGGCATGCGGGCAGCCATCGCGGCACAGCAGCACGGCGTCGACGTCGCCATCGTCTCCAAAGTTTATCCGGTCCGGTCTCATTCCAATGCCGCCCAGGGCGGCATCAATGCATCTTTGGGCGAAGGCGACACCTGGGAGTCGCACGCATACGACACCGTCAAAGGCAGCGACTACCTGGGAGACCAGGACGCGATTGAGATTCTCGCCAGAGAGGCTCCGCAGGCGGTTCTGGAACTGGAGCACTGGGGCGTCAACTTCAGCCGGGACGAGACAGGCCACCTTGGCACCCGCAACTTTGGCGGGGCATCGCAGGCCCGCACGTACTTCGTGGCAGACATCACGGGTCAGGCCCTTCTGCAGATTATGTTTGAGCAGCTGGTGCACTCCGGGCTCAAGATGTACAACGAGTGGTTCGTGACGAGTCTGGTGCTGTCTGAGAACCGGGTCGTGGGCGTACTGGCCATCGACATGCGCAGCGGACAGCTCCACGGGATAACGGCCAAGTCAGTCGTGATTGCGAGCGGCGGCATGGGCCGGGTGTTTGAGCCGTCCACGAACGCCCTTATCTGCACTGGGGACGGCATGGCTATCGCGTACCGGGCCGGGGCCCAGCTCATGGACATGGAGATGATGCAGTACCACCCCACCACGCTCAAGGGGTCCGGGGCTCTTTTGACCGAAGGGGCGCGGGGCGAGGGCGCCTATCTCCTGAACGCCGCTGGCGACCGGTTCATGAAAACCTCGGCGCCCAACAAGATGGAACTGGCGAGCCGCGACGTGGTCTCGCGGGCCGAGCAGACGGAAATCAACGAGGGCCGCGGCGTCGACGGCTGTGTCTTCCTGGACTGCCGGCACCTGGGCCGCGACCTCATCATGACCAAGCTCGGACAGATTCACGAACTGGCCCTGGAACTGGCCGGGGTTGACATCGTGAAAGACCCCGTTCCGGTGCGGCCAGGTTTCCACTACCCGATGGGCGGCATCAAGACCGATGTGTTCGGGGAAACGTCCGTACCGGGCCTGTACGCCGCCGGAGAGGCTGCCTGTGTCTCCATTCATGGCGGGAACCGGCTCGGCGCCAACTCCCTGCTCGACACCGTCATCTATGGCCGTCGCGCGGGCGAGGCCGCCGCGGAAGCGGCCGCCAACCTTGCGGGCGAGGACGTGAGCGATTCGGCCGTGCGCGACGAGGAGCGCCGTATCCAGGATCTGGTCGACCGGCCCGACCGGGGTCAGTTTGCGGCCAAAGTTCGGTGGGACATGGGCATCGGCATGGTGACCAACTGCGGAGTGTTCCGCGAGCAAAAGGGACTCGAGGCCTGCGGCGACCTTCTGCACGACCTGAAGGAGCGCTACACGCAGGTGCACGTGGGCGACAAGGGACGCGTGTTCAACACCAATCTCCTGTCGGTGCTGGAGCTTCGCAACATGCTGGATCTGGCGGAGGCCGTGCAGGTTACCGCCCTCACCCGGACAGAGAGCCGGGGGGCGCACACCCGCACCGACTACCCGGAGCGGGACGACGAGCACTGGCTGCGGCACATCCTTCTGGAGTACCGCGATGAGGGCCCCGCGGTCAGTTACCGGCCGGTCACGATTACCCAGTGGGAGCCGCAGGTTCGCACGTACTAGGCCTCCCCTTACCCTTTGCATTGAAGGCAGGTGCTTTCATGGATATCAAGCTGAAGGTGCGGCGCCAGAATCCAGAGGCGGACGACAAGCCGTTCTGGAAAGACTACGCCGTCGAAGTGCCCGAGTACTACACGCTCCTCGACGCTCTCTTGAAAGTCCGCGAAGAGGTGGACGAGACCCTTGCGCTTCGCTGTTCGTGCCGCAGTCACATCTGCGGTTCGTGCGGCATGCGCGTTAACGGCCACGCGGCGCTGGCATGCAAGACCAAGCTGTCGGACATCGACCAGGGAGCCGTCACGGTGGAGCCGATGGGCAACATGCCCGTCATCCGGGACCTGGTGGTGGATCTGGAGCCATTTTGGAACAAGCTCTACAGCATCAAGCCCTACCTGCAGCCGGCCACAGACCCGCCGGAGCGCGAGTATGTGGTGCCGAACGACACCATGTTTCATCTCGATGGAGTCGTGAACTGCATCATGTGCGGCGCCTGTGTTTCGGACTGCGAGTCGCTGTCCGTGAACCCCATCTTCATCGGCCCCACGGCGCTTGCCAAAGAATACCGCTTCGTGGCCGACCCCCGCGACGCGGCCGACCGCGAACGGCTGACGCAGATGAACGGACCGGGCGGCGTGTGGGACTGCACCCACTGCTTCCAGTGCGTCGAGGTGTGCCCGAAAGACGTGGCGCCCATGGAGCGCATCATGGCCATGCGCCGGATGATGATGGACATGGGCATGGAGCAGAACAACGGCGCCAAGCGGGCCAACGCCTTCATGGACCTGGTCGGCAGCTACGGGCGGCTCGACGAGACGCGGCTCCTCATGCGCAGTGTGTCCGGCTTGGGCGAGCTCATGAGCTTCTCCAAGGTGGGGCTGCGCGCGCTTTGGAAAGGCAAGCTGCCTCCCCTGCGGCCGCACCGGATCGCCGGTGCCCCGGCCGTGCGCCGGATTCTTGAGCGGGCCCGCAACCAGCGCCCGCGGCGCTTCAAGGTGCATCAGGCTCAGGAGGAGGGAGTGCGCGCATGAAGTACGCGTTTTATCCGGGATGTGTCGCCAAAGGAGGCACGCCCGAGCTCTATCAGGCCATGACCGCGGTCGGTGAAAAGCTGGGACTGGAGCTCCATGAGCTGACGGGTGCCGCCTGCACGGGGGCGGGCGTCATTACGGAACGGGATCCCTTTGCCGGCGACGTGGTCAACAGCCGCACCTTTGCCATGGCAGAGCAGCTCGGCCTGCCCGTGATGACCATCTGCAGCACCTGCACGGGCGTCATGATGGGTGTGAAGGGCCGGGTGGACGCGCACGACGACTACCGGGAGCGGGTGAACCAGCTCCTGGCCGACGAAGACCTCCACTACAGCGGCCAGACCGATGTGAAGCACCTGTTGTGGGTGCTGGTGGAAGACCTCGGACTCGACAAGCTGAAGGCGATGGTCGTCAACCCGCTGCAGGGCATGCGTCTGGCGCCGTTTTACGGCTGCTATGTCGTCCGTCCGTCGAAGGACGTCGACCCCCTGCGCCTCGGCCGCATGGGCTACCTGGAGAAAGTCATTGAGGCCCTCGGCGCCGAGCCTGTGGAGGAGTACCGCGGTAAGGACAAGTGCTGCGGCTTTCCCCTCCTCGAGACCAACCGCCGCGGCTCGCTGGCGCTCACTGGCAAGCGTCTCGCAGAGGCGCGGGACGCGGGCGCCGACGCCCTCGTGACCCCCTGCCCGCTCTGCCACCTAAACCTCGACGGTCAGCAGCCCGAAACGCCCGAGGCCGGCCGGGTTGACGCCATGCCGGTCATGCACCTGCCCCAGGCCATCGGCCTGGCGATTGGCATCACCCCCGAGCGGCTCGGACTCCACCGGCACATCATCGACACCAAGAAGATCCTGGCCAAGGTCGCCGTGGCCGGCTAGGCGCGACCGGAGCGCGCTCGAAACGCCCTGGCCGCGCAAGGCCGGGGCGTTTCCTGCATGGAGCCGAAAGCGGTGTGGGGCGGCGGTGCCTGCCGCCCGTGGGCGCACCGAGACTGCAGGGGAAATGTACGGCTGGGCTGGAAGGAGGACAATCATCAACCCCTATTCTCACGCGCCGCCGGATTACGCGTGTCCGTTCTGTCAGGTGGTGGCAGGCATCGATCGGCCGGGATGGGGCACGCGCCAGAGCGACGTCGTGTACCGGAACTCCCTCGCGACGGCGTTCATCGCCGCCAAGTGGTGGCCCAACAATCCGGGGCATGTCCTGGTGGTGCCCAATCCGCACTTTGAGAATCTGTTCGACCTGCCCATGCAGTACGCCGCCTATATCCATGAAGCGGCGCAGGTGGTGGCACGCGCCATGAAAGCGGCGTACGGCTGCCAGGGCATCTCGACGCGCCAGCACAACGAACCGGCGGGACAGCAGGATGTCTTCCATTACCACCTCCATGTCTATCCCCGCTACCTTCAGGACGACCTCTATCTCACCACCGGATTGCCCGCGGCACCGGAAGACCGTGCGAGCGCCGGCGACCGGATCCGTCAGGCCATTGCGGCGGAAGGTGCGGGCCCCTGACGCTCCGGGTTCGGAGATCTGGCCGCGCCGGCGGTTTCTCGAGGCCGCAAGTTGCGTTTGCCGGCTCCCGGGCCTAAACTATAGATTGGTAAGCATGATGGCGATCGGCTTGAGGCGACGGCGCGCGCCCGGCGTCGTGAAGATTAGGGAGGTCTTTATGCAGCTTACGATTACACCCGCGGCCGAAAAGGCGTTCGGCAGCCTCGTCGACGAACGCGGTGCCGCGTATATCCGCGTGTGGGCCGGACAGGCCTGCGGCTGCGGCCGCATCGGATATCGCATGGCCGTCGAAGAGACCCCGGCGGACGAGGACACACTGATTCCGGCCGGCACGCTGAACCTCGTTGTGGCTCCTGAATGCGGGCCGCACCTCGAGGGGGGCGTCATCGACTACATTGATGAGCCGCTCCGGTCAGGCTTCACCATTGAGAATCCGAACGTACCCTCCGGATGCTCCTGCGGCGGGCACTGAGAGCGGAATCGGCGACCGCCCTCCGCAAGGGGGGCGGTTTTCCTATCGTGGGCTCGGGTGCGCCTGTCAGCCAGGGTGGGAGACGGTGGCCGCCTCGACCGGCGCCGGGGCAGGGAGAAGCGTCGCTCCGAGGAGTGAGCCCACCGCGCCAATTCCCATGATGACGACAGTCCAGTTGACGATGACGGAGAGACTGGGGCCGACCCAGATGGCCGCCATCCAGCTGAGGAACACGACCAGGCCGAAAAGCGTAATCCGCCGACGCCCGCGCGCGGCGCCGTAGTAGAGGGCAATCAGCAGGAGCCCCTGCCCCACCATCGCCACGGTGTACGGCAGAAGTTCACCCGCCACCGGCAGGAATCGCACCCCGAGCGCTATCCGGATCACGAGCGGACCCCCGAGCGCGTACAGGCCGACTCCCAAAACCCCGAGTCCCACCATGCCGACAATCGAATATAGAAGGTAGCGGGTGCCTTCTGACGGCCGCCGCTGGGTGGAGCTCAGGAGGACCGTGCCAATAGAGCCGGCAAAGAACATAGGTGCCCGGCCGATAGTCGCAAGCCCCCCGTAGAAGCCGGCCGCGCGCGGAGGAAGGGCATGCTTGGCGGCCAGCACGTCGGCGCTCGTAAGGACCAGTGCCAGCATTCCCACCGCCCCGGCATTCCACAGCGCCCCGAAGGAGTTGAGACCGGTGGAGGCCGCGACCCGTACGGCCCGCCGGGCTCCGGTAAAGGACACGGCGATGTCGGTCAGACTTACGAGCGGTCCGACGATGACAAGACCCAGGAGGCCGAAAGATCCGAGATATACGATGGCGGCCCCCAGTGTGTAGCCGATGGCGTCCCAGGCAATCGCCACCGCCGCCCAGCCAAACCGTCCCGCCCACTGCAGGAGGCCGACATTGAGCCCATACGCGTAGGCGGGAATCACGGCCAGGGCGAAGATGACCAGAAGATCCGGCGGCAGGTTAAACAGCCTGGCGACGGGGATGCGAAGCCAGGCCAGGAGGCCGAAAACCCCGACACCGGCCAGGACGAACACGAGGTTCAGCCGGTTAAGCTGGCCGGGCCCGGTGCCCCGCCGGGTGTACACGAGCGCAATGACCGAAACCGGCACCTCGACCAGAAGCACCAGAGTCCCGAGCGCTGTCAGAACACCGTAGTGAATCGGGCCCAGCATACGGGCCACCACGACATGGTAGAGGACGTTGGCGACGCCGGCGGCCAGGGCGCCGGCGTTGAAAAGCGTGTTGTCCCGCCAGAAGTGCGGCTCGTTCCCGGCCCGGCTGTTCATGACTCCGAGGGTATCATGAGTGGACAGCTTGCGGCCGCGCGCCCCGCCTGTTCGCGCGGAGCGGTCCCCGGCCGGCGCTCTCGTGTCCGGCGCCGTCCTCACTCCGACCGCCAGCGAGCCAGACCCTCTGGCCCCCGATGCAGATCGGCCCTGGTGGCACGGTCATGCGGGTTAGTCCGGGGGGCTCGGGGGGCCGTCCCTCCACCCGACGACCCGCTCTCGTACGAGCGCCGGGGCGCCTCTAATCTCCTTCCTGCTCCCCGACGGGGTCTCCCGCTCCCGCGCGACCCTGCACACCCGGCCACCCAAGGAGCCAAAATCTCCTCCGTGGAGAACAGGTGTCAGGAGGCCATCAGGGAAGAGGCGCCAGTCCTTCACCTCGCTCGCGTGGATTGGAGCGTTCTCCGAGCCCTGCCCGCGACCGGGATTCCCCAGCCCGGTCGCGGTGGCGGTCCCCATCGCCGGGAGCATCCTGGCGCAACAGATGGAGGACCACCCCGGCACCGGAGGGTGGAGCCTGTGTGGACCGGCGGTCCCCCGGATGCGTTGCCGGGCAGATCTGTCCGCACGGTCAGCGGGCGTACCCCCGGCCTGACAGACCGCCGGGGGCCGACCGCACGTGGCGGCCGGCCCCCGGATGGGCGGTCCCGCCCCCTACTGCCTGAGCTTTTGGAGCTCGTCTAGGAGCCGGTCGTTTAATACCCGGATGTGCGTGCCCTTCATGCCCAGCGAGCGGGACTCGATGACCCCCGCGCTCTCGACCTTGCGGAGCGCGTTTACGATGACGGAACGGGTGATGCCGACACGGTCGGCAATCTTGGACGCGACCACGAGGCCCTCCGTACCGTTCAGCTCGTCGAAGATGTGCTGAAGCGCCTCCAGCTCCGAGTAGGAAAGCGCGCCCACCGCCACCTCTACGGCAGCCTTGCCACGCGCCTCTTCCTCCAGGGACTTCGAGCGCTCTCTCAGCATCTCCATGGCCACCACGGTGGCCCCGTACTCGGCCAGAACAAGATCCTGCTCATCGAACTCGCGCCCGAAGCGCGAGACCACTAAGGTGCCGATGCGCTCTCCCGCCCCCATCAAGGGAATCAGCGTGGTGATCTTATTCTCGTAGATGCAGGGGCGGTCGCGGAAAAACACACACTGGCGTGCCACCTGCGAGACATTGGGGACCGTCTCCGCGATGCGCAGGAGTCCCTGATTGTAGGAGGCCGGGAACTCCCGATGCCCGAGAACCTCCTGGAGCATGATGCTGCATTCAAATGAGTCCAATAGGGCATAGCCAAGAACCCCACCCTGGCGCTCCACCACATAAACATTCGCCTCTATGAGCTCCGACAGCATGCGGGCCATGGCGGTGAAGTCAACCGGCAGACCGGCGTTCGTCTGCAGGAGGCGGTTTAAGCGCCGCGTCCGCTCAAGCAGTTCTGTCAACACGCATCTCGTTCCTCTCCGGGCTACCTGTTCGCCAGAATTATAACACAATGGCGAGGGTGCTCGGAAACAATTCAGAGAAAGCGCGGGCCGGCAGACGCTTAGAGAATGTAACGGGTGAGATCGGCAGCTTCAGCCACACTCTTCAGGCGTTCATCCACATATTCGGGCGTGATGGTGATGGTCTGGTCGGGCAGGCTGGGGGCGTGAAAGTTGAGGTCATCCAGCACCCGCTCCAAAATGGTGTGGAGCCGCCGGGCGCCAATATTCTCCAACTCCCGGTTGACGTCGGCCGCATAGCGGGCCATGCTGCGCACCGCCTCGCCCGTGAACTCAACCTGGATGCCCTCCGTGCGGAGGAGCTCCCGGTACTGTTCCAACAGCGAGTGGTGGGGTTCCACCAGGATGCGCACGAAGTCGTCCTCGGTAAGCGGCTCCAGCTCCACCCGGATCGGAAAACGTCCCTGCAGCTCCGGGATGAGGTCCGAGGGCTTCGACACGTGAAAGGCGCCTGCCGCCACGAACAGCATGTGGTCGGTCTTGCAGGCCCCGTATTTCGTGATGACGGTGGACCCTTCCACGATCGGAAGGATGTCGCGCTGCACGCCCTCGCGCGACACGTCGGGCCCCGCCCTGCTGCCCGTGTTGGCAATCTTGTCAAACTCGTCGATGAAGATGATGCCATGCTGCTCGGCTCGAAAGACCGCTTCCGCCTGGGCGGCATCGGTGTCGATGAGCTTTTGCACCTCTTCGTCGGACAGCACCTTGCGCGCTTCCCCCACCGTCATGCGGCGGCGCTTCGTGCGGCGCGGCAGGAGGCCGGACAACATCTCCCCGATGTTCATCTGCTGCTCGCCGGCTCCCCCCAAACCCATCATGCCGGTCGGGGTGGACGTATCCTCCACCTCCACCTCCACCACCTCGTTCTCCATCTCCCGGCGCCGGATGCGCGCGAGAAAGTCGCCCCGCCGGCGCCGCCGCCCCTGAGCTTCCTCGGGGTTGGCCGGCGGCGTTTCGGGATGGGCGCCGCCAAACCACATCTCAAAGGGGTTGCCGCCGGCGGTGGGCGCCGGGGTCGGCTCCGGAACCAGCGCCGACGCTATCCGCTCCTCCGCCTGACGCTCGGCCCGATCCCGCACTCCCCTTCCTTTCTCCTCCCGCACCATCCTGAGACTCACCTCGACCAGATCCCGCACCATGCTCTCCACGTCACGCCCGACGTAGCCCACCTCCGTAAACTTGGTGGCCTCCACTTTCAGGAAGGGCGCCCGCACCAGGCGGGCCAGACGGCGTGCAATCTCGGTCTTCCCGACGCCTGTGGGGCCGATCATCAAGATGTTCTTGGGGAAAATGTCCTCTTGCAGGCTCGGCTCCAGCTGTGCCCGCCGCCAGCGGTGGCGCAATGCGATGGCAACGGCCCGTTTGGCGGCCTCCTGCCCTACGATGTAGCGGTCAAGCTCGCGCACAATCTCTTCCGGCGTCAGCGCCTCCGCGCCCTCGCTGCCGCGACCGTCAGGCATTGCCCTCGACTCCTTTGCCCAGAACCTCCACCGTGAGGTGATGATTGGTATAAACGCAGATGTCGGCCGCAATATGGAGCGAGCGGCGCACGATGTCCTCGGGACCTGGCGGCGGCTCCACCGAGCGAAGCGCCCGCGCGGCCGCCAGCGCATAGGGACCGCCGGACCCCACCGCCGCTATCCCGTCATCCGGCTCAATCACCTCACCGGTTCCTGAGAGCACCAGCAGCGCGGTGGGGTCGGCCACCACCAGGAGCGCTTCCAGCCGTCCCAGCATGCGGTCCGTGCGCCACTGGCGCGAGAGCGCCACGGCGGCCCGCTGCAGCTGCCCCCGGGACTCCTCAAGCTCGCGTTCGAAGTGTTCAAACAGCGTGAGCGCGTCGGCCACGGCCCCCGCAAATCCGGCTAGCACGCGCCCGTGATACAGGCGGCGGACCTTCTTGGCACCGGCCTTCATGATCATGCTCTGGCCGACGGTGACCTGCCCGTCGCCGCCCAGCACCGCCACGCCGTCTTGCAGCACTCCCAGCACGGTGGTTCCGTGAAAGCTTATCCGTTCAGGCTCGAGGGTGAGTGTGTGCATAAACCGCCTCCAATCGCTCCAGGGTCACCTGGGTATAGATCTGGGTGGTGGACAGGCGGCTGTGACCGAGGAGTTCCTGCACCACCCGCAGGTCGGCCCCATTCTCCAGGAGATGGGTGGCAAACGTATGCCGGAACCAGTGGGGACTCACATGGTGATGAATGGCCGTGCGCCCCAAGACCGCGGCCACAATCCGGCCCACGCTGCGCGACGACAGGCGGGTCCCGCGATAGTTCACGAACAGGGCCGGCTCGCCCCCACCCACAATCTTCTTGCGGCCATCGGCAAGCCATCGGCGGATCGCGTCGCGGGCCGGTGCCGCGAGCGGCACCATCCTCTCTTTGCCGCCCTTGCCCATCACCCGCACCAGCCGCTGCTCGAGGTCCACATCGGTCAGATTGAGCCCGACCGCCTCCCCCGCCCGCACCCCGGCCGCATACAACAGCTCCAAAAGCGCGGTGTCACGAAGCCCGAGCGGTCCCGGCTCCGCCGCAGCGGAAAGCATCTCGTGCATCGCCGCTTCCGAGAGGGCATGGGGCAGTCCCGGACGGAACTTCGGAGCATGAAGCCGGTGCGCGGGATTGTCCGGGATATAGCCCTCCCGGGCCATCCAGCGATAAAACCCGCGCACGGCGGCCACCTTCCGTGCGGCCGTGCGGTTCGACAGTCCCCGGCGGAGGAGACTCGCGGCAAAGCGCCGCAGGTCCTTGCTGGTGGCCCTCTCGGGATCTGGTATGAGCCTCAGGAGTTCAGACAGGTCCTGCCGGTAGGCGCGCGTAGTCGCCGCCGAGCCGGAACCGTGCAGGCGGACGGCCTTCAGATATTCTTCCACCCGGGGATGGTTCGTGTCCGTACAAGCGCCCCCTCCCGCGCTACTGGGCGACACGCTCCTCATACCCGCACCCTTCACGGACACAGGTCAAGGCCCCCCGCGGTCCCCGGCCTTTCTGGGCCAAAAACGCCCCGCAGCGGGGACAGGTCTTGTCACTCGGGGGATACCAGGTCACGAAATCGCACTCCGGGTACCCGCTGCAACCGTAAAATGTGCGGCCTTTGCGGCTCCGCCGCACGACCACCGGCCGCGCGCACTTCGGACACTCCGCGCCGGTCTTCTGCAGCAGGGGCCGGGTGTTCTGACACTCCGGATACCCGGAACAGGCCAGAAACCGCCCAAAGCGGCCGTGCTTGATGACCATGGGCCGTCCGCAGCGATCGCACACCTCGTCGGTGCTCTCCTCCTCGATATGGACCGGGCCCGCCTCTTTCTCGGCGCGGGCCAGGTACGCGGAGAAGTCCTCGTAAAAAGTGCCGAGGAGGGCCCGCCACGACTCCTCCCCGTCCTCCACCCTGTCCAGATCCGCCTCCATGGCGGCCGTAAACTGAATGTCGACAATGCGCGGGAAGAATTCCTTCAGCAGGTCGACTACGGCCCGTCCCAGTTCGGTCGGCACCAGCCGCCGCTCCTCCCGCCGCGCGTAGTCTCGCGCCAGCAGGGTCTCGATGGTGGGCGCATAGGTGCTGGGCCGGCCAATTCCGAGATCTTCCAGAATCTTGACCAGACTTGCCTCGGTATAGCGCGGCGGCGGCTCGGTGAAGTGCTGTTCGGGCTTCAGCTCTTCCAGGGTCAGGGGGTCCCCCGCTTTGACGGGCACCGTGAGCGGGTGGGCGCTGACGGCGTCATCGTCCGGCTCGTCATAAAGCGCCGTGAATCCGGGAAACTTGAGCTTCTGCATCCGGCTCCGGAAGGTATGGCGTCCGGCCGACACGTCAACCGTGACCGTGTCATAAACGGCCGGGGCCATCTGACTCGCGACAAATCGCTCCCAGATAAGGCGGTAGAGCCGCAGCTGATCCCGGCTGAGCGAGCCCTTGAGGCTCTCTGGCGTCCGCCTCACCACGGTCGGCCGGATCGCCTCATGCGCGCCCTGCTGACCGGGACGACTCGGGGCGCGCCGACGCTCCCGGCTCTCATAGGCCGGGCCATACACCGCCTGGATGTACTGGCGGCCTTCCTCCTCCGCCGACTCCGCCACCCGGGTGGAGTCGGTGCGGATGTACGTAATGAGGCCGACCGTGCCCTCGCCGTGCACTTCGAGTCCCTCGTAAAGCTGCTGGGCAATCTGCATGGCGCGCTTGACCGTGAGACCGAGCCGCTTGGACGCCTCCTGCTGCAGGGTTGAGGTGGTGAAGGGGAACGGCGCGTAACGGCGGCGCTCCCGCTCCTTCACATCCGCAATGCGGAAAGGCACCGACTCGAGGGCGTTCGGGCCCACCTCGGCCAGCACCGTCTCAAGTTCGGTGCCCGCAAGCCGCCCTCGCTCTCCCAGCGGCGACAGGTACTCGGCGGTGAGGGCGGTGCCCGCACTCGACAGGAGCGCGGTCAGGGTAAAGTACTCCTCGGCCACAAAGGCGTCGATCTCGGCCTGGCGCTCCACCAGAAGGCGCAGGGCGGTCGACTGCACGCGCCCCGCCGACAGTCCCGGGCGCACCTTGCGCCAAAGCCACGGCGACAACTGGTAGCCGACGATGCGGTCAAGAATCCGGCGCGCCTGCTGGGCGTCTACCAGCCCGTGCGAGAGCGGCCGCCAGTGCTTGATGGCCCGCGCCACGGCGTCCTTGGTGATCTCGTGAAACTCGATGCGCTTGACCTGCGTGTCCGACAGGCCCAAAACTTCGGCCAGGTGCCAGGAAATCGCCTCCCCCTCGCGGTCGGGGTCGGTGGCGAGATATACCTGCTCGCTCTTCTTGGCCGCTTCCCGGAGCTCCTTCACCACCTGGCCCTTGCCGCGGATGGTGATGTACTTCGGCTGAAAGCCGTGTTCCACGTCCACCCCAAACTGGCTCTTGGGCAGATCGCGCACGTGCCCCATAGACGGCAGAACCTGATAGCGCTTACCGAGAAAACGGCTGATAGTGCGCGCCTTGGCGGGCGACTCCACAATGATAAGGGGCTTGGGCAATCCTCCACCCTCCCAAATTGGTCGACTCATTATAGCAGAGGGTTCGAAGCGTCACTCCCGGAGACGGTCGGCCCCTCGAGGTGCAGAAACGACAGGCGGTGTGCGGGAGTCGGTCCCGACCGCATGAGCGCCAGCCGATGCTCGACCGTTCCGTATCCTTTGTGGCGGGCAAACCCGTAGCCCGGATACACTTGGTCCAGCAAGGCCATGTACCGGTCGCGCAGCACCTTGGCCACCACCGAGGCGGCCGCGATCGACGCCGAGCGGGCGTCGCCATGAATGAGCGCCTCCACCGGCACCCCGGCTCGCAGCGGCACCGCGTCCACCAGAATCCAGTCCGGTGGGGCCGGCAGGCGGGCGAGCGCCTGGAGCATGGCCATCCGTGTGGCTTCCAGGATATTGAGGCGCTCGATGGTTCGGGGGCCTGCCGCCCCTACCCCGATCTGGGCGCCGGCCGCCTGCAGTTCCCGGTAGAGGGCAATCCGACGGGCCGGCGGGACCACTTTGGAGTCGTCGAGCCCGTCCCACTCTCGATCTACCGGCAGAACCAGGGCGACCGCCACCACCGGTCCCGCGAGCGGTCCCCGCCCCACCTCATCGACGCCGGCCAGCAAGAGCCCGTCGCGCCACGCCGCTCTCTCCCGCCGGTACAGATCGCGTTCCTCACATGCCGCCATCGGGGAACTCCAGCGTCACCCGACCGAATTTACCGTTGCCAAAGTCGGTCAGCACCGCCTCCGCCGCCCGCTGCAGATCCACATCACCGCCCCGGCTCAAAAGCTTCCGGGCACGAGCAAAATCTCCCAGCGGGTCCTCGCCCTCCCGCCCCAGCTCCCGCAGGAGCCGCACCGCCAGCTCCTCGGTCTCGCTGGAGGAGAACCCGACCACGCCCAGCACCTTGAGGCGCCAGTCGCGCCCCTGCGCCCGCGACAGCACCCCCGGCAGGTCCAGCCATTCCCAGTCATGCCGCCGGATCCACTGCGGCCCCCGCGTCACGCCGGGACGGTTGCCCGTCCTGAGCTGGTGCCGGCCAATAAGACGATTCAAGAGGGTCGACTTCCCCAGGTTGGGCAGCCCCACCACCGCCACCCGCCGCGCGTAGGAACTGTAGGGGATGCCGGCCAGCGCCTCCAGGACCACCCGTTCCGACCCCGGCTCGGCCGCCGCCACCGCCACCGCCCGTTCCTGGTCGCCGGTCAGGGTCAGCAACCACATATCCGTGGCCTCCGGCTCAGCCAGATCGAGCTTGTTCAGGACGACGACCCGCGGGCAGTCGGGAACCCACCGCGCCAGGCCCTCAAAGCGGGTCAGCATGGGGGCGCGGGCGTCCACCACCTCGATGAGGGCAGTCAGGTAAGGGCCAAGACGCTTGATGGTCTCGGCGGCATGGCCCATGTGGCCCGCACGCCAGTCTGAATTCGCCATAAGCTCAGAGTCCCCGGAAGTGATTGAGCGGCCACCATACCACGAATGCCTCGCCCCGCAGCAGCGACTCGCTCAGAAAGCCAAAATAGCGGCTGTCGTAGCTGTCCGGTCTGTTGTCGCCCATGACAAACAGATAACCGGGGGGCACCTTCACTTGCCGGTAGTTCGACGAGGGATCTTTGTACTTGATGAACGGCTCCGGCTGGTAGTGCCCATTGATGTAGACATGCCCGGAATGGATAGCCACGGTCTCGCCGGGTACGGCGATAACCCGCTTAATCCAGTCCTGACTCGGGATGACGGGTGACCGAAACACCACGATCTCCCCCGGCTTCGGACTTTCGAAGTGGAAGATCATCTTGTTCACGAGAACCCGTTCTCCGTTTTGGAGCGTGGGCTCCATCGAGTACCCGGACACCTGATACGACTCCAGCACGAACGTGCGCACCAAAAGGGCCAGCACGAATGCCAGCGCAAGCGTTTCCAAAAACTCCAACCACGCCGGCGTCTGGCGTTTGCGGCGCCTCATGCGCCTTCACCCCCTGGGTTATCTCTCCCAAGCCGGCGAAGGACTACACACGCTCCTTAATCCGGGCCGCCTTGCCACGCAGATTCCGCAGGTAATACAACTTGGCCCGGCGCACCTTGCCGCGCCGCAGCACTTCAATCTTGTCGATCCGCGGCGAGTGAATCATGAACGTCCGCTCCACGCCGACACCGTAAGACACCCGGCGCACGGTCATGGTTTCGTGCGACGCCCCACCCTTGCGGGCGATGACAACACCTTCGAACGGCTGCACGCGTTCGCGCGTGCCTTCCCGGATGCGAACGTGCACCCGTATGGTGTCTCCCGGGCGAAAGCTCGGCACGTCATGACGCATCTGCTCTTCTTCGATCAACCGGATCAGGTCCACAGGGCAAACTCCCTTCAAACGGAGCCTAGTATAGCATGGGGCCCATCACCCCAGCAATTTGCATCCGGAATCTGTCTTCAGACTCCCTGAGACTCGTCGGCGGCCATGCGTTGCCACCGCTCCGTACTCCTCCGGGCCGCCTGTTGGCGCCATTCTTTGATGCGCGCATGGTCGCCTGAAAGCAGCGCCTCCGGCACCGGAACCCCGCGGTAGCGCGGCGGACGCGTGTACTGCGGGCCCTCAACCAGCCGCTCGTCGCCGCTGAACGAATCATCACGGCTCCCGGATTCGGCTCCCAGCACCCCCGGCAGGAGACGTACGACCCCATCCACCAGTGCCATGGCCGGTATCTCGCCACCGGTCAGCACAAACGGCCCCAGGGACAACTCCTCGGCCTGCAGGATGTCGATGACACGCTCATCGATGCCCTCGTAGTGGCCCGCGACAATCACGAGATGACCCGCGCCGGCCAGTTCCTCCAGCCATCGCTGACCGAGCGGCCGCCCACGCGCCGCCGTGATGAGTACCCGGGCCGGTCGGGGATCATGCGCCAGGCACCATTCCACCGCCTCCACCACCGGTTCCGGCCGCATCAGCATGCCAACTCCGCCGCCGTAGGGATAGTCATCCGTGATGCGATGAACTCCTACCCCAAACGGACGCAGCGGCACGATCTGGATCTCCGCGATTCCCCGCTCCAGCGACCGGCGCACCATGCTTTCGGCAAACGGGCCCGAGAACATGTCCGGGAACAGCGTCACGATATCGATCCGCAGGGACGCCACGCCGCTCACACCGGCTCCGGGTCGCCGAGGAGGGTGATCGTCCGGTCGGTGCCCACCTTCACCCACGCGCGCACAAACGGCACCCAGACCTCATGGTCTTGCTCCCCTACCACGAGCCAGTCGTGGGCAGGTCCCGGCTCGACTCGCACCACCGATCCGATTACCTGCCCGCCGGGTCCGATCACGGTTTCGCCGGCCAGCTCGTCCCAGTAGTAAACGCCGTCTTCAAGCGGCGCCAGGTCCTCGCCGGGCCGGTAGACGATCGCCCGGCGCAAGCCTTCGGCCGCATCGCGGCTGTCCACACCCTCCACCCTCAGTACGGGCCGGTTGGCGGCGATGCGCACCTCTACAACCGTCACCGGCTCCGCGCCCAGGCGATCGATGCGGACTCGGTGCAAGGCTTGCGGCCAGCCGCGCCACTGGTCGCTGTCGGGGACGATCTTGAGCCCCCCGTCGATGCCGTGGGCGCCCACCACCTGGCCGATACGCACCCAGGCTGGGTGCTCATGCCCGTTCAGGAAGACTTGCCCGCGCGCCTCTCGGCCAGAGCCTTCATGACACCTTCCTTGCGGAAGAGGCTCCTGACCGTCTCGGTCGGCTGCGCGCCGTTCGTAATCCAGTACAGCGCCCGCTCCAGGTTCACCTTAATGGTGGCCGGATCCGGAATCGGGTCATAGTATCCAATCTCCTCGATGAAACGGCCGTCGCGGGGCGCGCGGGCGTCGGCCACCACGATCCGGTAAAACGGGCGCTTCTTGGCCCCCATGCGCTTCAGACGAATCTTGACCATCTACGAAGCCTCCTACAATTTTCAGATTCTACCAGGGGACGGACGCCTGGGGCGGCCGTCGCCATCATCGGGGCGGGGGCAGGAAGTCGGGCGGCAGACCGGGCATGCCCGGCGGCATCCGCTGCCCACGCTTGCCCCCCCGCATCTGCCGCGCCAGCTTTCGCATATCCTCGTAGCTCTTCAAAACCCGGTTTACATCCTGCACGGTGGTCCCGCTGCCCCGGGCTATCCGGCGGCGCCGGCTGCCGTCGATGATCTGGGGCCGGCGGCGTTCGCGAAGGGTCATCGAGGACAGCACGGCTTCCACCCGCACCAGCGCGTGGTCATCCACCTGCCCCTTCAGTTTCTTCATCTGCCCGCCCATGCCCGGAATCAGATCCATCAGTTGCGAAAGCGGCCCCATTTTCTTCACCTGTCGAAGCGCGGTCAGGTAGTCGTCGAGGGTGAACTCGTTCCGATTCAGCCGTGCTCCCAGATCTGACCCCACACTCGCGTCCATACTGGCCTCGGCCCGCTCGATAAGGCCCAGCACGTCGCCCATCCCGAGGATGCGTCCCGCCATCCGATCCGGCTGGAACGGCTCGAGACCATCAAGCTTCTCGCTGACCCCCACCATTTTGATGGGGAGGCCCGTCACCTGGCGGATAGACAGCGCCGCCCCTCCGCGGGCATCCCCGTCCAGCTTGGTCATGACGAGGCCGCTCAGCGCAAGCCGGGAGGAGAACGATTCGGCCACCGTCACGGCGTCCTGGCCCGTCATGGCGTCCACCACCAGGAGGGCCTCATCAGGCTTGTGTACCGCCACGATGCGTTCCAACTCACCCATGAGCTCCTCGTCAACATGAAGACGTCCGGCCGTGTCGACGATGACAATGTCGGCGGCCAGCTGACGAGCGCGCCCGAGCGCAAGCCGGAACAATTCCTCCGGACGGCGGTCAGCTTCGAAAAACACCGGCACGCCCGCCTGCTCTCCCAGCTGCCGCAGCTGCTCGACGGCCGCGGGCCGGTAGATGTCTGCCGCAACCAGGAGCGGGTGACGACCCTGGCGGTGAAACCAGCGTGCCAGCTTGGCCGCCGCCGTCGTCTTGCCGGCCCCTTGCAGGCCGACCAGCAAGATCACGGTCGGCGGCTCGGACGAAAGGTGTATCGGCGCCTCCCCGCCCAGGAGCAGGACCAGATGATCGCGGACGACTCGGATGACGGCCTGCGCGGGCGTCAGGCTCTCGAGGACCTCGCTCCCGATGGCCTCGGGCTCCACCTCAGCGACAAACTTCCGCACCACCCGGAAGTTGACGTCGGCCTCCAAAAGCGCCATCCGCACATCACGCAGCGCGGCCCGCACGTCGTTTTCCGACAGCCGGCCCTTCTTCCGCAGCGGCGAAAACGCCTGCTGCAGTCGCTCGGTCAGGGATTCAAACATCGGCGTCGGCTCCCTCACTCCGCATGATCGGCTCTGCCCGCGGGCCGCCGTCCTCCTGCCATCCGTCTTCAATCTGCCGCCAGCGGGCCAGAATGTCTCTCAGCGTCGCCGGTGATGCGCCCTCTTCCGTCAGGCTTCCAAGCTCCTGAAGCAAGGAAAGCCGCGCCCCCTGCCGGGCAACCAGGTGCAGACGCGCCTCCAGGCTCAGCAAGCGATGAGCCGCCTCTCCCACCAGCGCTCCGGCACGCGCCCGTGAGACGCCGAGGGCGCCGGCCGCCTCCGATAGCGACCAGTCCTCATCAAACACCAGCGCGCAGGCCTCGCGCTGGCGTTCAGTCAAGAGCGGACCGTACGCATCCAGCAAGGCCGCGCCGTAAATCGGGTCGAGGCCGCCCACCATGCCTGTCAACCCCTATCTCTTGACACCCGGCCATCTTACGGTCCGGCGCACCTCCCGTCAAGCCACGCGGCCCGGGAGTGCCGGGCCGCCGCGATGGTCTTCTCCCCCGTCGGGTCTTACCGTCCGAGGCTGGCCGCCTGGGGCCCGGCCGCGCCGTCCAATTCGTCGTACAGGCGCAGAATCTCCCGCGCCATCCGATCCACCGTAAAGCAATCCCGTACCACCTCAAGGCCCCGCCGACCCAACCGGGCCGCCAGGCCGGGGTCTTTCCACAGGGTCAGGGCCTGCTCCAGCATCGCCGCCACGTCATCCGGGGGCACCAGCACGCCCGTGTCATCGCTCCACATCACCTGCTCCAGAGCGGGAACCCGGGTGGCCACCACGGGAACCCCGGAGGCCAGCGACTCGATGGCGGCCAGTCCCAGCGTCTGCCGATGTCCGGGCACAACCGTACAGGTGGCGGCCGCATAATAGCCAGGCAGGCGGCGGTGCGGGACGGGACCCGCCAACAGCGCCCGCGGACCGCCGAGCGTGTGAAACTCGGCGTCTGACGGTCCGGCCCCCACAACCAACAGCCGGCAGTCCTCCGGGATCTGCCCGGCCGCGTCGGCCTCCTGCCACGTCCGCAGAAACTGCCGCACGGGCTCATGGTTCTGCTCGCTCACCACCAGCAGGATGCCGCGGCGATTTAAATGCAGGCGCCGCAGGACCGGGCCCGGGTCTCGCGGGAAAAATACGGACGGATCCACGGCCGGAGGCACGACCCGCACCCGGGCCTCCGGTTGCAGGGCAATCACCCGGTCGGCCATGTCGCTGTTGGACACGATCACCCGGTCGGCCTCCTTCAGTTGACGGCCGACCATGGCAGCCGGAATCGTGCCGTCCAAAGCTTCCGGCAGCACGAGCGGGGTATGCACCCACGGGATGCGGAGCGCGCGCGCCAGCGGTCCCGCCACCCCGGCCGAGATCCAATAATAGCTGTGCACCATGCGATACCGCCGGGCACCCTCCTCCCGCACCCAGGCGAGCGCCTCGGCCGTGAGCGCTTCCAGGACCGCCGTCCATCCGGCGTCGTCCTGCACCCCGGCACTGGTTCGGAGGCGGATGATGCGGCCCATATGCCCGAGAACCGACCGCCGCGAATCGTTGGGGGCGGTCTGGGCCGTCAGCACATCCACGCCATAGCCGTGCGCCTGCAGGGCGCGCACCGTGTCCTGCACCAGCACCGCCTGTCCGCTGGCCGACGGCCGGTCCTGTGGCCGCAGGGGATCCGATCGCAGTGACACATGTAGCAGTCTGCGGTCCATTTCGTGCCTCCTCGGAACAAGAAAAAATGTCCCACGCGTCGCGTGGGACATTCCAATAAACGCCCTGTGCCCCCACGCCGGCGAAGTTAGCTGACGGGTTCGGGTTGGGTCCCCGTCTCGCGGATTGCGAGATTCACCCCACAGAAACTGGGTCCTCCGCTCCCCGAGTGAATCGGGGATTTGGCAATACAAGGTGCCTAAACTTTATCGGAACACCGTACCGCTGTCAACGGGCAGAACCTCGTCCCGGCCGCGTCGGCCCGCCCTCTTGCGACTCCCCCCCGGTCCATGGCTCCCGGCCCAGGACGGCTCCCACGAAGTCGGCTCGCGAAAACGGCAGGAGATCCTCCGCGCGCTCCCCGAGCCCGATCCACCGCACCGGTATGCCGAGCTGCTGCTGAATGGCCAACACGACCCCGCCTTTGGCGGTACCGTCCAGTTTGGTCAGGATGATCCCGTCGGCTCCGGCGGCCTCCGCAAACTGACGGGCCTGCACCACGCCGTTCTGACCGGTGGTGGCGTCCACGACCAAAAGGGTTCGATGCGGTGCCCCCGGGCACTCGCGGCCCACCACCCGCACAATCTTTCCAAGCTCCTGCATGAGCGGGGTTTTGGTGTGAAGCCTGCCCGCCGTGTCGATCAAGACCAGGTCGGCACCGCGCCCGCGTCCGGCGACCACCGCATCGAAGGCCACGGCGGCCGGATCGGCGCCCGGCGCCTGCTGCACCAGCTCCGCACCCGATCGCCGGGCCCACACGGCCAGCTGCTCGTTCGCCGCGGCGCGAAATGTGTCGGCCGCTCCAATGAGCACCCGCCGGTGGTGCGCCCGGAAGCCGGCGGCGAGCTTGCCCACCGAGGTGGTCTTGCCGGCACCGTTCACGCCCAGCACCAGCCAGACGTTCGGACGCTCGGGTGAGAGCGCCCACGGATCGGGGTCGTCCTCAGGCAGCAGGCGCATCATCTCTTCTTCTAACAGGCCCATGAGAGCCGCCTCGTCCACGGGCCGGTCGGCCTGCAGCCGTCGATGGGCCCGCTCCAGAATGCGTTCGACGGCTTCCGGGCCCAGGTCGGCCAGATAGAGCTGCTCCTCCAGTTCGTCCCAGAACTCGGCCGAGACGCTGCGCCCGATAAGCTGCCGCCAGCGCTGGCCCATCTGTTCGCGGGTACCGCGCAGTCCCTGCCAGAATCGGTTCAAGAATCCCGCCATCAAGAAGCGCCCTCCTCCCCCAGCCGTACCGACACGAGGCGGCTTACACCCTGTCCATCGGCCGTGAAGCCCCACAGGGCGTCCGCCTGCTCCATCGTTGGCTTATGATGGCTCACGACCAGATACTGGACCTGACGATGCCGCGCAATATGCTGGGCGAAGCGCCGTGCGTTCAACTCGTCGAGACTCGCCTCCACCTCGTCCAGCACGACCAGCGGGGCCGGACGGAGGCTGAGGAGCGCAAACAGCCACGACAGGGCGCCCAGCGCCTTCTCCCCTCCCGACAGGGACTGCAGGGATTGGGGTCGCTTGGCCGGCGGTTCGATCCAGAGCTCCAGTCCCGGATCCGGCTCCCCGGTCCACTCAAAGCGCGCGCTGCCCCCGCCGAACAGTTCCTGAACGGTGCGGCCGACCGCGTCTTCCAATTCGGCCGCCGTGGTTTGACGGCGGCTCTCCACCTCCCGGTCGATTTCCGTGATGGTCTCTTCGAGCTCCGCCACCGCCCGCTCGATGTCCTCACGGTGGTGCGCGAGAAACTGGCGGCGCTCGGCCAGGCGCTCCTCAAGGGCCAGGCTTCCCGCATTCACCGGCCCCAGTTCCCCGAGGCCCGCCTCCACGCTGCGCAGGCGGGCACGGGCGGCGGCGATCTCCGTCTCGTCCAGCTCTTCCTGCCGGTCCCGCGTCTCCGTTGACGCATGGATGTGATCTCTCGGGTCAGCGTGTTCCGCCTGTTCCAGCTGCTCAAGTTGAAAGGCGACTCGCTGGCGGACGGCCGCGAAGTGCTCTCGCTGCCGTTCCCGCCGCCGAACCTCCCCCTCAAGTCCGCGCACCCGTTCGCGAAGATCGGCAAGCGCCCGCTCCCTTTCCTGCCGACGCCCCGCCAGTTCCTGATCCTGGTCCAGAAGCTTTCGCAGCTCGACCTCCTGCCGATCCCGCTCTTCCATGGCGACGCGGGCGCGCTCCGCCATCGCGGCCATTTCGAGTTCCACGGCTTCCCGCCGCCGGGCCATCTCGGCTCGGCGCGCGCGGAGCCGGTCCGCCTCGGCTGCCCGCCGCGTCATTTCGTCGCGGCGCCGGGTCCGGACGGTTTCAAGCTCCTCCAGACGTGCACGGTCGGCGGCATCGGCCTCGCGCAGCTCGCCAAGCCGCGCCTCCAGCTCTCGCGCTTGCCCTGCGAACACTGCCGCCTCGCCCTGGCGCCGCGACAGCTCCGCCTCCAGCTGGACCCGGGCCGGGTCATCCAGAACCACGCTCTCGCCGGCCAGCTCCCGCAGCGCCTCCAGCCGTGAGCGGAGCATGGCCACTCGCTCCCGGATCGGTTCCTCGGCAGCCTGGCTGGCCTCGATCCGGCCCAGTACCTCGGCCCTCTCCTGTTCAACCGCCGCCACGCGCTCGCGTGCTCCCTCGAGATGGCCCAGTTCCACCACCAGTTCCTGGGCCAGGCGGTCCATCTCCTGACGTCGCACCCAGACCGTACCCGCGCTCGCGGGCGACCCTCCTGTGATGGCGCCCCCGGGGTGGACTACCTGCCCGTCCAGCGTCACCAGCCGGTAGCGAAAGTTAATGAGTCGTCCTATGAGCACGGCGTCGTCAAGCGTCTCCAGAACCAGGACGCGGCCGAGCGCGTGCTGTGCGGCCGCCTGAATCTGGGGCCGCACCCGCACCAGATCCATCGCCCAGCCGACCACCCCGTCCTGATGCACCAGGTCGCGGTCGTCCGCCGACGGCCGCCCCCCGCGGACGATATCAAGCGCCAGAAAAGTAGCCCGGCCGAGACCCCGGGTCTGGAGGTGGCGGACCGCCGCCCTGGCGTGATGCTCGGTCTCCGCGACGAGATTCTGAGCCGCGCCCCCGAGTGCCGCCTGAATCGCGACGGTGTAGCGGTCGTCGCTTTCCACGAGGGTGGCGAGTGTTCCGTGAATGCCCTGCAGGTGGCCTTCGGCCTGAGCGCGGAGTACCGCGCGCACGCCGGCCTGAAGGCCTTCGCCCTCCGCCTCCAGCTGGTTGAGCGCCCGGTGGCGCGCCTGCCGCTGCGCAAAATGCTGCTCCATGAGGCGGAGCTCCTCGCGCTGGCGTTCCTGGTAGACCCCGAGCTCGCGAAAGTGCTCACCGCGCTGGCGGCGGTCAGCCTCCAGCCGTTCGAGGTCTGCCTCCGCACCCGCCCTCTCCCGCTCGAGCGCCGTCAGCACCTCGGCCAGCGGCCGATCGGAGTCGGGCGCGAGTCGGGACAGCTGGGCCTGCACTCGACGACTCTCATCCAGCTGACGGCTCATGGCCCGAACCTCTGCCTGTCGAGTCTCAAGTGTGGTACGCACGTCTCCGAGGGCGGCCTGCAGGCTTTCCATGAGCTGGCGGCGCTCGGCGCGCTCCGCCAGCACGCTCGCCTCTCGCGCCTCCCAGCCGGCTTCCTCGGTGTCGTCGGCGGACGCCGGTGCATCCTCCGCCATCGCCTCACCCAGCTGCTCTTCCAATTCGCGCCGCAGACGCTCCCCGCCCTCGCGCCGCACCTCCGCCTCCACGACATCCGCCTGCAGCTTCTGCACCCTCCGGCCCAGCTCATCGAGAACCCGGCGGCGTTGTTCGCCGTCTTGTCTCTCGGCGGCGGCCTCAAGCTCCAGATCCCCCTGGTGTTCCAAGGCCCCGGAAAGCTCGCCCATGACGGCCTCTGCCTGACGCGCCATCTCCGCCTCGCCCGTCTCGGCCGCGGCCAGCTCGCGACGGAGCCGGATCAGGTCTTGAACCCGGAGAAGCCCGGATAGTGCCTGCCGCTCACGGTCCAGTTCCACATATCGCCGCTCGAGGGCCGCCGCCTCCCGGTTGGTCTCGATCTCCTGCGCCACCTGGGTTTCGAGGTCGGCCGCCCGCGTAAGTTCTCCCAGCACCTGCTGCAGGTGCTGCCGGGTCTCCCGGCGCCGCACCTTGTAGCGCGTGGTCCCGGCGGCCTCCTCCAACTGCTCCAGCCGATCCTGCGGCCTTTGGGTCAAAGTCGCCTCGACCCGGCCCTGTCCAATGATGGCGTAGGCCGCCCGGCCCAGACCACTGTCCAAAAAAAGGTCCGCCACGTCGCGAAGCCGCGCGGGACGGCTGCCGACCAGATACTCGCTCTCGCCCTGGCGGTAGTAACGGCGCCCCACGCGCAGCACCTCCGGCCAGTTCGGCATGGCACCGTCGGTGTTGTCGAATTCCAAGAATGCCTCCGCCATCTGGGCCGGCCGGCGACCCGGACCGCCGGCGTAGAGAAGATCTTCCCAGCGATCCGCTCGAAGTTCTTTCAGCCGCTGCTCCCCCAGCACCCAGCGGATGGCATCCACCACGTTGCTCTTGCCCCCGCCGTTCGGTCCGACCAGGACCGTGATGCCCGGCGCCAGTTCAATCGTCATCTCCCTGGCAAAAGACTTGAACCCGTACAGATCCACCCGGCGGAGATACACGGCGCCACTCCTCTTCGCGAAGACAGGAATCTTGGAGACGGGGGACGAATTGACTCAAATTATCCCGAATGCATATGAAGGAGCCCGACGGCCATGAACACGGAGTCCGTGACGTATGATGTGCTGGATAAAATCGCGGAGCTTATTTTACAAGACCCTTCCGTCAGTGTACGGGAACTCGCACGGCGTTTGGGATACGCGGAGGAGAAGACCATCTACTACTGGCTGTCCAAGCGCGGGTTCCATGGCATCCGTCCCTTCAAGCGAGCGGTCCTTACCGGTCATTATCGCCACGGCCTCAACGGAAGCCAGGAGGGACCGCGGCGTCTCGGCCGGCTCCCGGTGGTCAGCCGTCTCTCGCGTGCGGGAGAGCCTTTCTTTACGGGGGCAACGCTCCCGGTGACCCTTGACCGCGGCCGGGGCCTATACGTTCTCGCCTATGACGGCCCGCCGGGCCGGGCCATCGCCCACGGCGACTTTCTGGTCGTGGGGCCTCTTGACCTTGAGGCCGCCGAAGTCGTGCTGGTACAGACAGAGGAGACGGGTCTGGCTGTCCGCCAGGTATTGCATCCGCAGTCGACCGCGACCCCGCTTCTCTTCGACTGGGCATCCTGCGCGCTCGACGAGCAGAGCGTTCCCCGCGGCAGTATTCTGCAGGTTCTCCGGGTGCTGAAACCGGCCATGGCTTGATGAGGATACGTTCATCGGGCGGCAAAAACGGCTATGCTACAATGATGCCCGAATAGGCCCCCATCGAACGGCCGCGCCTCGGAGAACCGGTCGGCCAGGTCCGCCGTTATACCACTCGAGGTGATTAAGTGCGCTGTAAACGCTGCAGTTTCGACAACCCGCCCCGCACCCGGTTCTGCCGTCAATGCGGCGCCCGGCTCGCCGCTCCGGCGGCCAGCCCCAAGAAAGGTGCCCGCCCCGGGCGCCGTCAGATACGCTTGGGCCGGCTCGCGCTAGTCGCGTGCACAGCGGTGGTCATCGCGGCGGTGGTCGGCGTGAGCGTGAAGGTGCTGCACGCCTACGAAACCCTGCCGCCCGTGCCGGACATCATTTCTTTTCATCAGGATTCCACCGTTTACGACGTGAATGGCAACCCGATTTCTGTTCTCCACAGTTCGCAGAACCGGCTCGTGAGCCCGCTCAACAAGATTGCGCCGGTGATGCAGACCGCGCTGGTCGATACGGAAGATCACAGCTTCTATACGAACCCCGGCTTTGACCTCAAATCGATTGTCCGGGCCGCCCTCATCGACCTGAGGCACGGCAGCGCGGCCCAGGGTGCCAGCACCATCACCGAGCAGCTGGCCAAGCGGCTCTTCCTGACCGACAACGGCACCCTCAACTACAAGCTGCAGGAGTTCATGCTGGGCCTCAAGCTTGCCCGTCGATACTCGAAGCACCAGATTCTGGACATGTACCTCAACACGGTTTACTTCGGCGACGGCGCGTTTGGGGTGACGGCCGCGGCCAACGCCTATTTCGACGAGGCTCCGAGCCAGCTGACCCTGGCCCAGGCCTCCATCCTGGCGGGATTACCGCAGGCCCCATCGCTCTACGATCCGTATGTGAATCCGAAACTGGCCAAGGTGCGACAGCGCGAGGTGCTGGCCGAGATGGTCAAGTACGGCGCCATTACCAGCGCCCAGGCCCGACAGGCTTATCAGGCCCCGCTCAACCTGAAGCCGGGCACCCTCGCTTCGTCCAACAACTCCTATCCCTATCCCTGGTTCATGTACACCCTGCTCAGCCAGGTCCTGGCGCACCCCGGCCAGTACCACATCTCGAACGAACTGCTCTACCACGGCGGCCTCAAGATCTACACCACGCTCAATCCCACCGTTTACAACATCGCGCAGAACGCCGTCACCTACTGGATGAATCACAACTTTCATGAGTACAACGTCCAGGGTTATCCCTGGTACCAGGCGGCGGCCGTAGTAATGGACCCGCACAACGGCTACGTGTACGCCATCATCGGCGGCACCAATCCCAGCCAGGCCCTGGTCCGCGGCATCAACTATGCCTACCAGCCGCGCCAGACCGGTTCCTCCATCAAGCCGGTGCTCGACTATACGCCGGCGCTGGCCAAAGGGTACACGGAGCTGTCGGTCATCCAGGACCTGCCCAAACCGCAGTATCGCCGGCTGGTGAACGGCAAGCTCAGCTGGTGGCCCAGCAATGACGACGGCTACTACCGCGGGTATATCGATCTGCGGGATGCCCTCGCCATCTCCGACAACAACGTGGCCGTGAAGCTTCTGGGCAAGATCGGGATCGGTTACGGGACCCAGTTTGCCAACCAGAAGTTCGGGCTTAACTTCACGAGCCAGGACATCGCCAATTACGGCCTGGGTCTGGCCATCGGCGCCAAGCCGGTCGCCCCCATCCAGATGGCGCAGGCTTACGACACGCTCGCCAACGGGGGCACCCGCGTCGCGCCGGTCTTCATCACCAAGATTGTGGCACCCAACGGGCAGGTCCTCTACCAGAACCACACCAACGCCACTCCCGAATTCTCCCCGCAGGTCGCCTACATCATGACCAACATCATGCAGAACGTGCTGGACGGCTCACCCCTTCCCGGCATTACCCGCCTGTCGCACGGCATTCCCCAGTACGCTACCGGGGCGGGGCTCTACCCCGGATTTCCCGCCGCCGGCAAGACCGGCACCAACAACAACTTCGCCGACGCCTGGTTCGACGGATTCACGCCTAATATAGAAGTCGTGACCTGGGAAGGCCGCCAGCAGGAAGACGCCCACGTTGCGCAGTACCTGGCCAGCGGTGCCCCGGCCTATGGTTCGAGCGCCGCCGGTCCCATCTGGCGACAGATTATCCAGCAGACCACCCAGGCCCTGCACCTCGGCACCCAGGGCTTCGCCGTCCCGCCTGGCATCGTCACCGCAAGCGCCAGCATCACCTCAGGCGAGCTTCCGGGCCCCTACACCCCATCGTGGGTCATCCAGCAGGCCCCGTTCATCCAAGGGACGGTCCCGACCCAGACCGGCAACTTGTGGATGCCGGTCCAGGTGGTCGCGGGCTCTCCGAAAGAGCTCTGGGCGCCCGGATGTGGTCAGCCGCTCACGGAAATCTTCTTGCGGCCGCCGTCGGCTTATCAGGCCAGCCTGGGCATGCCGATTCCGGCAGACAGCTACCTGTGGCCGCCGACTCAGACCTGCGTGCCCGGCTCCGGGTCCTCGAGCAGCTCCAGCTCCTCGTCTTCTACAAGCTCAAGCTCGTCCTCCTCTACGAGCTCATCCACGTCGCCCCCGTCTTCGTCTTCCTCCTCATCGTCTTCGTCGCCTTCCTCCTCGTCATCCTCGTCTTCGTCGCCAAGCCCGAGCCTCCCGTAATGCCAGGTTCGGATAGAAGAAGACCGCCGGCTTTCCCAAGAGCCGGCGGTCTTCGGCACGCAGTCCTCAGCCCGTTTCGGGCCCGAGCGCTTCCAGAAGGGCGGCCGCCGCCTCCTGCTCGGCCGCCTTCTTGCTGCGCCCCCGGCCCTCGGCCGCGAGGGCCGGGCCGGCGCTGACTTTCACCGTAAAAGACTTTTCATGGTCCGGACCCGATGCGCTCAAGACCGTATAGACCGCTTCTTCCCCCGTCACCGCCAGGCGTTCGATCAGCTGGGACTTCGGGTCGCGCCGCGCGGCCCGGGTTTCGGGACTGTCCACAAGCTCGCCGAGCGCGGTGATAAGAAGGTCCGTCGCCGCGGACAGTCCGCCAGAGAGGAATGCGGCCCCCGCGACCGCCTCCATCGCGTCTGCCAGGAGTGACGGCTTGTGGCGGCCGCCGGTGCTCTGCTCGCCGCGGCCGAGCCGTAGGTGGTCCCCGAGATGGATCCGACGCGCGGCCTCCGCGAGGCCCGGCTGCGACACCAGGCGGGCGCGCGCCCGCGTGAGACGCCCCTCATCCCAGTCTGGATGCCGGCGGTAGAGAAGCTCGGCGATGACAAGCCCCACCACCGCGTCGCCCAAAAACTCCAGCCGCTCGTTGAAGGGCCGCCCCGGATGCTCCGCGACGTACGATGAATGGGTCAGCGCCTCGCGCAGGAGGTCCGGATCCGACACCCATGTGCTAAGCGACAGGCTCATCGGCATGGGCCCGAAACGCCAGCGTGGCGTTGTGGCCTCCAAACCCGAACGCGTTGGTCAGTGCGGCCCGGATGGCACGGGGCTTTGGCGTGAGCGGCGTGAAGTCAAGGTCGAGACCGACGTCGGGGTGCTCAAGGTTGGCCGTGGGTGGAACGATTTGATGGCGCAGAGCCAGCACCGCGGCTATCGCACCCACCGCACCCGCGGCCCCCAGCAAATGACCGGTAACGGACTTGGTGGATGAGATGGAGAGCCGGTAGGCATGCGGGCCGAACACCTGCTTCAAGGCTTCCGCCTCGGACGCATCGCCAAGCTGCGTCGACGTCCCGTGCGCATTTACGTAGTCGATGTCTTCGGGGGCCATCCCGGCGTCAGCGAGAGCCCTCTCCATGGCCAGAACGGCGCCGAGGCCGTCGGGATGGGGCTCCACAATATGAAACGCGTCGGCCGAGCGTCCGAATCCCGCCAGCTCGGCATACACGAACGCGCCGCGCCGGAGCGCGTGTTCCCGCTCCTCCACGACCAGAAATCCCGCTCCCTCGCCCATCACGAACCCATCCCGGTCGCGGTCGAAAGGCCGCGACGCGTGCTCGTAGTCCTCGTTGCGGGTGGAGAGCGCACGCATGTTGCAGAAGCCGGCCAGGGCGACCGGCGTCAGCACCGCCTCGGCGCCTCCTGCCAGCACCACGTCCGCCTCGCCGCTTTCGATGGCGCGCAGGGCATCACCCAGCGCGTGGCCTGAAGAAGCACAGGCGGTGGTGCTGGTGACATTGGGACCGGTCAGGTGATAGCGGATAGCGAGGTGGCCGCCCAGGATGTTGCCAATCATCATGGGGATGAAATAAGGACTGACCCGCGACGGGCCCCGTTCGTTCAACACCCCAAGCTGTTGGACGAGAGTGGTGATACCCCCAATTCCCGTCCCCACCATCACACCCGCGCGATCGGGCGTCACCTCGACCAGACCCGAATCCTCCCAGGCCATGACAGCCGCACCCACGCCCAGTTGGGTAAAACGATCCATGTGCCGCATTTCCTTGCGGTCGACGTACAGGAGCGGATCGAAATCCGGCACGGTGGCGGCAAACCGTGTCGAAAACCCGCTCACGTCAAACTGGTCGATCGGATGCACGCCGCTCTTTGCGGCCAAAAGGCCCTTCCAAAAGGCGTCTCGTCCGATACCCACCGGGGTGACGGCACCCAGTCCGGTGATGACCGCCCGGCGGTTCAAAGACCCTGCCTCCTTCGGCGCCAAAACCTAAGCGTTCTCGCGGATGTAGTCGACGGCGTCTCCCACGGTGGAGATCTTCTCGGCTTCCTCATCCGGAATCTCGATCCCAAACTCTTCTTCTAGGGCCATGACCAGTTCCACGATGTCGAGGGAGTCTGCTCCCAGGTCCTCGATAAAGTGAGCCTGAGGAGTCACCTCGTCTTCCTCCACGCCCAATTGGTCCACGATAATCTCTTTCACCTTGTCAAACACCGCGTCCTTGTCAGCCATCATCGTTCCCCCTGTTACTGCATAGCTAGGCCGCCGTCAACGACCAGAACCTGGCCGGTGACGTAGTCGGCTTGAACCAGATACCACACTGCCTCGGCAATCTCCTCCGGCCGACCGACCCGTCCGAGCGGAATCTGCTGCAAGAGGGCCTCACCGGCCCGCTCACTAACCGTCCGCGAGAGATCTGTTTCCACAAGGCCCGGCGCAACCGCGTTGACCGTAATGCCCCGGGAGCCTACCTCCCGGGCCAAGGCACGCGTCATGCCGATGAGGCCGGCTTTGGCCGCCGAGTAGTTGGCCTGCCCCACGTTGCCCGTGATGCCCGCCACCGACGTGATGTTGACGATCCGTCCATAGCGTTGCCGGACCATGCCTCGCAGGGCCGCGCGGGTGCAGTGGAAGGCCCCGGACAGATCGGTGGCCAACACGTCATCCCACTCCTCGCGCTTCATCCGCAGCATGAGGTTGTCCCGCGTGATGCCGGCATTGTTGATGAGCACCTGCAGCGACCCGAAATGCTCGGCGACCCGACGGACAAGCTCCTCGGCCTGAGCGGGGTCGCCGACATCAGCCTGAAACGCCTCCGCCTCGCCGCCTGCCGCTCGGATGGCCTCCACCACCGCCTGCGCCTGCGCCGCGTCCTGGCGGAAGTTTACCGCCACCGCCAGCCCGCCCTGTCCCAGCACCTGGGCGATCGCCCGCCCGATCCCGCGAGAAGCGCCCGTAACTAGCGCCACGCGTTGGCTGCCGCTCATGGTGCTCCTTCCCGGCCGGGCCCCGACCGCAAATGCGTCCTGATTATAGCGTCTCGACTTTTACGAGTTCAAGCGCGCTCGGGAAGCTGTCTGGCTTCTCCACGGAGACCACCGCCGCCCCCCGGTGGATCTTCTTGATGAGCGCCTGCAGACTGCGGCCCGGGCCGATTTCGACAAAGCGCCCAACATCTGCGGCCAGCAGGGCATGCACCGCCTGCTCAAACAGCACGGGATGGGACACCTGCCGGACCAGGCGTGGAACGGCCTCCTCGCCGGTGGTGACCCAGTAGCCGTCGACGTTGGCGATAACGGGAAATCGTCCCCGTTGCCATCGGGCCTGGCCGAGCGCCTCTTCCAGGCGGACTTCGGCCGGCTGCAGGAGGCGGCTGTGAAAGGGGGCCGAAACCGGAAGCCGCACCACCCGGGCCCCGGCCACCCGCGCCAGCTCCTCCACTGCCTGCAGGCCCGCCACCTCGCCGGAGATGACCACCTGGCCGGGAGCGTTGTAGTTGGCCGGCTCCACCCAGCCCACGTCGCGCACGCTCTCGCACAGCTGCAGGACGGCGGCCGCATTGAGGCCCAAAAGCGCCGTCATACCCGCCTCACCGTCGGGCACCGCCTCCTGCATCGCGCGGCCCCGCACCCGCGCGATGCGGACCGCATCGGCAAAGGGCAAAAGCCCCGACGCCACCAGGGCCGAGTACTCGCCGAGCGAAAGCCCCAGTCCCGCGCGTGGGTCCGTCGGCGGTTTGAGCGAGCGCCAGACGGCGACGCTCACCGCCAGAATGGCCGGCTGCTGGATTTCCGTCATACGAAGCCGACCTTCGGGATCGTTCCACATCAGATCCGTGAGCTCGTAGCCCAGGGCCTCGTCAGCCTCCTGGAACACTTCTCGCGCCTCTGGATAGGTGTCGTGGACCTCGCGGCCCATCCCGACATACTGGGAGCCCTGCCCCGGGAAAAGTGCGGCCCAGCTCATGAACCGACAGCCCGCCGATCCGGGTCACCCTGCTCCCAGATGTCGAGGTCCTCGGGCCCCAGTGGCAAGACCACGAGGCCGAAGGCACCCGGCCCGGCGTGCACGCCAATCACGGGCCCGATGACGCCTTGACGCCACGACCGGACCGCGACCGAACGGCCCACCCGCTCCTGTACTTCGGCAATCAGATCGGGATCCACGCCCGGGCTTGTCATGAGCGCCGCGACGACGGTCTGACCGGCCACGCCGCTGTCCAGAAGCGCCGACACCAGTCCTGGCGCTACCTGCCGGGCTCCTCGCACCCGGCGCAGCGGGTGAACCGAACCGGCTGACAGGGTGAGCAGCGGCTTCACGTCCAGCATGCCCCCCACGAGCCGCGCCGCCTGGCCGATCCGGCCGCCGCGGGCCAGATACTCGAGGGTGCCGAGGCTGAAATACACGCGCAGCTGTCCGGCCAACCGCGCCGCACCGTCGGCTACGGCCGCCCCATCAAGCCCGCAGCGCGCCGCACGCGCCGCCCAGAGGGCCACGAGACCCGTTCCCAGGGATGCGCTCTTGGCGTCCACGACCCGGATGTCGCCGGGCACCATCCGGGCGGCGGCCTCCGCATTGCGATACGTGCCCGACAGGGCGCCCGACAGGTGAACGGACACGATGCCCGCAGCGCCCGCAGAGAGACAGGCCGCATACATGTCCGCGAACGCCTCCGGGCTCGGCGCGGCGGTGCGTGGAAGCTCCTGCGCCGTCTCTAGCCGCTTCCAGAACGCATCCGCCTCCAGGTCTACCTGGTCGAAGTAGGCCTCGCGGCCAAACTCCACCGTGAGGGGCACCATCCGAATGGCTTCGGCCGTCAGCGCCTCCGGCGTGAGATCGGCCGCCGAGTCGGTCACCACCTGGATCGTCATCGACCCCACCTCACTGCCGTGGCCCCCCAGGTGAGGCCGGCTCCGAAAGCGGCCATGACGATGACCCGATCGTCGGCCGCGCGTCCGTCCAGCACGGCCTCCTCAAGGGCCAGCGGAATACTGGCCACCGACGTGTTTCCCAGCCGCTCGATATTGACCACCACCTGCTCCGGTGACAGGCCGAAACGCCGCGAGGCCGCGTCGATGATGCGGAGGTTGGCCTGATGGGGCACCAGCAGATCCATGTCCCCCGCACCAAGCTCGGCCCGGCGCAGCACGGCGTCGACCGCATCCGGAAGAGCCTTGACGGCGAAACGAAACACGTCGTTGCCGGACATCTTCAAAAAGTGCTGGCGGCGGGCAATCGACGCCGAGGAAGCGGGCATGGCCGATCCGCCCGCCGGCATCATGAGGAGCGGGCCGCCGGTTCCGTCCGCATTCAGGTACGAGGCCAGTACCCCCCGCGTCCCGCTCCCGGCGGTAAGCACAACCGCCCCGGCTCCATCACCGAACAGCACGGCGGTGGACCGATCCTCCCAGTCCACAATGGAACTCAAGACATCGGTCCCCACCACCAGGACCCGTCCGGCGACGCCGGACTCGATGAGCGATGCGCCGAGCGCCACCCCGTAAATGAAGCCGGTACACCCGGCCTGCACGTCGAAGGCCGCCGCCTGCACCCGGCCCAGCCGGTTCAAGATTCGCGTCGCCGTCGCGGGAAACACGGTATCGCCGGTGTTGGTCGCACAGATCACCCAGTCGAGGGCGTCGGCCTTAATCTCCGCGGCTTGAAGAGCCCGCCGGGAGGCTTCAGCGCCCATGCTGGAGGCGGTTTCGCCAGGCCCGGCCAGCCGTCGCTCCCGGATCCCGGTGCGCGAGACAATCCACTCATCGGTCGTGTCCATGAATCGTTCGAGGTCCTGGTTGGTCAGACGGGTCTCCGGCAGGTAGGTCCCGAGACCGGCCACCACGGCACGCCGCATCACGGCACCTCCCCCGCCGTCAGGCTCTCCGCTATGAGGGTCCCGACACGGCCCCGGGCCTGCTCCACCGCACGGTGGATGGCGTTCGCGAACGCCCTTGGACCACTGGCTCCGTGCGCCTTGATAACGACGCCGTTGAGCCCCAGGAGCGGCACGCCGCCCACCTCCTCGTAGTCCATGTTGCGCCGCACCGTCATCAGGGCTGGCCGGGCCAGGAGGCCGCCCAGCCGCGCGCGCGTTCCGGACGACAGGGCCGTGCGGATCTGCCCCATCATTCCGAGCGCCGTGCCCTCAATGGCCTTCAGCACGATATTGCCCACAAACCCGTCACTGACGACCACATCCGCCACCCCGTCCAGAAGGTCACGGCCTTCCACGTTGCCGACGAAGTTCAACGCCTGCTGGTTCTGCAGCTCGTGGTAGGCGGTCCGGACGGCGGCCGGACCCTTATTGGCTTCCGACCCGATATTGAGCAGGGCCACACGGGGGGCGTTCCGTCCCAGCACCTGCTGGGCGTAGTGGGCGCCCATCCAGGCGAACTGCAGGAGCTGCGGCGCACGCGCTTCGCTGTTCGCCCCCACGTCCAAGAGCAGAACGCCACGCCCGTCGCGGGTCGGCAGCACCGCGGTGAGGGCCGGGCGTTCCACCCCATCCAGTCGGCCGAGCAGCATGAGGCCGGCTGCCATCATGGCGCCCGTGTTGCCAGCCGAGACCAGTCCTCCCGCCTCCCCGGATTTCACCAGGGCGGCCGCCCGCACGAGACTCGCACGCGGTTTTCGACGCACCGCCGCCACCGGCGGTTCGTCAGGCGCGATCACGTCGGGCGCCTCCTCAAACCATACCCGCGGATGGCTGATCCGGCCGCGGAGCAGGTCCGCCGGACCCACCACCACCACTTCCAGGTCCGGGTCCTGCCCGACTGCCAGGCTGACTCCTCCCAATGGAGCATCCGGAGCACGATCGCCGCCCATCGCATCAAGGGCTATTCTCATAGGCCGTCCGCCTCTCTTCCCCATGCGGGCAGGGCCACGACCAGAAACTTGGCCCTGAACACCACATCCGCTCCCGCCTGGGTCTGCACCAGCACCACAAAACGATGCTGACGCCTGCGAATGATGTCGGCGGTGGCACATAGTCGCTCGCCCGCCACCACTGGCCGCTTGAATTTGCTGTTGACGAGTCCGGTCAGAACCACCTCCCCGTCAATAACCGCCAGCGCCAGGGAATCTGCCTGGGCAAAGATAAAGTGGCTCCGCACGATACCGGTGCGGGCAAAGGCCATGCTGCGATCCGTCTCCAACACCGAGACGGCACGCTGTCCGAGGTCCAGTTCGCGAAGTTCGCCGACCAGTTCCTGGGTTTCCAGTGCGCGCAGCTGCGACAGTGCGCGCTCCGCCAGCAGCCGACTCCTAAGCCGGACCTCCGGAATTCCAAGGTTGGCGCGATCGAGGCGCACCGTCGGCACGCTGACCTGCAGCCGCCGCGCCAGCTCCTGATCGGTCAGGAACGGCTCCTGGCCGAGAAGCTGCCGGAGCGTGTCATGCCGGGTACGGCGTCGCGGATTGTACATGGCCCCGCCCTCTTATGATCACCTACTCATAAACTGTGGGCGAAAAGAAAACGCGAGGGCCAATCAGGCCTCCGCGTCGTGATCGATGACCGTCCGCCCACCGTAAAATCCGCAGTGTGGGCACACGCGGTGGGGCATCCGCTCCTGGTGGCAGCGCGGACACGCGTTCAGCTGCGGCGCCGTCAGCACCCAGTGCGAACGCCGCTTGTTCTTCCGAGACTTTGAATGCTTTCGCTTGGGAACTGCCATGACCCTGTAGCCTCCTGCCTGCTACCTACTATACCTGGTGTTGCTAGTCTCGCTCATCATCACGACCCCTGAACCCGGCCAGCGCGCCCCAGCGGTCGTCAGTGGGAGCCTGGCACTCGCAGGTGCGCTCGTTCCAATCCGCTCCGCACTGGGGACAGAGGCCCCGGCAATCGGGCCGGCACAGGGGTGCCAGCGGTACCGCCAGCACCATCTCGTCCGACACCCAGGCATCAAGCCGGATGATCTCGTTCTCGTACGCAAACCAGTCATCCTCGGGACCCGGCTGTTCTTCCCGGAACTGGGCCATATCGGAAAACGTGACCGGCAGGTCCGCCAGACTGCCGCACCGCGCACAGACAATCTGCACCAGCGCCGAACCCTCCAGCTCCACCAGGAGCGAGGTTCCGGCATTGCGTACACGACCGGACGTCTGGATGGGACCGCGCAACGGAAGCTCGAGACGGTCCTCCAAACCGGGAAGGCTCGCGGCGGCGACCGCAAACGGCTCCTCCCGTCCGACCCACTTTCTCACGTCATGGACGCCCAGTTCCATGTGCGCCGACTCCTCCGGCCAAACTTTGGCCATTATGCGAAACCGCCGGCCGTTTTGTCAACGGCAGGAAGCAGCGAGCGCCCCCGGCCCCGGGCACAAGGTGGGCGAGGTACTCCGGCGGCCCTGTCAACACCGCCGCGTCCATGAGGCCCCTGCCTCCCGCCCCGAGGGCCGGGGCAGCCACCCACGCCGTCCCCGTTCCGAAGCCAAGAGGCGCGAGAACAAGGAGAAGACCCCGGGGGAGAGCTGAGACGACAGGTCGGGCCAGGTACGCTACTTCGGACACCGCACCTCGCCTCCCGTAAGCATCGGTCCCTTGACGGTTGCC
>JAJZYZ010000068.1 GCA_021797815.1 Bacillota bacterium
CCGTCCATCATGTCTGACGGCGCAATGACGTCCGCCCCGGCCTCGGAGAAGCTCACCGCCCCCTCCTGGAGCCGCACCAGGGTGGGATCGTTCTCCACCTGTCCCTCCGGGCCGAGGATGCCGCAATGCCCGTGGTCCGTGTAGTCGCAGAGGCACAGATCGCACATGACCACCAGATCCGAAAACCGATCCTTAATCCGCCGCACGGCGCCCGGCACCACCCCGTCTGGCGCGCCCAAGTGCGAGCCCACGGCGTCCTTCATGGGCGGGATGCCAAAGAGGAGCACACTTTTGATGCCGGCCGCCACGGCCCGTTCCACCTCCTCCAGCACCTGGTCCTCGGGCCACTGAAAGACACCCGGCATCGACGTCACCCGGCGGGGCTCGCCGCCCGCGGGCCGCACGAAAAGGGGATAGATGAAGTCCTCGGGCCGGAGCACGGTCTCGCGCACCAGGTCTCGTAAGACAGGGGTTTTCCGCAGTCGCCGCGGACGGACGTTCGGGTACATGCCACGCTCCCTTGCTTGATGAAACCGGTCCTCTTCAGGAATTTCCCGACTCGCTGAGCGGTGCCGCCGATCCCCCGAGGCATCGCGCGAGGGCGTCCACGATGCCGGCCGGACCGGGCGAGCGAGCCTCGGCCGCCACCGGCAGATGGAGCTCCTCCAAGACCTGCCGCGTCACGGGCCCGATGGCGACAAGACAGCACTCTCGAAGCCGCCGGCGGCCCTCCTCCGACAGCTGCCGCACGAGGAAACGGGCCGTCGAGCCCGACGTGAATGCCACCGCGTCGATGGACCCGGAGAGAATCTCCGGCTCCACCCAGTCGGCCAGCCTGGCCGGCCGGGTGCGGTAGACGACCGCCTCGTCGACCACCGCCCCCAGCGCCCGGAGGCCGCCTGCCAGAGCCGGCGCCCGGCGCTCGCCGGTCGCAATCAAGATGGCCTGCCCGACCGGCTGCACCGCCCGGAAAAGCTCGAGGAGCCCCTCTTGTCGGGAGCGGCCCGGTTCCGGAACGAGATCGACGAGAAGGCCCAGATCTTGAAGCCGCCGCCGCGTCTCCGCGCCCACGGCCGCGATGCGGGCGTCAAACGAGCGGATGTCGCGCCCGAGATACCGAAGCCGGTCAAAAAACGCCTCCACGCCATTCTGAGAGGTGAACACCACCCAACGGTAGCGATGAAGACTGTGCAGGAGCGTGTTCACCCGGCTCCAGTCAGGCGCGGCGATCTCCAGGATGGGCGCTTCGAGCGCCACCGCCCCCGCGTCTTCGAGGAGAAATCGAAGCGGTCCCGCCTGCGCCTGGGTCCGCAAGAGGAGCACCCGCCGCCCGTCGAGCGGTGACGTCGAAAGGCGGGACGCACCCACGAGGGCCCCGAAGACCGCGTCTTCCGGTCCCTCGTACGCCCACGCGCCGAGACGGACGGGACCGTAGAGAGGAAGCCCGCGCCGGTCAATCAAGACCACGTGAACGTCGTCTCCCCACGCGGCCCGGAGGCGCTCGATGAGCGGCCCCACTCCCTCGCCCGTCACCGGCACGAAAGTTTCCCGGCGGGACCCGGCGCCGTCTTCGCCCGGCACGGCCAGAAACCGGGCCCGAGCGGCGTCCTCCGGCCGCACCCACGGCACCACCTCCACCGGCGTGCCGCGCTCCGCCAGCACCCGTATCTCCGTCCGCATCACGGACGCCGCCCGGTCGGGCAGGACCGCGCGCACCACCTGTCGTCCCCGTTCGGCCTCCTCGTACAACGTGCGTGTCGCTTCTTCCGAGGACTGCACGGCCACCGTCTCGGCGCCGGGGAGGGGCGGAAGCGCATGGAGCGGCGCCTCTTTGTCCACGACCAGCACGTCGGCGGTCTCGAGGAGATGAAGTGCCCGCCGCGTCTGGTGGCGCGGGTCGGCAACCAGCGTGACCAGGGCGACGCGGCCGCTCATGCCGGGTCCCCCTCCGCCGGTTCGGTGACCTCCCCCACGACCCAGCCGACGCCGACCGATAGATCGGTTCCGCGCCAGCTTACGGAGATGGCGCCGCGCCCGGGCGGCGCGTAATAAACGTACAAATCCCAGATGTCCTGGTCGTCTTCCCGCGCCACGTACGCGCCGAGTGGAATCTGACAGCTTCCTCCGCAGGCCGCCAGCACCGCCCGCTCCGCGCTGCAGGCGGCATGGGCGGTCGCGTCCGAAAGGAGCTCCGCCGCCGCGAGACTGTCTCCATCATCGGCCCGGACCTCAATCCCAAGCGCCCCCTGGCCCGGAGACGGCACCATCCAGCCGGGATGGAGATAGCGGGTGACGCGGTCGGCCTGGCCCATGCGATGAAGCCCGGCCGCGGCCAGGATGAGGGCGTCGGCCTCCGTCCCCAGCTTGCGAAGCCGGGTGTCGAGATTGCCGCGCACGCCCGCAATCTCATGCGTCGGATAAGCCGTGCGCCAGATGGCCTCCCGCCGTAGACTCGAGGTGCCGATGCGGGCGTCGGCCGGAAGCTCTTTCGGGTCCAGTCCCGGCGCCACCACCAGCGCGTCGCGGGGATCCTCGCGCGCCGTCACCGCACCCAGCACGCACCCTGGCGGCAACGTCGAGGGCAGATCTTTTAACGAGTGCACGGCCGCGTCGATGCGGCCTCCCAAGAGCGCCTCCTCAAGCTCCTTCGTAAAGAGGCCCTGGCTTCCCGTCTTATCAATCTCGTGAAGCCGCCGGTCGCGGACCTGATCCCCGCGCGTCTCCAGCACCACCACCTCGACCTCATGACCGGCGCGCTGCCACCGATCCCGCACCCACGCCGTCTGCGCCAGCGCAAGCGCGCTGCCTCTCGTCCCCACCCGAAGCTTCACCGGACACCGGCCCTTCGTTACCGACTGCCGACATAGTTGTGCCAGCCATGCACGGCCAGATTGACACCGAAGAAATTCACGGCCACAAACAGGAACGCCGCCAGCGACAGCCAGGCCGCGCGGTGCCCGCCAAGGCCCCGCCAGCGTCCGGCCAGATATACGGCGTATACTCCCCAGGTTATCAAGGACCACGTTTCTTTGGCAGTCCAGGCCCAGTACACGCCGGTCACCCGGCGCGCCCAGTACACGCCGCCCGCCATCGCCAGGGTGAGGAGCACCATGCCGGCCTCCACCAGCCGCCGGCTGCAGCGGTCGCTCTCCTGGAGCGCGGGCAGGCGGTAGTAAAACACACGGGGCTCCTTGTTGCGGAGCTCCCGCTCCTTTTCGAGATACATGAGCCCGGCGGCGGCGGCGAGAAGAAACGCGGCATAGGCCGTCACGGCCAGCACCACATGCACCGCGAGCCACGTGCCCGACAGGGCCGGCGGCACCGCCCCCGGCACGCGGCCGGGAAAGACCAGGCCGGCAATCCAGAGCGCGGCCAGCACCGGCACCAGAAAGCCGCCGAGAGACTCCCAGCCCGGGTGGCGCACCGCCAGCAGGAACGCGCCCGTGGCCACGAACACCAGAAGGTCCAGGAAGAGATGGGGAGTGACGGCGGGAAATCCATGAAGCCGCAGCGCATCGGCGCCCAGTTCGGCGGCCAGAAACAAGAAGGCGAGCGTCCACACGAGGCGCGCCGGGCGGGCCAGCGCCGGCCGGTAGAAACTCTCTACGAACAGCACGCCCGATACCACCAGCGACAGGGCGACGAGCGCCTCCATGAGGACGGCCATCGCTACTCTTGCGGTGAGATCGGGGCCGTCGCGTCCTCATCGAGCCGGAAGAGGCTCCGCAGGGTGTCAAGATACACGGCGCCCTCGGGATCCTGCGCCCATCCCCGGATGCTGACCATCGGGTCGTTCAGCATCTTGTTGATGATGAGCTCGGTGGTGCGCTCCACCACCGCCCGCTCCTCCGACGAGAGCCCGGGAAGCCGCCGCAGCGCATCGTCAAGCTCACGCCGGCGGATCTGCTCGGCCTTCTCTCGTAGTGACCGGATGATCGGCACCACGTCGGTCACCTCAAGGTCGCGCTTCAGGCGCTGGGACTCCTCGCGGATGATGTTCTCCACGGCGCCGGCGGCGCGCTTTCGGCGCGCCCGATTCACGTCCACCACCGAGCGCAGGTCATCGACGTCGTAACGAAACACCGATTCCGACAGACGCTCGATGCCCGGCGTCACCACGCGCGGCACCGAGACATCTAAAAAGAGCCAGGGACGCCCGCGCCGGCGGCGGATGCCGGCCCGAACCGCCGCCTCTTCCACCAGCGGTCCCGGCGCCTGAGTCGAGAGCACCACCAGATCCACCTGGTCGAGGAGCGACGGGAGCTCGGCCAGCGGCCGCGCTTCCCCGTGAAGCTCGCTTGCCAGCATGCGCGCCCGCTCGGGCGTGCGGTTCAACACCAGAAGACGGCCGATGCCGGCCGACTTCAGATGCCGGCCCACGAGCGTCCCCATCTCCCCCGCTCCGACCACCATGGCCGTGAGCGGCTCCAGCTTGCCGAACACTTTGCGCGCAATCTCGACGCCCGCATAGCCCATGGAGAGGGCGTTCTCGGAGATGGCGGTCTCGCCGTGGGCGCGCTTTCCCACCCGCAGCGCGGCCAGAAACAGCCGGTGGAGCGGGCCGACCCGTCCCCTCCGCTGGGCGTCCAGATACGCGTCTTTCACCTGGCCCAGAATCTGCGTCTCGCCGTACATCATCGAATCGAGGCCGGCGGCGACCCGGAAAAGATGGTGGATGGCGGCGTCGCCGCCATAGAGAAACGCGGCGTTCGAAATGGTCTCGGCGGGCACGTCCACGATGTGGGCCCAGGCTTCCGTCACCCGGCCGGCATCGAGCGGACCCGTCCAGTAAATTTCCGTGCGGTTGCACGTGGAGAGGACCACGAGGCCCGAAGACTCCGGGTGCTCACCCGGGTTGAGCGCCTCGTAGAACCGGTCACCGTCAGGTCCGGTGAGCGCCACCTGCTCGCGAAACGCGAGCGGGGCATCGTCATGACTCACGCCCAGGACCATCAACTGCACGACCGCATCTCCCTCGCCCATCGCAAAAAATCATATCACGCCGACATAGGCTGCCGACAACTATGGAGGCGGGCGCTCCGATGGCGCCCGCCTCGACCGCATGCTCTTACCGAAGCGCCTCGCGCACGGCGTCCGCAACCTCCCACGGCATGGTCACGACCCGGGCCCCGGCGGCTGTGAGCGCCTTCTCCTTGCTGTCGAGCGTGCCCACGCCCCGCTCGATGATGGCGCCCGCGTGCCCCATCCGCTTTCCGGGCGGGGAGGCGCGGCCCGCCAGATAGGCGACGACCGGCTTTCCGAGCTCCTTCAAGTAGAGTGAGGCCTCTTCTTCCGCGCGTCCGCCAATCTCGCCCACCATGACCACGGCGCGTGTGTCGGGGTCGCTCTTGAAGTGATGCAGAACGCTGATGAAGGTCTGGCCCACCACCGGGTCGCCCCCCATGCCCAGCACCGTCGTCTGCCCGAGACCGGCGTTGGTCAGGGCAAAGGCAATCTCGTAGGAGAGGGTGCCGGATCGCGCCACCACCCCGACCGGCCCCGGCTTATAGATGTGGTTTGGCATGATGCCCATCTTGGTGCCCTCGCCGGGGGAGATGATGCCAAACGTGTTGGGCCCGATGACGGTGGCCCCGAGGTCCTCGGCCCGGGTCACGATGGCGATGCTGTCCTGCACCGGCACGTGCTCGGGAATCATGACCAGAAGCCGGATGCCGTTCTCCAGCGCCTCGAAGGCCGCATCTTTGGCGAAGGCGGCCGGCACAAACACGATGGAGGCGTCGGCGCCGGTCTCGCGCACCGCGTCGCGCACCGAATTGAACACCGGCACGCCTTCCACCTCGGTGCCGCCCTTGCCGGGCGAGATGCCGCCCACTACGTTCGATCCGTAGGCCCGCATCTGGCGGGTGTGAAACTGTCCCTGGTTACCGGTCATGCCCTGCACCAGAATCTTGTGGTGCCGGGTCAGCATGATCGCCATCAGCGTCCCTCCTCGGCCAGCCGTACGGCTTCTTTCGCGGCCACCGCCATCTCGGAGTAAGCCGAGATGCCGGCCTTGGCCAGAAGCTCCACGCCTGCCTGTTCGTTCGTACCGACCAGGCGGACGACCAGCGGAACCGGGATGCCCCGCGTCTCCCGCACCTGCAGGATCGCCTTGGCCACGTCGTCGCAGCGGGTGATGCCGCCGAAGATGTTGACGAAGATCACCCGGGGGTTCATGGACACCAGCACCCCGAGCGCCTCGGCCGTCGGCTCCACCGACGCGCCCCCGCCGGCATCCAGAAAGTTTTTCGGACGGCCGCCGAAGTGCTGCACGGCGTCCAGGGTCGCCATCGCCATCCCGGCGCCGTTGGCCATGATGGCGATGTCCCCATCAAGTTCCACGAAGGCAAGCCCCAGATCGCGCACCTTGAGCTCAATCGGGGTGCCCTCGTCGACGCGCGGAAGACCCTTGTGCCGGTAAAGCGCGCTGTCGTCCACGTTGAGACGCGCGTCCGCGGCCACCAGATGGCCCCCGGCCACCGCCAGCGGATTAATCTCCACCAGTTCGGCGTCGTACTCCTGGTAGACGCCGTAGAGCTTCTCCACCAGCGCGCCGAACTCACGGGCCAGCGTGCCGTCAAGGCCAAGGTCGTACGCCATCTCCTTGCCGAAGTAAGGCAGCACCCCGACCCGCGGGTCGACGTGCCGCCGAACGATGGCGGCGTCATCCACGTCCTCAATCTCGACGCCGCCTTCAGAAGACGCCATCACAAACGGCCTCTTCGCGCCGCGGTCGGTCGTGACCGACACGTAAAGCTCCCGCTCGATGTCAAGCTTGGCCTCCGCGTAGAGCCGCTCGACGGTGTAGCCCTTCAGATCCATGCCCAGGATCTGCGAGGCCACCGCGGGCGCCTCCTCCGGGGTGGCGGCAAACTTGATGCCGCCCGCCTTGCCGCGGCCGCCCACCAGAACCTGCGCCTTTAGGGCCGCCGGTCCGATGGCCGCCACCGCCTCTTTAGCCTCGGCGGGCGTGTCCACGACCCGCCCGGGCGGGATGGGCACCCCCGCCTTTCCCAGCACCTCTTTGGCCAGATACTCGTACAACTTCATCCAGAAACTCCTCTCCGACCGTTCTGAGTGCACTGACCGTTCAGGTCATCTCCCGTGCAGGACGTCAGGAATTCAAAAGCGCCATCGGTCCGCGCACGGCCTGCGTGGAGATCCGGAACGCCTCCTGCTCTTCTGGCGTGAGATCCACCTCGATGACCTTCTCGATGCCGTTTCCACCCAAGATGGCCGGCACGCCCACGTAGAGATCCTGCTCGCCGTACTCCCCGTCCAGGTGCGCGATGACCGGCAGGATGCGGCGCTCATCCTGGAGGATGGCCTGCATCATGACGTTCAGCGACGATCCGGGCGCGTAGTACGCGGAGAGCTTCAGGAGATTCACGATCTCCCCGCCGCCCACGCGGGTTCGCTGCACGATGGCGTCGATAGTTTCTTTCGAAAGGAGCTTCTCCACCGGGATCCCGCCCGCATACGAGTAGCGGACGAGCGGCACCATGGCGTCGCCGTGACCGCCCATCACAAACGCGGTCACGTCCTTGGGCGACACGTTCAAGGCCTCGGCCAGAAACGTGCGAAATCGCGCCGAGTCCAGCACGCCCGCCTGCCCGAGCACCCGGTGATACGGGAACCCGGAGGCTTTCTGCGCCACGTAGGTCATCACGTCGGCGGGATTGGTCAGCACGATGATGATGGACTCGGGCGACAGCTCCGACGCCTTCTTCGCCACCTCGCCCACGATGTCGGCGTTGACCTTCAACAGATCATCCCGGCTCATGCCCGGCTTGCGGGGCATGCCGGCCGTGATGACGATGAGGTCGGAGTTGGCCGTGTCGGCGTAGTCATTGGTGCCTACCACGCGCCCGTCAAACCCCTCGATAGGCCCCGACTCCCAGATGTCAAGCGCCTTCCCCTGCGGGATGCCCTCCATCACGTCGACCAGCACCACGTCCCCGAATCCCTTCAAGGCCGCGATGTGGGCCGTGGTGGCGCCGGTGGCGCCTGAACCTATGACGGTAATCTTCCGCCGTCGAAACATACGATCCCCTCGCTTTCAGAATTCAACTCAGCCGAGCTGTCCAATCACGGCGTCGGCAAACGCCGACGTCTTGACCTCGGTGGCGCCGCTCATCAGGCGGGCCAGGTCGTAGGTGACGGTCTTGTGCTGGATGGCGGCCGCCATCGCGGCGTACAGTGCGTCCGCGGCCTCGTTCCAGCCCATGTGCTGCAGCATCATCACCGCGGACAGCATCAGCGAACTCGGGTTCACCTTATCCAGATCGGCATACTTGGGGGCCGTCCCGTGGGTGGCCTCAAACATCGCGATCCCGTCCGACATGTTGGCGCCGGGCGCCATGCCCACGCCACCCACCTGGGCCGCGAGGCCGTCCGAGATGTAGTCGCCGTTCAAGTTGGGGGTCGCGATGACGTCGTACTCCGACGGCCGCAGCAAGACCTGCTGGAACATGATGTCGGCGATGCGGTCCTTCAAGAGGAGGCGGCCCGCGGGCATCTTGCCCTCATAGCGGTCCCACAGCTCCTCCTCGGTCACGACCCGGTCGGCATACTCGGCGTGCGCCAGCTCGTAGCCCCACTCGCGGAAGGCACCCTCGGTGAACTTCATGATGTTGCCCTTGTGCATCATGGTGACCGAGCGGCGCTCATGCTGCAGGGCATATTCGATGGCGGCCCGGATAAGGCGCTGCGAGCCCCGGCGCGTCATCGGCTTAATCCCGATCCCGGCATCCTCCGGCACCGGCTTCTTAAGCTCGGTGGTGATGAAGGCCGCAAGCCGCCGCGCATCCTCAGTTCCCGCCTGCCACTCGATGCCGGCGTACACGTCCTCCGTGTTTTCCCGGAACACGACCATGTCAACCTTTTCGGCCTCGCGCATGGGGCTTGGCACCCCGGCGATGTAACGGACCGGACGCACGCAGGCGTAGAGGTCAAGTTCCCGACGGAGGCTGACGTTCAGGGAGCGGATGCCGCCGCCCACAGGGGTGGTGAGGGGGCCCTTGATGGAGATGCGGTAGCGGCGGGCCGCGTCCAGGGTCTCCTTCGGGAGCCACTGGCCGGTGCGGTTGTAGGCCTTCTCCCCTGCCAGCACCTCCATCCAGGCGATGCGGCGGCGGCCGCTGTAGGCGTGGGCGACGGCCGCGTCGACGGCTCGAACCGTGGCCCTCCAAATATCAGGTCCCGTTCCATCCCCTTCGATAAATGGAATGATGGGGTGGTCAGGGACCTCGAATGCGTTATGTTCCCAGCGTATCGGTTCGCCGTCCGTTGGAATCTCGTAAGGTTCTCCCGTGCCCATACTCTCATCTTCTTCCGTCCAGCTTGCGTACAACGCCCCTGCAAACCGCCGTCCGGCCCCTGACACGCCGTCGCGAGCCTCGGTCGACATTCGGCGGCGCCGGTCGCCGGAGCCACTTCGCTCCCCGGCGGCACGCGCGCATGCTCCGGGCTCGCAAGAGCCCGGATCCTTACCCATCATGGCACAAGCGTCCGGTCTCTGCATCCGGAAATTGCCGTCAGTTCCCGGCCGGAGAGATGTTGGTGAGGCCGTTTGGCAGGGGGGCGGCCGGCAGCACCAGATGCGAGTCGCTCTTGATGGTCATGGTGCGCCCCTCGGCCGTCGACACCTGCTGCAGGCCGCCCGGAAGCTCCAGCGCCTGGGTCATCGTGGCCGGCGGTCCGATGGCCTCGATGGTGAAGGGCGCGTCTTCCTGGGTGTTGTTGATCAGAATGTAATTGCTGGCGTTGCGGATTTCGGTCTCGGGCGTGATGCGCTGGCCGTTGATGGCGATAGCCTCGGCACCGGCCGCCCGCAGCTCATTTACGATCTGCAGGAGATCCAGATCGGCAATCTGAAAGGCGGCCGGCGCGCTGCCGTTGGCCCACACCACGCTGACGCCGGGACCCTTGACGGCAATCGTGCCCGCCAGCATCTCGGCGTTAATAAGTTCGTGCGCCAGACGGGCCGCGGCCGCCTGCGCCGACAGTTTGGCGTTCAGCTCCTGCTGGAGGCGCCCCACCTCGTTCGAGAGAGCCGTGCGGCGCTGGTCCGCCTGCCTCAGCTGCTGCAGGAGCTCCTGCGTGTTGGTGGGCGGCGGCACGATGTGCTGGAGCCTCGCCTGCACGACCAGAAAGATGCCTACCAGCATAGCGGCCAGGCCCACCATGATCCGACCGGAATCGAGCCGCACCCAAAACCCTCCGCGCACATTATAACGGGCGCGTGGCGCCGCTGTCGGAGGAGTCGCGCCACGGCCCTCCGAATAGGTATCGCGACCCTTCACGACACCGACTCCCCGGGAGGCGCCATGGCTGTTCGCATCGTGACCAACGGACCGTGCCCTGTCATGCAGCTGAAGGCGCTGTGGGATCTGGTCCCCTGGGCCCAGGGCCGCGACCCCGAATCGGTGGAGCGCGCCGTCCAGGCCACGAGCCTTTTGGTGCTGGCCTGGGACGAGGACCGGCTGGTCGGCAGCACCCGCGTCATCACCGATGGGGTGTACTACGCCACCATCTGGGACGTCATCGTACATCCCGACTACCGGCGGCAGGGTGTCGGCTACCGGCTCGTAGAAGCCGCGGCGGCCCCTTTTCGCCACCGCGGCTTCAGTTACATCGCCCTCTACAGCGTCGTCGGGATGGAGCCGTTCTACGAGCGGCTCGGCTTTCGCCGCCACCCGGCCGGCATGCGGCTTGACGAGACCGCTATCCCGACGCCGCCGCCGAGCGCGGACGGTAGCGGGCCAGCGGACGGATAAGCCGCCCCTCGGCCCGCTGCTCCACATAATGGGCGGTCCAGCCGGCAAGCCGGCCCGCGGCAAACGTGGGCGGGCACCAGTTTCGCGGGATGCCGAGCGC
>JAJZYZ010000069.1 GCA_021797815.1 Bacillota bacterium
GGCACGACCCGGAGCGAGTCGGCCAGGAGGCGGGCGGGAAGTGTTGATGTCACCCGCGCTTCTTCGCCCGTGGAAAAGCTCGATCGTACTCCCAGGGAGTCTGGACCTCGACCCCGAGCTGGAGGGCCGCCGCATTGGTCCAGTAGGGATGGGCCAGATGCCCGCGGCCGATGGCCACCAGATCCGCCCGGCCCTCCCCAACCACCGACTGGGCCAGAATGGGATCTTCCAGCATGCCTACCGCCATCACCGGCATGTGAAGTTCTTTCCGGATGCGGTCGGCATACGGCACCTGGTAGCCGGGATAGACCCGTTCGGGTCCGGCCGGGTAGTTGGAGCCGGACGACGCATCAAACAGGTCGACTCCGGCTTTTTGAAACGCCCCCGCCATCTCAATGAGGCCCTCAAGACCGTAACCCTCGGGACTGTACTCTACCGAGGAGACGCGCATGAAGAGCGGCATGCCAGACGGCATCTCGGCGCGGACCGCCTCGATCACCTCCACCGGAAAGCGCGTCGGGTCTCCGTACCGATCGCTCCGGTGGTTGGACCCGGGAGACATGAACTGGTTCAGGAGATATCCGTGGGCACCGTGCAGTTCCAGGGTGTCGGCGCCCGCCGCCACCACCCGCCGGGCCCCGGCCGCAAACTTCTCCACCAGGCGCGCGCACTCGTCAGTCGTCAGCGCGCGCGGCATGGGCAGGCTGTCGGAGAACCGGATGGCCGACGGCGCCACCACATCCCACGTCGGGTCGGTGGCCTTGCGTCCGGCGTGGGCTATCTGCACGCCAAATTTGGCGCCGTAGCGGTGAACCTGCTCTGCGATGCGGGCCAGGGGCTCAATGTGGCTGTCGTCCCAGATGCCGGAGTCGCCGGCCGTGATGCGGCCGTTCGGTTCCACGTCGGTCATTTCCACCAGGATGAGGCCGGTGCCGCCAACCGCGCGGCTCACATAGTGGACATAGTGCCAGGCATTGAGCCGACCGTCGTGCGCGTCCACCGAGTACTGGCACATGGGCGACATGACGACCCGGTTCTTCAGCACCAGATCTTTCAGCTGAAACGGTTCAAAAAGCGTCGACAGGGCGTGTCACCTCGAAGTCGATTCTACCCTGAACCCGCCGGCCCGCACTCAAGCGTGCAGGGCCAGGATCGCCCCGAGCGCCACGGCCGCCGATCCCACGACCCCGACTTCGAACGCCAGATAGACGGTGCCGAGCGCGCGGAGCCGGCTGAAGCCGGACCACTGCTGCACGCCCTTCACGAGGGCCACGAAATAGAGCACCACCAGGATGAGGCCCGGAATCGGGTGCCCGAAGCGAAACGCCAGCAGCATCAGCACGAGGGCGCACGACGCGTCCACCGCGACCGCCAACAGCCGCTGGGATAAACCGGGGGCGCCGAGCTCGCCCGCCACAAAGCGCATGAGCCATCCAGAGACGACCACAAAGGCGGCAAACCCGAGGCCGGCCAGAAGGCCCGTGCGAATCGCCCCGGTGGTGACCCAGCCCGCCGCCGCCAGCGACACGAGCACGGCATTCACCCCGACCTGCGCCGCCAGGTGGTCCATCGACTCCCGCCGACGGGCGGGATTCCACGGCCGCAGCAGGAAATGGGCCCAGGGGTCAAAGATGTGGAGCCAGGACCCGGCCTCCGGCCGGCCCGGGGGCTGATAGATGGCCGGGTCCGATCCGTACTCTCGCTCCTGATAGGCGTGAGGACCGTCAGGCCACCCTTGATTGAGCACACGTGTTTCACGGTTTTGCCATTCGTCCGGCCTACTCAAGGGATACCCTCCTTTGACATGCTGACATGCTGAGATGGGGCGACGCTAAATGCAGGCTCCCGGCCTTCTTACCGGCACTGACAGGTGCCGGGACCGCATCGAGCCTCGCCGGGTCCGGGCGCGTGGGCGCCATCGCCTTCCAGCCGACCACCGCCTGCGGGTCCTCGATGCTCCCCCGCGTCGGCGGCTTCCTCTCGGTTATACGTTCGCGGCGCCGCGCCGGTTCGCGTCCCCGCCCGCCCCATCTTAAGAAAGGTCTTACGGGATGCGCCCGGTGGCCGGGACCCGCGTGCTAAGGTAGAGGTCAATAAGGCTCCGGCGGATAAGCGCAGGCGGCGGTCCGCGGTACCCGCCGACCGCCGGGACGGGGAGGAAATTGACTTGGATCCGACAGGGGCTTTGACGCCGTCTCCCATAATCGATGCGGCGTCGCTGCGGGCGCGCCTTGGCGACCCCGCCCTCCGGGTGGTGGACGCCCGCTTCACGTTGGCCGATCTGAAAGCCGGTCGCCTCGCCTATCTGGCCGGACATATTCCAGGCGCCGTCTACCTGGACCTGGAAGAGGACCTCTCCGGCCCCGCGGTGGGACCGGGCGGGCGGCATCCCCTGCCCGAACCGGAAGTCTTCGCGGACACACTCGCCCGCGCCGGGATCGGGAATGACAGCCTGGTCGTGGCATACGACGACCAGTCAGGGGAATATGCGGGCCGCCTGTGGTGGCTTCTCCGCTATGTCGGTCACGAGCAGGTGCAGATTCTCGACGGGGGGCTCTCAGCCTGGATGGCCATTGGCGGGGAGCTGACGGCGGAGCTCCCCCGCGCGGCGCGGGCTCACTTTGAGCCGCACCTTCGCCCGGAGCTTCTGGTCCAGGATCACGGGGAGGTGGAGCGGGCGGCCCGGGCGGGCGCGCTTGTCGACAGCCGCGCGGGGCCCCGTTACCGGGGGGAGGTGGAGCCGTTTGACCGCCGCCCCGGACACATACCGGGAGCGCGCCTGTACGAATACGGCCGCAGCCTGGGCGAGGGCGGCCTGTTCCGCCCGGTGCCGGATTTGGCCGGGCGCTTCAATGGGCTCCCACCCGACCCGGTGGTCTACTGCGGCTCGGGGGTGACCGCCACCGTGAACATCGTCGCGATGACCCTGGTCGGACTCTCCCCGCGGCTTTACGCGGGAAGCTACAGCGACTGGGTGCACGCCGATGAGCGGCCGGTGGCGCTCGGTCCCGAACATCCCGATCCGGAGGAGCCGACCGCCTAGGTCTTGGCTCTTGTCCGCCGCATGAGCGCCCGGTAGTGCAGGCGATCGTGCCAGACGTAGCGCCGGAGGACCTTGTAGCCCGTCCAGCCCTCCTTGCCGGTCTCGCCGGGCAAGGCCTCCGCGTCTTGATCGAGGGCGAGACTCGGATACGTATACGGATCCACGTGGGCCGACTCATCGGCCCATTCCGCCATCGCCGGCAGGCACGCGTCGCGGATGGCGGAGAGCAGATACGCCCTCTCCTCCAGCGCGTTGGGGGGCAGGAGCCGGATGGCGTACCAGAGGTCGGTCACCACCATGTGGTCCAGGGTCTGGGCCAGCGTGCGCGCGGTCCCTTCCAGCGGCTCGGAGGGCGCCGTCGGCCCGAGGCCCACGACGAGACTCATGAGATCCGCCCGCGCGTACGATGACGCGCGGAGCGCCAGGGCGGCCACGCCCGCTTCCACCGGGGACCGGTCAAAGCTGAAGAGGCCGCTTGAAAGCCCTTGCCCGAGATCGCTTTCCACCTGCACCGTCTCGACGTTCGCCACCTCGACGGTGCCGGGTGGGCCCATCTCCTCCCCGTGCGCCCGGAGCCACACGCAGTACTCATCGACCGCCAACGAGATCTTCTCCACCGCCTCGCGCGCCGTGCGCCCGCGCGCGTAGCATCCCGGAAGCTCCGCCACCCAGGCCATCGCCTGGCCCTTCGGGTCCACTTCCACCCCGAGGTTCACCTTCACCTTAATCGCCCCCGGCCATCCGCTTCCGATGCGTTTGTCATTCAAGAGACGGGGCCGCGATTCCTCTCTACCCCCGGCGCGGCACCCCCTGGCCGCCGCACACGGCGCACCCCGGTCGGGGGGCAAAGGGCAGGACCCGGATACCGCCGCCAAATAAGTCAATCTGCAGGAGGCGGCCCCGCAAGGGTGTCCCGAGACCCATGAGAAGCTTGAGCGCCTCGGCCGCCTGGAACGATCCGATGACGCCCACGAGCGGGCCCAGCACCCCCTCGCGCGCGCAGTCGGCGGCCGCATCCGCCACCGATCCGAAAAGACAGTGAAGACAGGGTCCGGAGGGCGCCACCACGACAACCTGTCCCTCATAGCCGAGGGCCCCGCCAAACACGACCGGCGTTCCCGTCTCGACCGCGTAGGCATTGAGCCAGTCACGGGGCCGCCCGTCGTCCAGCCCGTCGACGATGACGTCAAGGCCGGCGAGAAGACCGGCGCCGTTGTCGGCGCCAAGCCGCGCCACCACCGCCTCCACCACCGTGGCCGGGGCCTGGATGCCGAGGGCCGCCGCCGCGGCCTCAACTTTGGGCCGCCCCACGTCACCCGGCCCGTACAGAATCTGACGGCCAAGGTCGGTGGCATGCACGACGTCCGGATCGATGAGACGAATCTTGCCCACGCCCGCGGCGGCCAGGTAGGGCGCGGCGGCCGTCCCGAGCCCGCCCACGCCCACGACGCCCACCGCCCCCTCCCGGAGGCGTTCAAGCGCCCGCGGCCGCACGTCCGGCAGCGCGGCCAGACGGCGCACCCGGTCCGCGTCGCGGATAATCGGGAAGGGGGCGCTCATGCCCCGGCCGGCTGTGAGACCCGCCCCTCGCTGGGCGAGGAAGGGGACGCGTCCCGGCGGGGCATCCGGCCGGCGAGATAGCCCATGCGGCCCGCTTCTACGGCCGCCTTCATCGCGCGCGCCATGAGAACCGGATCGGCCGCCGCCGCGATGGCGGTGTTAACCAGCACCGCGTCCGCCCCGTGCTCCATCGCCAGCGCCGCGTCGGCGGGCGAGCCGATGCCGGCGTCAACCACCACCGGAACCTGCACCCGGGCGCGAATCTTGATGACGGCGTCCACGTCCAGCACGCCCTGCCCGGAGCCAATGGGCGATCCGAGCGGCATCACGGCCGCCGCGCCGGCGTTGGCCAGATGCACCGCCAGGACCGGATCCGGGGTCGTGTAGACCATGACCGTGAAGCCTTCCCGCACCAGCTGTTCGGTGGCCTGCAGGGTGCCTAGCGGGTCAGGCCATAAAAGCTCCTGGTCACCGATGACCTCAAGCTTGACCAGCGCCCCAAGTCCCGCCGCCCGGGCAAGCCGGGCGGTGGTGACTGCCTCCTCCACCGTGTAGCACCCGGCGGTGTTGGGAAGAAGCGTGGCCCCCTCCGGGATGTAGTTCAAAAGCGAGGGCTCATCCGGCCGATCGATATTGACCCGCCGCACCGCCACCGTCACCAGCTCGGAGCCGGACGCCGCCAGCGCCTCCTTCATAAGCTCCCAGGTGGCGTACTTCCCCGTCCCCACAAATAGCCGCGACCCGAACGTACGCCCACCAATCTGTAAAGCCCTGTCCTCGCGCGCCATGGGTTGTCTCCCTTCCCGGCAATGCCGCTATCCCCAGATGTTTCACCCAAACTGCCAACCGTCGCCTGAAGACTCCACCGCCCTCGGCCCCCGGTAGCCGCTATCCGCCGCCGACGAACCGGACGATGTCAAGGGTGTCGCCCTCGTGCACCGGTGCCGACCCGAAATCGGCGCGGCCCACGACTTCCCCGTTGATGAGGACGCCCACCGCCTGATGCTGGATCCGGAAGTGATCCAGCAGCTCGCCGATGGTGGCCACCACCGGGACCTCCCGCCGCTCGCCGTTCACCGTGAGCGTCATCATCTTGTTCTCCTCCCTCTTTGACCCGGCCTCACGACACGGCCGCCTCCCACGCCTGCCGGAGCCTCCGGGCGGCTGCGGCCGGGTCGTCGGCCAGGAAGAGGGCATCGGCCGCCACCACGCCGGCGAGACCGGATCCGGTCAGTTCCCCCACGCGCTCGGCCCGCACCCCACCGATTCCCAGCACCGGACACGGCGCCCTCTCCACCACCGCCCGCGCGGCCGCGGCGCCGCGAGGCGGCAGGCCGGGCTTGGAACGCGTATCAAACAGGTGCCCGAAGATGAGGGCGTCCGCTCCTTCCACCCGACGGGGGTCCGGCACCGCGTGCACCGCGCAGGATATGTGCGCATCGGGCCACCAGGCCCGGACCGCCCGCGGCCAAAGTCCGTCTTCCGGCAGATGCACGCCCGCGAGACCCGCCGCCCGCGCCACGTCGGCCCGGTCCGCCAGCCACACCGGGCAGGGCAGCGCCGCCGCCTGCACCGAAAGCTCCCACTGATGCCCCGCGCTCTCCTGTTTGGCCCGGAGAATCAGGGCGTCCACTTCGGTCGACAGGGCCCGCGCCCGCTCCCACCAGTCGGCCGGCGCCCGCCCGTAGTCCAAAAGCGCGACTATCACCGCGCTCTCACCCCGCCGAGGACGGCGTAGACGACAGCCGCCAGGGTAAAGCCGGCCAGATACCCGAGATTCGACGCCTGAAAGACACCGTGCGCGAGGGGCCCGCTCCAGAGCGTGCTGGAGGTGAGCGAGAGGCCGAGGATAAGGCCGGCGAGCCAGGCCGCGAGGGCCGGCCAGCGCACACCCGCGTACGGTCCTTCCCGCTCCGCGTAGAGGGCTTTCACGTTGATGCCGCCGCGGAGCCGCGTGGTCAGATCGACCAGGAACACGGCCGCCCACGGCGCCAGGACCGCGGCCAGGAGGGTCAGGAAGGCACTGAACGTCGCGATGAAGTTGTGGGCCGCCAGGATGACATAGAGGCTTGCCGCTCCCGACAGCACCGCGTCGACGACCACGGTCTTGTAGCGCGCTACCCGCAGGCGCGCTGCGAGAAGGCTCAGCCCCGATGAGTAGATGTCCATGATGTCGCCCGTCACCATGCTGGCCACCGCTGTCAGCAGATACGGGACCGCCAGCCACGCGGGCAGCGCGCGCTGAAGGAGTCCGATGTAGTTGCCGCTTGTCGCCAAGGCGGGCATGCCGGAGTACAGAAGCGCTCCCAGCACCATGAGAGAGACGGCCGGAATCACGGCGCCCCAGGTGGTGGCACCCACGATGCCGCGCGCCGGCGTGTCACGCTTCAGGTAACGGGTGTAGTCCGCGGCCGTGTTCACCCACGAGAGGCCGGTCCCGGCGATGACGATGGAGAGGGCGGGCAGAAAGCCTGTGAGCCACGGACCGGCCGGCAGCGAGAACGTGCGCGCGAAGTTGATGTGAGGGACGAGCCAGACGGCCACCCCGATCGTAAGAATTCCGAAGATGTAGGAGAAGAGGGTCTGCACCCGCACCAGGGTGGCATGTCCGAGGAGGGCCACCGAAAACGCCACCGCCATCACCACCAGGAGCGACAGAACCAGCGTGCCCGCCGAGGCGCCCAGGCCAAACAGGCGCCGGAACACCCCTTCCAGCGCATAGGTCGCGACAACCAGCACCACCGTCTCCCAGCCCACCAGATTGAGCCAGGAGACCAGGCTGGGCAGTAGATTCCCGCGGGTGCCGAAACTGGCCCGCGAGAGGATCATGGTGGGCACCCCGGTTCGGGCCCCGGGAATCGCGAAGTAGCCGATCAAGACAAACGAAAAGGCGCCCAGGATGGCCAGGATTCCCTGCCAGAACGAAAGTCCGTAGCTCATGACGGCGGCGCCCAGGACCAGGCCCACAATGGCCAGATTGGCCGCGAACCACACCCAGAACAGGTCCCGAAGCGATCCGTGCCGGAGATCGGCCTCGACCGGGTCGCCTCCATTGGTCTCGATGCGCCAGGCGGCGTCTGACACCGGCTGCTGCATGGTTTCTGCTTCCTCCCCCGTTATTACGGGGCAAGGCCGCGGCGCAAAAAACCACCCGCAAGGGTGGTGGTATTCCCTGCTTCCCTTCGCTGGTATTACCCAGATCAGGTCGTTGAGGGTCGGCCGAGCCTCTCAGCCCCAGATGGAGCTCCCCTAGCGCGCCCATTCTACCACGCCCCTGAAGGCACGCCAATCCGGCCGGTCGCGCTGTGTTAGCATGGGGCCACTACCGGGAGGTGGCGTCCATCCCGACCCGCGACAGCATCGAAGGGTTTTTGGCGTCCCGATTTCTGCGCCGCATGGAACCGCACATCCAAAATCAGGTCGAGCGGTTTCTAGCGTCCGAAGAGGGGCGCGATCTGGTGGCGGAGCTGTTCACCGATCTGGTGACGGACCTGGTCACCCCGTCGTCGCCCGACGACCTCGACCTCCTTGAGGTCCTGGTCTTGAAGCTTACCGGGCGGCTCGCGGACGCCCGTCCGCGCTTTCGGGAACGGCTCATGGGCGAGCTGGCGCGGCGGCCCCCGACAGCCTAGGCCCCGGCCGCCGCGTCCGTCCGCACCGTTTCCAGACCCGGGTCGAACTGCTCGTGGAAGAGCTGCGCGTAGAGCCCGCTCTGGGCAAGAAGCTCCGTGTGCCGGCCCCGTTCCCGGAGCCGCCCATCCTCAATGACAAGAATCTGGTCCGCGCGCAGGATAGTCGACAGGCGGTGCGCGATGGCCACCACCGTCCGTCCCTCGAACAGACGCTGCAGCGCTTCTTGAATGAGGCGCTCGGCGTGACTGTCAAGCGAGCTCGTGGCCTCGTCGAGCAGCAGGACCGACGGGTTTCGCAAGATGGCGCGCGCAATCGCGACGCGCTGCTTCTCACCGCCCGAAAGCCGGTAGCCGCGCTCGCCCACGACGGTGTGGAGGCCGTCCGGCATCGCGCCCACCAGCTCCTGCAGCTGCGCCGCCTCCACCGCCGCCCGCACCTCCCGCTCCGTCGCCTCCGGGCGACCGTAACGAATGTTGTCCTCAAGAGTGGTGTGGAATAAGAAGAGTTCCTGCGTCACCACCGATACCGCTTGCCGGAAGGTCTCTTCGGAGAGCCTGGCGAGAGGGATCCCCTGCAGGCGCACGGTTCCCATGTCGGGGTCGTAGAACCGCGCCCCGAGGGACAAGATCGTGCTCTTGCCGGCCCCGCTCCGCCCGACGATGGCGGTCAGTTCGGCCGGACGGGCGTCGAACGAAATGCCGTGCAGCACTTCCTCGCCGGGCTTGTAGCCGAACCGCACCCCGTCGAACTGAAGCCCGAGCGGCGTGACCCCGCCGACGCCCGGCAGGGAGGCGGGCTTGTCCGGCTCCGGCACATCGATGGGAATGTCAAGAAAACTGAAGATGCGGTCGAACAGGGCCAGCCCGCCAATGAGGGAGGTGTTGCTGCCGGCCAGCGAGGACGCCGGGTTGTACAGCTGCACGAGATAGGTGGAAAACGCGACGATGGTGCCGAGCGCGGCCTTGTGGTCAATCACGAGGTAGCCGCCATATCCGTACAGGACCGCCGGTCCGAGGGCCGACAGCATGCCCACCAGCATGTTGAGCCACTGGCCCACCATGTTCTGCCGGATGGAATAGGTCTTCACCTCGCCGGAGATGTCCCGAAAGCGGCGCGCTTCCCGGAGGCGCGTCCCGAAGCTTTTCACCACCATGATGCCCGAAAGCGTGAGCGTCTCTTCCAGATGAGCCGTGAGCCGCGACATGGCGCCCTGGGTCAGGTTGATGGCGGCATAGGTCCGGCGCCCGAAACTCATCACCGGCAGCGCAAAGGCGGGCAGCACCAGGGTGGCGGCCAGCGCGAGCTTCCAGTTGATGATGAACATGGTGCCGAGGGTGAACGACATCGTGAGCACGTTCACGAAAAGACCGGTGAGCGTCCGCCGCAGCACCATCTGCACCGCGTTCAGATCGTTCACCAGGCGCGAATGGATCTCCCCGCCGGGCGTCTTCGTGTAGAAGCTCACGCCGAGCTTCTGTCCGTGCTCATACATGGCCGTGCGCAGGTCATGGATGAGGGCCTGGGCCACGACCTGATTCAGATAGTTCTGGGCCACCGAGTTCACCGCCGCCGCCGCCGGAAACCCGAGGAGGCCGGCCGCGAGCCACCACAGGAGATGGAGGTTGTGGCCGGCGATGGCGGTGTCGATGATGGCGCGCATCAAAAGCGGCGGCACAAGGCCGAGGAGCACGCCCAGCACCGTGAAGCCGAGCACGCCGGCAATCGACGCGCGGTGGGGGCGGAGCGCCCGGCCAAGCCTTAGGAGCGTCTGTTTGGTCGGACGCGCCCCGGTCTCCAGAATGCTCATCGCGCGGCGTCCTTCCCAGACGCCGTGAAGCCCTCCGCCCATGCCCATGCCCATCGTCAGTGCCCTCCCGGCCGGCCGTGGCGGACCCCGCTCCGCGCCGGCTCCAGCACCACCGCCAGCATGCGCCGGAGAGACTCCCGCTCCGACTCCGCGAGCGGCTCCAAGAAGCGCTCGACCACGGCCCGGCGGATAGCGAGGTAGCGCGCGTACGTGTCGCGCCCCGCGTCGGTGGCCGTCACCTGTATGCGGGAGGGTGTGCCCGGCGAAGGATCCCGGCGGAGCCAGCCCGCCGCCTCCAGGCGGTCGAGATGGGCCGTAATGGTGCTGCTGCGAATGTCAAAGCGGTGAACCAGATCCGCGGGCGACAGGGCCCCGGCCAGGACGACGTGCCCAAGGATGCGAAGCCCGCCCCCGCCCACCGCGCCGGGAATCTGATCCTGCAGCGCATGGCGGATCCGGTGACGCACCACGCGCTGCGCCTCCAGCCAGAGGGCATCGAGACTCTCCTCATCCCCTGCCATGCAACATCGCCTTCACTCTCGCTAGCCTAGCTAGCATCATAGCACATGCACCGTCGTCCGTGCACCGTAGAGTCGGCGGCCGCCAGGCCGCCGGCGCTGGGAGGCAAGAGGGCGTGAGCGGGTCTCGGAAACAGGAAAGCCCCCTCGACGGGGGGCTTCTTCCATGAAAGGCCGGGCGTCCATGCACCTCGCGGCCGCTTGTCGTCCAACGTTGGCTGGGGCGC
>JAJZYZ010000070.1 GCA_021797815.1 Bacillota bacterium
GGCCATGCTGTGCGGGTACTTATCCCACTTGAAGTACGGCATCGGAAAGATCTGAGTCAGGCCATTATGTTCGAACCAGGTGGCGTTGGTGGGCTGCTTCAGGGTCACGATCACCTCGTGCCGCCCATCGGCCACCACGCTCTTCCAGCGGGTGGGCACGCCGCCCATGCCGGCCCCGCCATAGTACCAGGCCGGCGCGGGAGTGCTCTGACTCGCTGCGGCAATGATATTCCAGGCGAACACGACGTCGTTCGCGGTCACCGGCCGACCGTCGGACCATTTCACTTTGGGGTTCAGGTAAATCTTATAGACCGTCCCCTGCGGGTTCGCGACGATGCGATCGGCGACAGCCTGCTGGAAGGAAACGCCGTTGGAGTGGTTCACGTTGACAAGCGGCAGATACATCAGGTGATTCATTTCACCGTTGAGTTCGGTGAAATCCGGGGCCGAGTTCATGGGAAACCAGAAGTTCGGCGTCCCGCCCGTTATGGCAACCAGCACGGTATTGGACTGGATACTCGAGGGACTGGAGCTTGCGGCGGCGCCGCATCCGGCCAGGAGCGCTGCCGCGCCGGCCGCGGCGGTGGCCTTTGTGAGGACTGAACGAAACATGGATGGCCTCCCCTGTTGCGATGCCTGTCGGTGTTGTCTTGAAGCATCCAATTAGAAGCTATTCGGGGAGGGGTAGGAAACTCCTTTTGGGCGCCCAGCCTCTGAAACGGCCCTGGACCCGTTCGGCCAGCCGGATCCTGCCCACCCGATCTCCCTTGGTCTGACCATGAGGCCGCTGAACACACAACCCCCGCGCCGAGATTCGCCCGCCGTAAGCTCGTGCCCACTGGCCCTTTTACCCGTGGACGGGCACCGACGGCCTGGAGATGAGCCGGGATTCGACGGAAGGGACCCTCCCAGGGGTCTCCCGGTCGCGTATGACCGCCCGACGTGGGCAGCCGGGTCGGACCCTGGCATGAGCGGCAGGCGATGGTTCGCGGACAGACAGCACCCGGGCAGGCTCCAGCGTGCGCCCACAGCCGCGAACAGATGGTCCTCGGTGCGCACCGGGAGACGCTTGTGATCGCCCTCCACCGCGACCCGGTCCGCCGAAATAGATAACACGGGGTCTTCCGGAGGATACGGTCCCCGTGCACCAGCCACAATGCCCGGCATGAATAAAAGGAATCATGGGACCGCTCGGGAAGCCGAGTATAGAGCGCCAATCCTCTGGTCTGCCGGCTCTCAGCAGTGGAAGCGGACAAGGAGGTGCGCCCATGCCGCTCCTGCCCGAGTTGTGGGTTGCCTGGCAGCCCATCGTCGATCTGCGGAACGGCACGATTCTCGGTCACGAAGCTTTGATCCGAGGGCCCACCGGCACTCCCGTGGCCCACCCGGAGAAGCTCTTCCGGTGGGCCGCGGACAACGGGCGGGAGGAGGAGCTGGAGCGCGCGTGCCGGCAGCGCGCCCTCGATACCGCTCGCCGAAACTGGATTCCCGGTCAGCGCGTCTTCCTGAATCTCGATGGCCGCTGGCTGCGGCTGCCTGGCGACTGGGAACATCCGACGGCAGCGTCCCTCCCGCTCGCCATCGAGATTTCCGAACAGCGGTCGGTGTTGGGTCAGCCGGCGCTGCTGGAGGCATTGGCCCGGTGGCGCAGTGCCGGTCATCTCCTCGTCATCGACGACTACGGGACCGGCTACGCGGGTGTCGTGGCCGTTCTGGCGGTGCAGCCGGACATCATCAAGCTCGACCGCGCCCTGATTGCGCGCCTGGATCGGGACGCCCGCAAGCAGGCGATGGTGGCGGCGATTCGCACCTGGACACGCGATAACGGAGTTCAAATCATCGCCGAAGGGATTGAGACCGCGGGCGAGTGCGAGGTCCTGCGCGATCTCGGCTGTGAGTATGGGCAGGGGTTTTTCCTGGGACGGCCCACCGCGGTCCTCCGTACGGAAGTCGACTGGCACCCCGTCACCGGCAAGGTCCACCTGTCGTCGCCGGTCGATGCGACGCTCGCTTTTTACGCCCGCGCGATCGCGGGCCTTACGGTCCCGAGCTATGTGGTTGACCGCCGACGGCGCCTGGTGGCGTGGAACGATGCGGCGGCGGCCCTGCTGGGATTCCGCGACGCCGATCTGCTGGGCCGGCGGTGTTCCGAAAGCCCCCTCGACCACCGTGACCGCGGGGGTCGGCGGCTATGCGTGAGCGCCTGTCCCCTGGTCCAGAGCATGGCCCTCCAAAAGGCGCACATGAGCGTGCTGAGCGCACGGCGGCAGGATGGGAGCCGACAGGTCCTGCAGGTGGAGGCCACGCCGTTGTTTGACGCCAGTACGGACCGGGTTGTCGGGGCGTTAGAGCAGTTCCGGCCGCTCACGGACTGGCCCGCAGTACCGGCACCCGGTCTCACCGCACGCGCTGACACCACCGACCGGCACGGTGCCTAGGACGCGCGTGACCTCGCGGCACCGCTTGTCGGCCGCGGCTTCCGATGCCGTGGCGCCCGAGTCCGCGCCCGGCTGAGGCCGGGGGCTGTCCTGCCCCCGACAATCGGTGGAGGCACCCGGATGGCTCGGCTGATTCCCTCTCTGGTCCGCCCCCAAAAACGCTCTGCCGTCAGCCAGTCGCGGTCGCGAATTGGCCAGGAGAGCGGGCCTCGCGCCCATGAGGAGTCCATCCGCTTCGAGCGGGGAGAGCGCCGTGCAAGCGTCCAAACGTCCAAACACCCAAACCCCTGAGGCACACACGCGGCAAGACAACCGCAGCTGGCCCGCGGGACCGGTTCTGCCGTCGCCCCGGAGGCATCGATAACCGCGCCGGAAAGACCGCGCGGATTCACGGCGGGCAAGACAATCTGACGCCCGCACAGGCGCGTGTCGGACGCGGCGCTTGCGACCACCAGAGGCCCGGCCCATCCCGCCGAGCCGCTGGACCCGGCCAGCGGCTCAGAGAGTCCGTTCCCTTCACCACGACCCGCGCGGACGGCCTCGTCAGGATAAGCGGGCCGACATGGGCGCGGGCCACCTCTCTCGTCGCCCGCGCTTTCTTACTCTTCGGTCGCCGACGATGGTGTCGGCGAGCCCCACTCCCGCGCCCGCAGCTCGTTTCGACGAATCTTGCCGGAAATCGTCTTCGGCAGCTCGGTGACAAACTCGATGCGCCGGGGATATTTATAAGGCGCCGTGACCGACTTCACGTGGTCCTGGACCTCCTCGACCAGTCGCTCGTCGCCCACGACCCCCTGGCGCAGCACGACAAACGCCTTCACCACTTCGCCCCGAATGGGGTCCGGCGACGACACCACCGCCGCCTCTACCACCGCCGGATGCTCCACCAGGGCCGACTCCACCTCGAAGGGTCCGATCCGGTAGCCGGCGCTGATGATGACGTCATCGGCGCGGGCGACGAACCAGAAGTAGCCGTCCTCGTCCCGGATGCCGCGGTCGCCCGTGATGTAATAGTCGCCCACGAACCGGCTCGCGGTTCCTTCCGCCTCGCCCACGTACTCCAAAAAGAGTCCGGGTGGACGTACGGGCCGAAACCGGACCGCGATGTCGCCTTCCTGGCCCGGCGGAAGCGGATGTCCCTCGTGATCGACGACGGCCATGTCAAAGGCCGGCGCGGGTTTGCCCATGGATCCCGGACGCACGGCGGCCCCGGGGGCGTTACCCACCAGCAGCACGGTCTCCGTTTGCCCGTAGCCATCCCGGATCGTGAGGCCGGTGGCTTTGGAGACGGTCTCGATAACTTCAGGATTGAGCGGCTCTCCCGCCGCCACCAGAGAACGGAGGGGGCGTTCCCGGAGGGTTTCCAGCGGCTCCTGCACCAAGAGCCGGTAGACGGTGGGCGGCGCGCACAGACTGGTCACGGGATGCACGGCCAATCGGTCCAACAGGTCGCGCGCGACGAACTTTCCGGTGAGGTCGTCGACCACGATGCCCGCGCCTTTAGTCCAGGGACCAAACAGGGAACTCCAGGCCGCTTTGGCCCAACCGGTGTCGGCCACATTCCAGTGCAGATCGTCCGGCTGCAGGCCGATCCAGTACCCGGCCGTAATGTGGTGCGAAAACGGATAGCGGTGGTCGTGCAGGACCATCTTCGGATAATTGGTGGTGCCGCTTGTGAAATAGATGAGGGCCGGGTCTGTCGGCGCCACCACACGCGGCAAAGGGACGGAGCCCGCAGGTAGATCCCAGGGATCGAGACGCGTCCACCCCTCCTGCGAGCCGCCGACCACAATCGTGGTCTTAAGGAAACGCTCGGCGCGCGCGTCGATGCGGGCAGCCGTTTCCGGCAGCACGATCGCGCTGTCCGCCTCGGCCGCGCTCAGGCGATACCACAGATCACCGGTCGTCAGCTGGACCGTACCCGGCATGGGGATCGCGCCGATTTTCAGCAGGCCCATCATGATGGGCCAGAACGCCGGATCCTTCCCCAGCACCACCAGCACCCGGTCTCCGCGACGCATGCCGTGCTCTGAAAGCCATCGCCCCACCTGGTTGCTGACGTCCGCGACCTGCGCGAACGAATGGCGAATGCCATCATCGCGCCCGGTCAACACGTACAGAGCGGTCTGGTCGGGTGCGCTCATGGCCCACCAGTCCAGGACATCATGCCCAAAATCCCACAATTCGGCTCCACTCGGATCGATCATGTTCCCCTCCCGAGAGATTGATCCACGCTTTACACGACGTTCACCACCACGGTGACCGCGGGGTCCGGGTTCCCGGAGTGACGAAAGCACCCCCGCAACGAGGTGCCACCGGCGCGGACGGGCCAGTGGTCACGCGGGACTTGTCGATGGCTCCCGGCTGCCGCACGGGCCACCCATACCGATTGAAACCGCATCTGGGCGTCGATGGGGTCGCTTACTGTGGACTATGGTCATGAACCGCCAGGTCTGTCAAGAAACGCCAATTCAGGCAACTTTAGCTCGGTGGTTGTCTCGCCGGATGACGCTCACCGAAGGCAGCAGCGTCGGGAAGGGGTCCACGGACCGCTGAGCTGGAGATTCTGTGCGGATGCGTGCGGCCAGCACGCGAAGAGACTTTTGGTCGGCCGGCCATCAAAGAACCCGTCGGCTCCGCATCCGGCCGACCGCTCCGGGTCGCACAAAGGCCATGCGGAACGCCGCGGCCAGGCGCTCGCAGCCGTCACGGGGTCGTCCCGGTGCGGTGGTTCCTCCCTGGAGGTCCCGGGAACGAACCCCGGGGCCGTCGGTCGTGAGCCGCGTCCCGGCCCCTCACTCTTCAGATCGCGGGGGCGCGGGCGCAGGGTTCCCGTCCGGCCATGCCGTGATGTCGACCCGATTGCCGGCCCGGTCGGCCAGCGTCCACCATTGCGGCGCATGCGACGCGTCGACGATGCGGCCTCCCGCGGCAAGCGCGGCCGCCAGCCGATCGGCGACCAGCTCGCGTGCCACCGACACATCGACATGCATGGCATGGCGCAGGGGCTTCTTCGGATCGATCTCCTGCATCCAGACCGTCGAGCCATGCCCCAGCCGGTCGACGGCATTGTCGCCTCCCAGTGCGGCATACCCGAGGACGGCCCGCCAGAATCCGACGTCTACCGAATCCGGGTGGGCCGCGACGGCGAGCTGAACCTCCTGAGTGCGCGTGCGGTCCGCGGCCGCTCCATGGGCCCGCGCTATCGCAGAGATCTGGCGCGCCAGGTCCAGGTGCCGCCGGTCGAGCTGCCAGAGGTCACGAGTCAGGCGGACACTGACCTGCTCGTCCGTCATCGTGAGCAGTGCACCGGAACCGTCAAGTCCGGGAACGCGCGCGATGGCCACGGCCAGTTGAGCCGCCTCAACCAGTCCCGGAACACGGAAGACCGCCGTGGCGCCGCCATGCAGCACCACCCAGTCCTGGAGCCCCTCGCCGGTCAGGAACTCCCGCCATCCCCGATCACTCATAGACGCCTCCCGGGCGGCAGGGGCCGCTCTGACAATGCTGGCCGTGGCTCAGCGGCGGCACGTAGAAAAAGTCGGGTCGTAACGAAGATGTCTGCGGGTATTGTGCCAGACCGATCCGGACCTGGTCCACACGCACGCTCTCCTCGCGGCAGGAGCCGCGGTCCGCCCGTACGGGCTCGGACGCCCCGGTCTCCCGAGCGGCGTCTTGGAGAGGGCGCCTAGTCGAGCCGGAAACGAATAAGGTCGGCAGGTACGCGCACCGGAGCCGCCACTCCCTCGTGCGTCTTTGGCCCGCGTTCCGCGAGCCGCTTGGCCTCCTCGAGGTAGGTCCGGTAAGGGGGCTCCCCGGTATCTACCGACGGCCGCTCGCCCTCGAACAACGAAGGCAGGGCAGGATCGCGGGGATGCGACCACGTACCGCTTATCCAGTCGAACCGGTATTGAGGAAGGAAGGCCTCCCCCCGGTCCGCCACAAAATCAAGGGCGTCCAGCAGAAACGCAAACGCCGGTTCCGTCATGGCGTAGTGGAACGCGAGGCGCACCCAGCCGGGTTTGATTCCTTCGTACCCCGCCTCCACCGCCACCAGATAGCGGCTCGAGGTTGCGGCGTCAATCCCCATCAACGTGTGATCGTAAGGACCGGCACACAGACAGCCTCCGCGGCACTGAATGCCAAACAGATCGTTCAGCAGGCGCACGACAAAATGCGGGTGCAGGGTCTGGCCGGAGCTGGTCTGAATGGACAGCGACACGATCCCGAGCCGGGCCACGTCGGTCGGCCCGGCGACTTGGATGCGGGGATGGCGCATGAGCCGCTCAAGCGCCCGGCGGGTAAAGTCTTCTTCAGCCTCCAGCACCGCATCTTCACCGATCTCGGCCTTCAGGGAGAGGGCCAGCGCCGCTCGGATCTTTTGCACAATAGGCGGCGTCCCGCCGTCTTCGCGCGTCTCAATGTCGTCCAGATAGCGTTGGGTCGTCGAGTTGACAAAGCGGACGGTGCCCCCGCCGGGAATGGTCGGGACGCGGCGCCGGTAAAGATCGCGCCGGAAAAGCAGCAGCCCGGGGGTGTCCGGACCTCCCACAAACTTGTGCGGGCTCAGGTACACCGCGTCATAGGCGTCGTCCGCCCCGGGATGAACGTCAATCGGGACATACGGCCCGGCGGCCGCGAAGTCAAAGCACGCGAGCGCACCGTGGCGGTGGAGAATGCGGGCCACCGCCCGGGTATCGGTGAGGACCCCGGTCACGTTGCTGGCGGCGGAAAACGAGCCGATTTTGAGCCGGCCCCCAAGCGCCGGGTCGCTGACCGCGGCCTCGAGGGCCTCTAGGTCAAGCGTCCCGTCCGGGCCCAGCGGGATGGCGCGCACCTCCGCCGCCGTCTCCCGCCAGGTCACTTCGTTCGAATGGTGCTCATAGGGGCCGACCAGCACGAAGGGGCGCGGGCCCGGTGGGCGCCCGGTCGAGTCCGGGTCTCCGATGAGGCCCAGGATCTCCTGCCAGCGATGGATGGCCCCGGTCGCTCCACTCCCGACAAACAAGAGCGCATAGCGCTCATCGGCGCCGAAGATGCGCTTCAGATAGGCCGTGGCCTCGTGCGTGAACTGCGTGGTCACCGCACCCGTCCAGCTGTCCCCGCTGTGGGTATTGGCATAATAAGGCGTGATGGACTCGGCGATCTGCCGCTCGAGACTGGCCAACGGCTGCCCCGACGCCACCCAGTCGGCGTAGACCAGATGCCGCATCCCGAATGGGGTGGGAATCCGTACCCGCGGACGGAGCTCCTCCCGGATCGCGGCCAGGAGTGCCGGACCCTTCAGGTGTTGTTCACGCATCGTGCACCTCCAACGTGAGACCCGTCTCCACTCTCATTCGCCGCCGCGCGAACGCTCGCCCCATGGCCGCCCGACTCTCGGAGGACCGCGTCTCGGCAGCAAAAAACGCGCCGGCGGTGCGGGGCCCCGGGCGCGCTCCCAAGATAGATATGGTCGGCCGCCTCCAGCGGCCCGCTCGAGCACCGGCCTCAGGCGCACGGGGTCGCCCAAGCTGCGGGCCGTAGCCACGCCCTTACAGGCGTCTTCCCCAGAAACTGAGTCACGCGCACTACGGCCTACACGGCCGTCTGCCGCTGCCCGAACCCTCCGTCGGCCCTCAACCTTGCCCGTTCGATCCCATCCCCATCCCTGTGCGACCGGCGCGCGAGCGCGGCGGGCGGCTACACGGCACGCCTTCTTGCGTACGGCACCGAACCAAATACTGACGCGGCGGCTCGGGCAGGGACCGCCAGTCTCGTTCCATCCCAGGATAGCACTACGTGCAATGCGTCTCTGGTGGCAGCGGTCGCCACACCGTGGTGCCCGGGCCTGCCGAAATGCGCACCGGTGGGCCCCGGAGACCCGCATAACGCCGAGTGCCAGGGGCAGGCCCGCACGCGAAGGCGTTCGCAGGAACAGGCCGAGGAAGGTGATCCGACCCTCCTGACCGGCCCGGGGGACGGCCACCGCACACCCGTCCGGCGCGTGGTTCCGGGATCGGCGAGGGGCCAGGGGCCGGCTGCCTGCCAGACTCCCGCCGTTATGGGATCTGGGCCGAACCGCGCACCGCACTCCAACCCTGCCTACTTGCCGCACCGGTTCAGCCGCCGCATACGGCATGAACCGCGAGAAATGCCTGTCCGGGCCAGGTCTAAGCCGGACGCGCCTCCAACGCGTCGGTGGCCGTCTCGGTCAACTGACGACGGCGCCGTCGGTAGAGGGCATAGGCGACGAGGGCCAGCAGCACCACCGCCCCGCTCTGCGGGTCGGTCGCGGCTCCTCCGAACACCCCGGCATCCTGACCGAGCCACCACGTCACCACCACCACGCCCAGGGTGATGGCAAAGCTCCAGCGTCTGTCGCCCCAAAAAGCCCACATCGCGGCGAGCCCCAGGAACACGAGACAGACAATCGCGTTCCAGGCCGCGGGAGCCCGCGCCACTTCCCCCGCCCAGGCCCAGAGCGGCGCGGACATCCAATGAGGCTGGGGCATGGCCGCCATCCTCCGGACATACCCGGCGACGCTTGACGGGCCGCTCCACCACCCGTTGGTGGGCCAGGCCTGCAATGTGAACGCAAGAAGCCAGAGAACCGTGAGGGCCCGCCGGGCGATGCGGCCCGGGCGATCCCCGCTCCACCAGCGGCCGGGCGCTACCAGTGCTCCGGCGATGACCGCATAGAGCAAAGCGGACCCCGGTGCCCCGGCAAGCCAGCTCCCGTGAGCTCCAAGCCCTCCAAAGCCCTCCCCGACCGCCCACACGGTGAGCGCCCACGGGATGGAGGCCCAGAGCGCCGCCCGGCGCCAACGGGACCTACCGCCGAAGACGATGAGGGCGCCAAGGAGCACCTGCAGCCACGTCACAATCAGATCGCTCACCCATGGATCGATGGCCCACGCCCGGGCTCCCAACACGACCACAACGCGCACGAAGTGGGGCTGGCCGGCGGCTACCTGCACCAGTACGGCCGATACGAAGTCCGTGATGAGCCGTGGCTGGGCCTGCAGCGCTCCGTCTGCCATCCAGAGCACGCCCAGGCCGACCGTCAGCACCGTCCGCGCTCCTGCCGGCCGCCTCGTCCCGCGCCCCCGCCATCGCACCGCCGCCACGACACTGCCCAGGGTTACGATCAAGAGTCCAATCGCGAGACTGAGGCCGTAGAACTCCTGTACGGTCCCAACCGGCGGCAGCGTGGTACCCGGCATTGGCATGGGATCTCTCCCTCCGGCATTACGCGCATGCTTGCGCGTGGGCCTTAACCATATGATTCGGCAGGGCGACGGGCCGCGGCACCCCGCAACACCGGCAAGCGGTGCCCCGGAGAGACTCCCACGGCGGGCGGACGCGATGGAACGTCAACGGATCTGGCCTGGCCACCCGCTCCGGAACCGGCCACTGGCCATCCGCTGGCACGGTCGCGATGGACCCCAACCGCCACCACCCAAGTCCCCCACGCCTGCCAAGCGTCATGGACCGGGGCCCGGGCCTTGAAGACACCGCCCCAACACGGCCGGGCCTCTGGAAGGTCGTGGACGACCGAAAGGTCAGAAGAGGGTGGAACGGGTCGGGCTTGCCGGCTCCGACCAGATTCCATTCAACCCGTGGATACGGGGCCGCCAAACCACACTGGCCCGTCCCATGGAATCCCGGGCCGTCTGGGCCTTTCCTCCCGATCCTATGTTACGTTCCCACCGGACGGGCTGCCAGGCCGCGCCTGGCTCCGCCTGGTCCCTGGCGCACCAGACCGGCCAAGCCGGCGTCGTGTCGGTGACGCCACGCCGGTCAAACTCGGTCGGACGCGCGGCCGTTCAAGCAGAGCATGCCTCCCCCACAAATTCGTCTTACAGTTGACGGTGCGGGTACCGGCTCCGCCCTTTCTTCCACGACGGTCGCCATCGGCGTGACGGCTTGGCTTAACACCAGCGGTTGTCACCACGGGCCCAACGCACACTTCCGGTCCAGGAGTTGCCGGCTTGGTGCATCCGTGGACGGCGGGCGAGGTTTTATGAATGCCCGCGTGCAGGCGTCTAGGGTGAAAGCCGGCCGCCGCGACGGGCTTTCACGCGCCGTCCCGCCGAAACGACACCGACGCGAGAAATTTGGGACTCCGCATCATCCGCGGCCCCCACGAGACAGCGCCTGATGTGGGACCGCGGCGGGCGCCCAATTTTCCCTCGCTGAATCATGGTTGGCCGCTTATCCCATAAGGGCTCACTCGTCAGTAAGTGATACAGGTTGAGGGGAAATCGTGTAGTTCCAGTGCCCCTGGAAGGTATCGGGTTCCAGGTTCAGGGCGCGGACTTGCGCGGGGGTAATGTGGAGGCCGGTTGGAT
>JAJZYZ010000071.1 GCA_021797815.1 Bacillota bacterium
ACTCCCATGATGGCTTTGATCGCGAGCAGTAGATATCGTGGCGCCACCTTCTTTAGTCGACGTGCGCTGTCCCGACTCCCGGTCGCTTAGCGGCGGACTGCTGACGGTAACTGTCGCTGCGTCGATTACGTTTGGAAGGCGAGAGGAAGGGGAGAGGAAGGCGATTATCTTGAGGCGTGGGCCCGTTGCACGGGGGTCCAGGCATCCGGCGACGGCCACGCCCGCATCTTGTTGTCGGGGCAGGCCGGGCGTCACAGGTCACATCAAGGCACCGGAAGAAGAGGCGTTCCCAGGTCCGGGCGGACATGGTCCATCGATGTGGATAGTCGTCTCTGCGTTGAGCCTGGTCCCGCTCCTGGTCGGCAGCTTGACGGACTCGCATCTCTCAATCCAACATCCGCGGGCCGTAATCGCCTGTCACGGTGAGGAACTGGAGGATCCGGAGAACATATTGTGGACGGAACATCTCGCCGACTAACGTTGATCGAACGGAGAGGGTCGTCGAGAAGATGAGCGGCGGGACCGGGCAGACAGTCACGTGTCGCGTGTAGCGGAGACAATGCACGCGAGCTCCCTACTTGCACATCCCTAGTTCAAGGGAGCGAGATGCCGAGTGATGGCCGTGCCACCGAGATCGTGCGGTCGCTGCCGGCGTCCTCTCGCCACTGCAGAGAAGACAGGTCCAAGAAGATCTGACCATGAACAGGGTCTGAGAAGTACACCCGGCCAGCGGCGGCCATCAGCAAAGTCAGCGGTGCATTGGGATCAGGAACCGGCAACACCGTAAATTGTGAAAGGTCATGGGGAGCGTTGGGGTCCAAACACCGCGAGCTTGTGCGGCAGGCCTGCACGGCCACCAGGGGACCTCCCGGAGCCATGGCCGGGGGTGTTGCCGTACTAGTCATGCTTTCGCCATCGGCCCTTATGACCCACGTACCACCGTCGAGGAAAATGTTGGTGAGGCCGTACTCATCTTCGATTTGCGCAAGCTGAGTGGCGGTTACGAACGATGGGCCCGCATTCGTAACCGTACTGCGAACGCCGCTTGGCGGCGTCGATGATGACGCCACCGGAGTAGATAAGGGAGCGAAAGCGGCTGGGGGACACTTGTCCCGGGGTACACCGGCTGGACACCTGGTGGCGGTCGACGATGCAGGACTGGCGGGCCCATGCGTGGTGAAACGGTCCCCTCCCACTGCCAGGGCTATCAACGCCGCCACGAAATACACCACCGGACGCGGTCGTGCTCGGATCGTAACTGCCTCCTCGGTTTGTTACCGCTGCCGAGCACATCCAGGGTATCTTGCCGCTCACAGTGGTCGCTGCCGGAACGGATCGGTCAGCGGCTTCGCACGACGAACCAAGAGAGGGGGTCGGGGAGATTCGCCGAGGGGAGGGGCCAGCTACGCTCCACTGATCCCGCCCTTGGTGGTTCCTGGGACCGTGCAGTTGCTGCGCCAGTCCGCCACGCGGTAACAGTCGCTGCTTCGATTACGTTTGGAAGGCGAGAGGAAGGCGATGACGGTGAGGCGTGGGCCCGTTGCACGGGGGTCCAGGCATCCGGCGACGGCCATGCCGGCATCTTGTTGTCGGGGCAAGCCGGGCGTCACAGGTCACATCAAGGCCCCGGTAGAAGAGGCGTTCCCAGGTCCGGGCGGACATGGTCCATCGATGTGGATAGTCGTCTCTGGGTTGAGCCTGGTCCCGCTCTTGGTCGGGCAGCTTGACGGACTCGCATCTCTCAGTGAATGGCAGGTCATGGCGGCGGTAGCGCTGGGCGGCGCCTTTGGAGTGGCTTTCATAAGCGTCACATGGGTCGTTGCGCTATGGGGCCAGCCCCTCTTGGATACATTCGGTCGCCGAGGACGGTGGCCGCTTCTCGGCCTGTGGGTGGTGTGGGCGGTGGCCATCAGCTTGGTTACCATGAGCTGGGCGGGAGCGGCCCTCAGCACCGTCGTTCCCTGGTCGGCCTCGCTCTCGGTACTGCTTCTCGCCCTTGTCGCGGCGTTCCAGGCGCGGTCGTGGGCACGGGGCGTCCGGGTTCCAACCCTGGTGGTTGGCGGTCTGACTCTTATGGCGGCCATCCTCGTGGCCCCACACATCCTCGCCTCCGCTCTGCCCGGCCTGTGGCAACGTACGGACATGCTCTTGGGCGCGAATGCCCGGGTGGGCCCCAATTCGTACCCCTTCGCCGTCGAATGGCCCACGTTCTGGGCTCGTTTAGTGGATATCGCGGGCCTTATACGGCAACGGTGATGCTGTGGGCGCCACTCCGAATGGGGGTCGGCCCCGGTAAGCCATCACGAAGACACCAGTGGTGGATAGTGATCCAAAGCGTGATGGTCGGAAGCCTTGTCTGTGCGGTGATTTACGTGGGGACGGCCACCCGGTTCGGTGTCGGCCTCCCCGTGACGAATACCGTGAATCCTGCGGTGCAACTCCTAGCTCTACGGGGCCCAGGATTCTGGCGTGACGCACTCGTCGTAGCTGTGAGTGGCGGGGCGGTGCTGTGGCTCGGCGCGGTGTGGACCGGAGGCCCTCCCATGGGTGGGCTCTCAGGCGGCAGCCGTCGCGCGATAACGGGCATTGCCGCGTTGGCGAGTGCGGTGGGCGCCGTATGGCTGACACCCGGGAATATCCTGGCGATTTTGTCCACGTCGAGTCAGCTCCATGCTGACGCCGCTCACGTTCAGATCACGCTGTATGTGTTGGGCGGAAGCTACCTCGTCGCCCCACTCATTGCAATCGCAGGGGTGCGGACCCTCTTCGTGAGGTTGGGTCGCCGGGGCCATGCGCCGCAACCTCGATCGTACCCACACGGGGTCTGGGCCATGATGGCCTGGGCAACGGGCGTGGTGTCCGCCATGCCCTGGCTCCATGGATTTGGGTGGATCTCCTTTGGCCCGCTGGCACATCGTTGGCTTCCCACTCTCCCGGCCCACGCGGCCGCTTTCGCCCCCGTGTATCGGACGGCGGACTGGGCCATCGCCCTAAGCGCCCTCGTCGCCGCGGCTGTCTATGGAATGGTGCAAGCCCTGCACGATAGGTGGGCTCCTCTCTCTAATCGCCGAGTGTTCTAGTGTCGTCCGAGAACACGGCCGATGTTATTTGGCCGCGCATGGATCCCGGTTACCGGCCAACCGGCCACCGGAAGGTTTTGACGTTTCCATCGCGCGTGGTGGGTCGAAAGCGAAATAGAGGCAGACGCCCCACCGCGCCGTTCACACGCTCGGGCTCTGATTGTCGGCCGACCGTGGAGATTCCCGGGCCATGATCGTCGTGGCCTCATGTACGTTCACCAGCAACGGTGTGCCGTTCACTTCCTCGTCGGCCTGGAAGGTTGGGCCGTGACGGTGGGGCGAGGCCGGGGACCGATGCGGTTGGCCGCGCCGGAGCGGACAGGCGACTATCGTGACATCGAGCCTATGCGCGATGAAGGCCGCCAACCGGATCCCCGACCCCGGCGGGTCGACGTCTCCATCGGCGCGGAGATGGTCAACCCAGACCCGCCCCGCGAAAAGCTCTTCAGAGTCGGCGCCGGCTAAGGTTAACCCCCTTCTCCCTGGGTATCCGTCGTCAGCACCGACCCGGATTCCGCCGTACCCGATATCGGTTGCTCTTCGTATTGACCTCATGGATATTGACAGTCTTTTCCCATTGGAGAACGGTTCGATATATTGACCCGTGGAGGGAGCAAGGCGAAGTGCGGTGGCTTATCGTCGTCGTTCTGGCGTCCCTGGTGGCCTTCGATATGGGTCGCTATGCGCTGGGACCGCCCATCATCAAGAACGCGGTGACGTTGCGATACCATCCGTCGTGGCTGCCGAGTGTGCTGACTCCGCTCACGCCCGGACTTCCGGTGACGGCCCCGATCAGCCTGCCCGCAGGAAGTTACGCGCGGCTGGGCGCTCTCCCCCCTCTGTCGACGCCCTTGGCGGAACGACTGTGGACCGGGCAGCACAACTATGTGTGGCCCCTGTCAGTTAAGGCCGCCATGGCCTGGGCCGAACACCACGAGCCCTCAGCGTGGAAGCCCGCAGGACAGGGCGAAACCAGCGGACCGGCGATGCCCACAATATATCTGCTCGACTTCCAGAGTGTACGCGTCCGCGAGCAGACGCTGGACCTGGAGTTTCGCGCCCTCGCGCCCGGACGGACCATGGTGACGGTGGCGGTGCAGTCCATTATGCTGCTCCCCCGTCCGGCCGCTACGATTCTGCCCCCAGACGCCACGTCGGTTGCCATCGCATATTCCACCAGTCGCCCCCGCCGCCGGGTGCTCACGCTGACCAACCCCCACACGCTGAAGATCCTGTTGGACATTGTGAACCGCGGCGCCGTCATGCCATTGGGCGGCGGAAACTGTGCCGGCTCGGATACCTGGGACGCTCGACTCACCTTCCACTATGCCCATGGCTCGCCGATCGTGGTGCACTATGCCCCGTCCTGTGACTGGGTCGTGGTCGGCGGCTACGGGTCCACGCCCATATCAGCGGGCGGGCTTTATACACCGCTCCGGCGGATGGCACGGACTGCGGGGATCCGATCCATCCCACCGGCTTGAGCCACCTCGCGCACGGCCTCTGCGGAGACGTTGCTGACCACACCCTCCCCATCGTGCGGGCCACGTGGCCTCGCCCCAGGCGCAGACGTCGAACCGGCCGCCGCAGGCGCTCAGGACGGTTCGTACGTGAGCGGTGCCCACAGGTCCCTGTCGGTCGCGCCGGCGAGCTTTCCCAGCCGCGCCGGAGTGAGGCGAATGAGCCACCGCAAATGCGCTCACGCGGTGTCCGAGGCATCCCCGCCGGTCCCCTTTTTCTTGGATTCGAAGCGGCGGTCCCCCTCGCGGCATGTCACGCCGAAATCCTACGCCTATTCCCGCACGCTTACAGGCGAAGCCACGTGCCCGCGATGTCCATACCGAGCGGCACCAGAATCACGAGCAGGAGACCGAATAGCAGGGCGGCCGGCAGGACGGATGCGTAGAGCGGCTGCTTTAGCAACGCCAGACGGCGTTCGGCCATGAGCGCCTCTTGCATCGCCCGCGCCTCGTCGAATGCCGCCTCCGGATCGAGCCCGTCATGCCACGCCCGATCGATGAGACGCGCCAGCTGGTGCGCTTCTGGCACCGGATAACGTGCGCGCCAGGCTGTAAATGGTTCGGCGGTCCCCGCCGCCAGTGCTGTCAGTACAGCCTCCAGGTCGTGGCCGAGCTCCCCCGCCGGAAGAGCGGCCTCGAGTGCCTCCAGTACCCCGAGGGTCGCCGTGGCCATGAGGGCTACCGTCTCCCAGTAGCGGGCGAGGGCGACACGCACCGGGTGCCACGCGCGTCGCTCGGGCCACCACTGGGTCGCGGCCAGGGCCGCCGCCACCAGCGCCGCCGCCCCCTGGTGCTCAAGGGCGAGCCCCGCGCTCGCGGCGGGCCACGTGAACCGCCGCCACTGCGGCGCGAGCCAGACTTCCAGCAGCAGGACGGCCGCGACGGCCGCGGCAACCGCGCTCACCGGGCACCGCCCGCCGGCCACAGGACCCACAGTACGGCAGTCTGCATGCCGGCCACCACGAGAAGCGTCAGCGTGCCAGGAAGCGTCCCGGTCAGCATGTGAAAGAACACCGGTACGGTAAACCGCAAACCGACGACCGCCACCCACGGAGCCGGCAGCAAGAGGAGCGCCGTGCTGCGTGGGCCCGCGAATGCCGCTTCCCATTGATCCTGCACAGCACGTTCCGCCTGCAGCTGGGCCAGCAGGAGATCTACCAGCCGATCGGCCCGTCCACCCCTCCTTATCGTCGTTCGCCACAGGCCCTCGGCGTGCGGCCGCACGGCCGCTGGCATACGGGCCGCAAGATGTTGGACCGCCGTCTCAACATCCGTCACGCCATGGACTTCCAGGGAGCTTTCGAGCGCCGCCGAAACCGGCTGGCCCGCCCGCAAGCGCTGCCGAAGGCGTCCCAACATCGCCTCCCCGGTGGCGCGCGCGGCTTCATCGCGGGCCCGGTCGGCCCCGTAAGCGCGGTACCGATGGAAGCCAACCCCGGCCACCATCCCGGCCACTGCCAGTGCCGGCCCGCCCACAAACGCGCCCAATACCCCGACGGCGGCGCACTCCCAGCCCGCCTCCACGAAGGCGAGACCCAGCATGGCGGCCGCCGCCGCTTCCGTCCAGGTCATACAGGTTCCACCCGACGGAGGCCGTCGGCGTCTCGCACGAAAATCGGCTGGATCCCGTCGACACTGATCGCATCGACCCCAAAGACTCCCCGCCGCCCACGGTCGTCGCGCGCCAGAAAAACGACCAGGTCAAGCGCGGCCCGGATCTCTTCCAGAAGGGCCGTGTACGGCATAGCGGCGGCATTGCGCATGGCCGCCCTCGCGATGCGGTGGATCGTGGCGAGACCGGGCCCCGGACTGTGGACCGTCGAGAGAGACCCCGGGTGCCCGCTTGCCATCGCCTCTATGAGGTCTAGGGCCTCTCCTCCCCGAACCTCTCCCACCACGATCCGATCGGGGCGCAGCCGGAGCGCCTGCACGATGAGGTCATGGGTCGAAAATCGCCCACGGGCTTCGAGCGCCACAACGCCCTGCCGCTCGAGATTGAGCTCTCGCACATCTTCAATGACCACCAGACGTTCTTGCGGGCCCACCTCACGCAGAAGCAGGCGGGCGAGGTGGGTCTTGCCGGTTCCCGCGCCCCCGGCAACAATCATGTTGCGTCGCCGGTGGACAGCGTCCACCAGGTACTCCCAAACCTCGCCACTGAGACTGTCCAGGCGAACCAGGTCGTCGGGCTCGAGCCCTCCGTCATTCGCGCGCCGGATGGCGAGCGCCGGATGCTCGCTCACCGGTGGAATTACGAGCGAGATGCGGGAACCGTCGGCGAGGCGCGCGTCGGCCATCGGAGACTCCGAGTTGAGATTGCGCCCGCTCCGGGCCGCGAGACGCAAGGCAAGCGCCAGCACTTCGTCATCATCCACGAACATCGACGCAACCGGATCCAGCACTCCGTCACGCTCGACCATCACGTCATCGAAGCGGTTCACCATGATCTCGGTCACACGGTCATCCAGAAGCAGGGAATCAAGCGGCCCGAGCCCGGTCAGCTGATTTAACACCGAGCGCCGGATGAGGGGGCGCGCCTCCATCGGACGGATCTCCCGCCTGTCGAGCGCGGCGTCCACGGCTTCACCCAGACGGGCGAGGCGGTCCGGGGTCCACACCAGGTATCCGACGCGATCGGGAAACGAAGCCTCCACATCCCGGGCCACGTCCCGCGTCTCCTCAGGCGGTGCGAACGGGACCGCCGCCTCCCGCGCGACCGGCGGGAGGCTCCAGCGCCTGGCGGCATCATCGTCACGCTCTTTCATCTTCTCGTTCTCCCTCATGTCTCTGGCCGTCACCGACCCTGTCTTGTCTCTTGGAACTCACTTGAATACCTCCCGGATGTGCTCCACTAAGGTCCGGCCGAGGCGTCCCGCCCGTGGCGACCCTTTTTCCGGAGGCTGCGGCATTCTGGGCCAGAGGGCGCCGAGCCGCACAGCATCGGACACCCCCACCGCCTCATCGCCGCGATAGCCCAGCACGGCCTCTCGATTCAAGGCGCGGATGGCCTGAAGTGTTTCCCGGACACGCGTGGGATGGCGCCCGGACCCGTCGACCACCACGACATCGAGGCGGGAGATCCACATGAGGGCGGATGGCTTGCGGAAGTCACCCCCGAGGTCCACCATGACCCAAGGCATCCCGGATGCCACTTCCTCCCCAGCGCCTGCCCCCCTCTCATCCCCACCCACCACCCAGGGCGGGGGTGCCGGAAGCAGCTGCCCACCGGAGACTGGCACCGCGTGTGCGCTCCCAAAGTCCCAGACCCGTCCCCACACATGTGCGGCCAGCGCCTCGGTGAGGCCTCCTCCGCTCCAGTCGGCATCCACGAGGAGACCCGGGCCCCTCTTCTGTCCGAACCGCCCGCTCCACCGCAGCACAAGCTCCGTGACCGGCTGGCCCAGGCCAAGGACGCCATGCACCCGAGCCCCCGGGGCCAGTTCATCGGCGACCGCGGCAGATGCTATCCAGCGGTTGATATCCTCATCGGCTATCTCTCCCGAGACGGTCTGCGCGGCGACCGAACCCCGGGTCCACGATGGGGGCGGGTCCTTTTCCACCCACAAGAGAACCGGCAGTCCTCGAGCCACCCAGGCTGCAACCCGGTCGGGGTCCAGGCCCGGAAACTCCTGGCTGGCCAGAACAGCGAACGCGGCACCGGAGGCCGTAACTTCCTCCACGTCTGCAACAGAGCCTGCCGTAAGGGCCCCGGCCTCGCTGAGAGCTTCTCGAAGCGCCTGATGAGTGGTGGCCACCACGACCCCGTGTGCATCCGCAATCATCGTGTCCGTCCCACAGTCATGACGACCCAGGTTCCAGATGGATTTCCGTCGTGCTGCACCAGTGCCAGCATCGTGGCAGATGGTCCGGTGACGGTGAGCGTTCCCGAAAGTGACCCGACTCCACCACCCGCCGCGTTCACCACGGTGACGGGGGGCGATAGCCACACACGGCCGTTTTGTGCCGCACCGAGCCGGACGGTCTCGCCAGGGTTTAGAGATCCGGCCGACAGAGTGCTCACGGCCACCGACAGCTCGTCACCCCCCGCACGGGAGCGCGAACCAGTCAGGCCGGGTCCGACCACCATGCCCGGAACCAGCGGCACCCCCGCCACGGCGTGAGGGGACGGGCTGAACGTTGATGGAATCGTCTCGTAGCGCACATCGGCCGAAGTGACGGGGGCGCCGGCGGCCACCGGTCTTACCACAACCCATGCCGACCCGGGCCCACGAGACGCGAGGCTCAATCCGGTAAACAAGGCCGCCGCCAGAATCATCGGCAGGGCCGGCTTCTTAACCCACCCGGGCATGTGCTTCTGCCTCCTGAATGAGTGCGCGCTCCCGCGGGCTTGCGACAATCCTGATGGGAAGCCGGGAGCGGTCGGCCAGGAGAAGCCCCTCACCCACTCCCGCACCCGCAAGCCAGTCGCGCTCCGGTGCGGTGAGATGAAAGAGGCGGCTCCAGTCGCTGAGCGCTTCCGGGTGTGGCTTCAGAAGAAGCACGAGCGGACTGTTGCGGAGGCATACCTCGGCCGCTGGCGTGCGCAGGGCGTCATGGGCGTCCTGGGTTACCAGAACCAGCGTCGTATGCCACTTCCGGGCCCGACGGTACAGTTCTTCCAGGTAGGGAGCCAGGTCGGCGTGCAGTAGGAGACGCCAGGCTTCGTCAAAAACAACCCAGCGAGGACGGCGGTCAGACAGCGTGGCCAGCACGTATTCCACGGCGGCCAGATACGCTGCCGCGCGCATCCCGTCGGGCACGGACGCGAGATCGATCACGGTAAGCCCGGCGTCAGGCAGGGTCCCCGTCCCCTCACCCATTACGGCAATCCAGTGAGTGAGTTCCGGGCCGACTCGCTCGTGCGCTCGAGGCAGATCACGGGCAAGCATTTCGAGCCAGCGTGCCGGTGTCAGATCGTCGGCCGCTTCGAGATGGCGGCTCAGATCACGCCGGATCTCCGGGGTCAGGGTGCCCGTCAGCATTTCGAGCCAGCGGATGGCGAAGAGCGAGCGGCGCACGCGCTCCGTGGCGCTTCGCGCCGTCCAGAACAGGGGATTGAGGCCCCGGCCCTCCCCCACTTCTACGAGACCGGCCGGGCCGGACAATCCCCGATACTCCCCTTCCGGGTCGATCACCACCACGCGGTGCCCATGGTAGCGGGCGCGCAAGATCTGGAGCTTGGTGGCAAAGCTCTTCCCGGCTCCCGACCACGCTGCGGTGAAGCTGTGCGGGGCCGGCAGGAGCCGGCGGTCAATGACCACCGGCGAGCGCGAAAGGGCATTTTCACCCCAGATCTCGCCGCTCGGATCGTGGCGGTCATCGCCCACCAGCGGAAACATGGTTGCGGCGGTGGCCGTATCCATAGTCCGTGCACCGCGAATCGGTTCCCCGCCCGGGAGCGTGGCCAGCAGGGCCCGGTCCTGCTGGTAGCGTGCCGAGCCGAGTGGCAGCAGCAGACTCGCCGCCTGACTCATGAGCCCGTCGGTGCGCCGGTCGAGCGCTTCTCGGGTCCTGGCGCGCACCAGGAAGGACAGGGCGACGCGCACCATGCGCACACGGCCGCTCGCAATCTCCCGGCGAAGCCGATCGGCGTCCTCCATCGCCTCCAGCCGACCGGCGTCGTACAGCCGTCCCACGCCTTCCGCCGCCCGCTGGGCTCCCCGGTTCCAGACCAGGCGGCGATTCAGCATGGTCATCTGTTCGTCGCTCGCGACCGGGGTCAGCACCACCGAGACGGTCAGCGCCTCATTGGCCAGCATGAGAGGCAGCGCCCAGCCCGGACTCACCTCTCGGGGCCAGGCCCTCACGGTGAGACCGCGGAGAAGCTCGACATCGGAGGCAACGTGGTCCGCGCGCACCTCCACCGCATCGGGCCACAGACCCTCGAGCCGTCGCGTCATTTCTACTTCAGCAGAAGGCTCGAATCCCACGACCAGCTCACCCCCTGTTCCGCCTCGCGCCCGTTCAAACAGGCGAAGATGAACCGATACAGCTCCTCCGTGCCCTGCCGCCGCACCTTGACGCCAAGCGGGCGCAAGCCCTGGTCGACCACCACTATCCTCCGG